>NZ_JBNPXA010000004.1:0-373553 GCF_050433545.1 Rhodococcus sp. BE178 | reverse complement strand
GGTTGGGTGTGACGCGGTTCCTCGAGGTGGGTCCGGAGCGGACGTTGGCGACACTGGTCGAACACTCCCTCGACGACGAGAACATCACCATCACACACACTCTCGATTCCCGGCATGGGGAGGGCAGGACCGTGGAGCGGGCTCTGGCCGTCCTCGATGCCTGTGGTGTCGAGATCACCCCACCCGCGACCACCATCACCGCGACGGCGGTAGTTCCCCCGACGTATCCGTTCCAACACCAGAACTACTGGCTCACCCTCACCAACGATGCCGGCCACCTGCGGGTGATCGACGAGGCCCTTTCGTCGGTGCAGGATGCCGGCACTGTGCAATCGGCGGCGGCAAGATACGCCGAGATGGATCCACACGAGCGGGAAGCCGCCTTCACCGATCTGGTGATCGACGAGATCGGCCGCGTTCTCGGGAACACCTCCTCGGAGACTGTCGCCCCGGGTGCCGGTTTGCTGGAGCTCGGCCTGAACTCGCTCACGGTCACCGAGCTACGTAGTCGCCTGAAGCGGGCGACCGAGCTGGACTTGACGGCACTCCGCGTCCTTGAAAGCCCCACGGTGGTCGACCTCGTCCAGGTGCTCGTGGTGTCGTACGAAGAGCAGAAGGGCGAACTTCGATCGGCTTCTGGATCGACTCGGGGCGAAGGAACACTGACCGACCTGACCCGACAGGCCCACGAGGATGGTCTATTGCACAAAGCAATCGAGATGCTGATCGAGGTCTCCCGCTTCCGGACCTCGTCGGACCGGCCTGAGGTGACGGCGCGTCCGGCGACGGTCGTGCCGATCGTCAGCGAAGGCGAAGGGCCGCACATCTTCTGCGTGCCCTCCTTCGTGGTGGGGTCGGGCCCGCATCAGTTTGCGCGACTCGCACGTGCCTTTCCCGCTCCACGCCGTGTTTCGGCGCTCGTACTCCCCGGGCAACGAGGGGGGGACCGGATACCCGACTCGTGGGAATCGGCCGTCGACGCGCTCACGCGTGCGGTCCGCCTAGCGGCCGATGGTGCTCCGATCGTTCTTGTCGGCTACTCGAGTGGCGGCATCGTGGCGCGTGCAATCGTTGAGCAATTGGAGCGTGAAGGTGACGGCCCCGTCGGAGTTGCCCTGCTGGACTCGTACCCCCTCACCGAGGAACAGGCACACCGTGTCTTCTCTGTGGTGACGGGGCAACTACTCGAGGAACAAAAGGTCGTCATCGATGATCCCGCTCTGCTCTCGATGGGGCTCTACCTGCGTCTGTTCCCTGAGTGGAAGCCGGGAGAGATCGATGCCAGCGCACTCCTGATCCGAGCGGACCGCCCGTTGGACCCGTCGCTCGACGGACTCGATCCGACGCCATGGAGGCTTCCTGATCGAATTCTCGAGGTACCTGGTGATCATTTCTCGATCATCGATCAACACGTTGTGCACACGGCAAGTGCGCTCGATCGTTGGCTTCATTGTCTCGGTGATCGCACACCGGGAGCGTAAGTCATGAGTGAGAGCGCCTTTAACAAAGCGCAGCCGCCATCAACCCACCCACTTCTATCCAAGGATGTAGACATGAACTGTGCGTCGACTATGAAGCGATACACGCGAGTTGCCGTCAACGAAAACGGAGACTCGGTGTTCGTGGACGCGGAGCTTGCCCTCACCCCGCAGCATGTTGCTCAGGCGCTACCGCCACTTGGTGTCGCAGGGATTGCGTCAACGGAAGGGGCGCTGTACCTGCTTTCGCCGGAGTTCGACGCGGATCCCCATCCGGCCCCACGCACCCAATGGATCGCGATGCTGCGCGGAGCCATTGACGTCGAGGTTACGAGTGGTGCCGTGCGTCGCTTCGCGCCCGGCGACCTCGTGCTGGTGGCCGACACGGTCGGGAAGGGGCATCGCACGCGGGCCGTTGGGGAACTCATCGAGGGTCTGTTCATCCCTGTCGACGAGTCACTTCTGTGACCGGTCGATGAAAGGGGTCCAGGCCGCGACATCCTGTCGCGGCCTGGACCCATCTTTCGATTGCGCTACGCGCTCGGTACGCCGACCCTGCACATCTCGCGCAGCTGCGACGGGCTGAGGTCGTGCTTCTCCTTGATGCCTGTCCGCAGGTATCCAATGGACGGAGCACCGCAGATCTTCGCGATCTCGGAGACCGGCACGTGCGAGTAGCGAGGGTTCAGGAGGAGGGCCTCCGCGTATTCGATTCGCCGGCGACGGATCTCTTTAGAGATCGATATCGCGCGCGATTCGAAGGCGCGGTGCAGGGTTCGGAGCGAGACTTGCAGACGCTTCGCGAGCGACGGTGCGTTGAGGTCAGAGTCGCGGAACTCCGTATCGACGATCCGCATGGCTTCCTCGAAGACGACAGCATGTACCGAGTCGCGAAGCCCATGACGTGTGTAGTCCTGGAGGGGCTGGTCGAGGAGTGTCAGCAGTGCCGTTTCGGCGGCCTCGATCGAAGCTGTCGGAACATCGGTCGACGTTGTGTACAACCAGTCGCAGAGAGACTCGAACAGCGAGAGTGAGTGCTCAGGCATTCGCCAGCTGTCGAATGCGTTCCCGCCGGCGAGTGGGGATGGCTGTTTCGGAGTGAATCGCCGTGGGTTGACCATGATGAGTTCCGTGGGTGTGACCACTTCCACCGAATCGTGCGGACCACGTTGAGGTGAGTACACCTGGCCCCGGTTCAGCTGTTCCGGAACCGAATCCGCGACCCGAGCCACCGCGCCGTTCAGGATCACGCACGCCGAGTTGTGTCCAGCCTCGAAGGATCCAGGTCCAATCTGACGGTGAGGGGACAGGCTCATGCGACTGATCGTCGTTGTCGCCGACGACACCGTCACCCCGTGAGCGTAGAACCCGTCGGGATGCCGTACCTCTACCCACGTGTGCTGGCGGATCTGACGCAGACCCTCGGGCCCTTCGAGCCTCCATTCGGAAATCATCCGTTACTTCCCCTATTGCCAACGCGGTCCGATCTCCACGACCCCGGTTCGCATTCGCGCCGCGCCGACAGGTCCAGTCGCCACAGCGTCGACCTCCCCCGGGCGATCGTCATGAGTCGACTTTATGAATGCGGGGAGAAATCCGCTGCCTGGTGCGGATATTGTGCGCGCTACCGCACTAGGTCCGTACATCGCGTACGTTCGGCCCCGGACGGACGCCTCGCCGGCCGGAGGGGAACGCGCGAGAGGTCTGGCGCCGGATTCGGTTCCGGCCTAGGTGCGCTCTGCCGCTGCGACAGCGAACAGCTCTGCCCGTGAACGGATTCCGAGCTTCCGGAACACCCCGGTCAGTCGCTTCTCGACCGTGCGTTGTGAGATGAACGTTCGACGCCCGATGTCGTGGTTGCGGAGACCCTGGAGCACCAGACCGACGATCTCGTTCTCCTGCTCGGTCAACTGAGCGAGACTCGGGACGGGAGGCTGGTCGGCGGCCGAGGTCTCCCGTGTCGCTCTGGCGGCGTCGAGCCATCCCACCGCCCCGATCCGGGCGAACAGCGAGCGTGCCGTCCGGCGGTGGTGCCGATACGAGGTGACCTCCGAATCGGCATGCAGTCGATCGGCATAGATCGCATGCGCGCGCGCACGTTCGAGGGTCGGCGCCGGCGCGGTCCGAGGACCCAGTGCCCGTGACAGCGCCATGCGCGCTTCCTCCGGCGACTTCGCGACGAGCAGTTCACCGCGGGCGAGGGTCACGGTGGTGCTGGGCGAGTGTCGGCCGGCCAGGCGCAACCCGAGCGTGCGCAGCACCCGCTCGGCCATCTCGGGCTCGCCCGAGCGTACGAACACTTCGATCAGATCCACTTGTCGTTGCAGCTGCCAGTGTCCGCCGACCTGGCCGTCGAGGTCGAAGCTCTGCTCCAGCAACGAAATCGAGGATTCGTAGTCGCCGCGCATCAGGGCGATCTGACCGAGTGCCCACCGCAGGCGCGACTCGTTGGCGCGGTGAGCGTGTGACGACGGTGTCGATCGGATTCGGTCGACGAGGTCGTCGACTTCGTTGAATCGTCCGGAGAGCCCGAGGATCTGGATGCGCTGACACAGGCGCAGGGAGGGCAGACAGTCTTCAGCCGGGACGAGGGATTGGCTTTCGTCCCACAGCAGGCGGGCCGCGTCGATGTTTCCGGCGAACAGCTCGCCGTCCACCTGCAGTGTCATCACAACCGTGCGTTCCACCGGAGAGGTGGCCTGCGTCGAGAGTCGTCCGAGGCTGTTGCCCGCTTCGCTGTGGCGACCGAGCTGCTGCAGCAGGTGCGCCGACATCGCGGACCCCACCCGATGGTCGTTCATGCGGTCGGTGACCGCACTCGACGACAGCCGATGGCTCGCGAGCTCCGACGAACCATCGGTAATCGCGAGATGGGCCTTCGCGAGTGACGCGGTCGGTGCCGGGTCGGACTCGCGGAGGTCCGCCGATTCGGCGGCGGCGAGCACGAGGTGCGCCTGTTCCTGCTCGTGTCGACACAGGTGGAGGTAGCCCGCGACGCCGGCGAGCGTGGATGCGGAATGCGGGCATCGAGACGCGAGCGCGGTCACGGTGTTCCGAACCCACTCGTCGTCGAACCGTTCATCCCGCAGATAGCGCAGGAAAAGCTGGGTGGCCACGGCGGCGGCGGCCTCATCCGGGCGCAGGAGCTGCGGCTCGATGCAGTCGGCGAACTGGGTGGCGTCGGCGAAGTATCCCCACGAGGTCGCGATTCGTAGCGCATGGGCCGCCAGACGCGATTGGTGGGTCTCGTCCGACGTGTCGAGTGTGTCGAGAACCCTGCGAATGGTGTGGATCGCGAGCGCAACCTCTCCGGACTTGGCCAATTCAGCCATCCGGCGGATGATCTCGTCGGTGTGCATATCCACCGGCTCGCCGATAAATACCCGGTTCGCGGCTGCGAGAGCGGGTCGCTCGCGCAGCAACGAGTGGCTGTCGACGACGCGATGGCATTCCACCCGCAGCTTCGGTGGGGCGATCGTATAGATCGCGGCGCGGTCGAGGTGGCTGTGGACGTGCACCTGGTGACGAATCGACTGGATGTGGTCCGCACGCACGAGGGTGGCAATCTCGTGGTCCAGGTCGATGTCCGAACCGAACTTCGACCGGAGCGTCTCGACCAGTCGATCGGGCTCCACCGCCCCGGCTATCGACAGCACGGTGAGGGCGGCTCGCTGCGCGGCGGTCAGGCACCCGAAGGCGGTGCGCCACCGATCGGTGCGATTGTGCGCCAACGCAACTGGTTTCGGGAGTACCGAATGTCCGTGGAGCTGGGCCGTGGTCAGATGCTCACACAGCTCCCCGATATCGACGGGGTTCCCGCGGCCGATGCGGTGCAGCTCGATGATTGTGGACAGCGGCGGCCGGCCGCCGGTCGCCGACTCGACGAACGCGCCCGATTCGGCGAGCGTCATCGTGTACATGGGCAGCTGGGGGAGCGCCTGGAGGCGGGGATCGACCCGGGGCCCGGAGGCCAGGACGACGAACACCCGCAACTTCGCGAGGCGTCGAGCCACGTAGCCGAGGATCGCGATACACGACGGCGGTAGGAGGTCGGCGTCGTCAACGGCAACGAGCAACGGGAACTCGCCCGTGTCGAAGGATTCGAGGGCGGACAACACACGGTCGCCGATGATTGCCCCGACATCGTCCACTGCCGGCTTGCGGTCATTGGGGATTGCCCCGACCAGGGCGTCCCCGTCGACCCCGATGCGGGTGAAAAGCGGGAGAAAAGCAGCGAGCGGCGAAAGGTCGGATTCGCGAAGGCCCGTGACGAAGGCGGTCCGGCCCTCGTGCATCCGGTACACCTCGTCGAGAAAGTGGGTGCGCCCGGACCGCCGCGTCCCCGTCACGACGAGCGCCGAGCCCGAGCCTGCGGCGGCGTTCTGGAGACCCTGCTCGATCTGGTGAATGGCCTGTGCCCGCCCGTGGGCGCGCATGCCGAAAGCGATGACCATTGTTTCCGTACTCCTCAGCGCCCCGACGGCCGATGGGTACAAAGCTAGTTACAGACGCGCCCTCGGGCGGGGCGGGAGTGGGGGTGGCGGCAGGGTGAAATATTGCGCGAGCTCATCCGGATTGCGCGATTCATCGAAACCGACTGCCCCGGTTCCTGTAAACTGCTCAACCCTTCAACTTCTTCATCGTCAGGTGCGATTCGATCTTCGAGATGGCCGGCTGTTCCATCAGCTTGGTGCGCAGGAACACCTCGAACGCGTTGAGGTCGGCGACGGCGACGCGAATGAAGTAGTCGGGCAGGCCGATCATGCGGCGGAACTCCACCACCTCGTCGAAGGCGCCCACCTCGTTCTCGAACTGCTCGACCGTCTTGCGGTCCTGCGACACGATCTCGGCGTTGACGATCACCTCGCATCCGCGTCCGACGGCGTCCGGGTCGACGACGGCCTGGTAGCCGACGATGACGCCGTCGGCCTCGAGCCGTCGTACCCGCCGCAGGCACGGTGACGGCGTCAGCCCGACCCGATCGGCCAGTTCGGCATTGGTGAGCCGGGCGTTCGAACGCAACTCGCGCAATATTGCGCGATCGAGATCATCCACAGCAGAATATTGCGCCCCATCGCCTCCGGGGGCAATATCCGGCAATCACATGCCATCGACTCCGCACTATTATTGCCTCGTGACCAGCGCGTTTCCCGAGCAGTATTTCCCGGGCCTCCCGGGCCTCGAAACCTCCCCCGCCGAGTCGCGCCGGTCCGATGTCCGCGCGGCGGCCCGCGACACCGTGTCCGTCGGGTTCGGGCTGTTCCCGCTCGGGCTCGCGTTCGGCCTGTTGCTGGTCCAGTCCGGGTTCGCGTGGTGGTGGGCGCCGATCTTCTCGCTCACGATCTACGCCGGCTCGCTCGAGTTCCTCGCGATCGGGCTGGTGCTGGCGGTCACGCCGCTCGCGTCGGTGGCGATGACGACGTTCCTCGTCAACTTCCGGCACGTGTTCTACGGGCTGTCGTTCCCGCTGCACCGGGTGCGTGGACGTCTCGCGAAGGTCTACAGCATGTACGCGCTCACCGACGAAGCGTACGCGGTCACCGCGGGCAAGGATCCCGACAATCTGAGCAGTCGCCGCGTCCTCTTCATCCAGGTGTTCTGCCAGCTGTACTGGGTGCTCGGCGGTGTCGTCGGTGCCGTCGTCGGCAACGCGATCCCGATGCAACTCGTCGGCCTGGACTTCGCGCTCACCGCCCTGTTCGTGGTGCTGGCGCTGGACGCGTTCCGCGCCCGCCGGGACATCCCCACCCCGATCCTGGCGCTGCTGAGCGCGCTGGTGGCCCTGGTCATCGCGCGCGAACAGATGCTGATGGTCGCGATGACGCTGTTCGTGGCAGCGCTGCTGGTCCGTTTCCTGCTGCACCGCCGGAGCGGGAAGGACGCCGTCGATGCCTGACGTCGCGTACATCCTGACCGCCCTCGCGGTGATCATGGCCGTCACCTTCGCGCTGCGCGCCGTGCCGTTCGCGATCGTCGCCCCGCTGCGTTCGTCGGCGCTGGTGCACTACCTGGGCATACACATGCCGGTGGGCATCATGCTGATCCTCGCGGTGTACACGCTGCGGAACGTCTCGGCGACGCCGTCGTCGCTGGTGCCGGCGGTGGTCGCGCTGGCCGTCACCGTGGGTCTGCACCTGTGGCGCCGTCACGCGTTGCTCAGCATCGTCGGTGGCACCGCGGCTTACATGGTTCTTGGAAACTGGGTGTTCGGCTGAACCGGGGAACGCTGTTCGTCGCGGCGATGTGCACGCTCGTCGCACGTTTCGGGCGCGTCACCGATCTCCGCGCGCATTGCGGAACGAAACCCGCACGTCAGAGACATTTTGATCAATAGAGGCGGACATTTCATCGGCAGGTCGAGAGTTAGCCTTGTCACTGTGACCTCGCGCATGGACGAAGCCGGTTCCCTGTCGAACCCGACCCGGATCCGCAATTCGGGTTTCCGGAACAAGGTGACCTCCGCCGCGGAGGCCGTCAAGTTCATCCACCCCCACGACACCGTCGCGATCAGTGGGTTCGCCAGCGCCGGCACGCCCAAGGCGATCGTCCCGGCCCTCGCCGACCGCATCCACGCCGTCCGCGGTGCCGGGTCGAACTTCACCATCAACCTCCTGACCGGAGCCTCGGTGTCGGCGGGCACCGAACGCCTCCTCGCCGAGGTCGACGGCATCTCGCTGCGGATGCCGTACCAGTCCGAGCCGACCGCGCGCCGCAACATCAACAGCGGCCGCATGGACTACGTCGACATCCACCTCTCGCACGTCGCGCAGCAGGTGTGGGAGGGCTACTACGGCAACGTCGACGTCGCCGTCGTCGAGGTCGCCGGGATCACCGAGTCCGGCGAGCTGGTCCCGTCCGCGTCGATCGGCAACAACAAGACCTGGCTCGACGTCGCCGACAAGGTCATCCTCGAGGTGAACTCGTGGGTGCCCGACGCGATGGCCGGCATCCACGACGTCTACTACGGCACCGCGCTGCCGCCGTACCGCAAGCCGATCCAGCTGATCTCGGTGGAGGACCGCATCGGCCAGCCGACGCTGCGGGTGGATCCGAACAAGGTGGTCGCCGTCGTCGAGACGAACGCCCGCGACAGCGCGAGCCCGCTGACCCCGCCGGACGAGGTGAGCCAGGCCATCGCGGCGCACGTGCTCGACTTCTTCGAGTACGAGGTGTCGAAGGGGCGGCTGCCCGCCGACGGCCTGCTGCCGCTGCAGTCCGGCATCGGCAACGTCGCCAACGCGGTGCTGCAGGGTCTGGATGCCGGACCGCACAAGGGCCTGACGTGCTTCTCCGAGGTGATCCAGGACGGGATGCTGCACCTCATCAAGCACGGCACCGTCCGGTACGCGTCGGCCACGTCGCTGGCGCTGTCGGAGGAGGGCATCGACGAACTGATGTCGAACATCGACTTCTACCGCAAGCACATCGTGTTGCGGCCGCAGGAGATCAGCAACCACCCGGAGATCGTTCGCCGTCTCGGCATCATCGCGATGAACGGCATGCTCGAGGCCGACATCTACGGCAACGTGAACTCGACGCACGTCATGGGCACCAAGATCATGAACGGTATCGGCGGCTCGGGCGACTTCGCCCGCAACGGCTACCTGTCGATGTTCCTGAGCCCGTCCACCGCGAAGGGCGGCGCGATCTCGTCGATCGTGCCGATGGTCCCGCACGTCGACCACACCGAGCACGACGTCCAGGTGCTCGTCACCGAGCACGGCCTGGCCGATCTGCGCGGGCTCTCGCCGCGCAAGCGCTCGCGCGTCGTGATCGACAAGTGCGCGCACCCCGACTACCGGGCCATGCTGCTCGACTATGTCGACCGCGCCGAGGCGTACCCGTCGGCCGGCCACACCCCGCACCTGCTGGGCGAGGCGCTGTCGTTCCACCAGCGGTTCAACGAGACGGGCTCGATGCGCCCGGAGTGACTGTCGCCCAACGGGATTCTGTGTTCGCGGGCCTGACGGGCCTCACTCGTCGGCGTTCTCCTCGGCGGATCCGACCGGCCTGCGAGGTATCCGCCCGGTGCCGAACAGGGCGGCGACGGCCAGCAGCGCGGCCACCGAGAGCGCGCTCTGCAGGGCCTCGAGCCGGGCGTCGGAGTTCGCGTCGACGACCGCGCTCGCGGTGTTCGGATCCACACCGGCGTCGCGCAGATCGGCGTCGAGTTGGGTGTCGCTGAGGAAGGGCACGCCGCTCGCGAGATCGGTCTCGGCCTGCTGCTGCACGGTTTCGGGGACCCGCGGATCGTTCTGGATTCCGGTGATGATCGACGCGGTGAGGGTCGAGATCAGGACCGATCCGATGAGTGCGGTGCCGAGAGACGCGCCGAGGTTGGTGGCGGTGTTCTGCAGACCACCCACCTCGGCGCTGCGTGCATCGGGCACCGCCGACACGGTGACCGCGCCCAGTTGTGACGCGAGCGCCCCCAGGCCCAGCCCCATCAGGAGCATCGGGACGGCGACGATGCCGGCGTTGGCTCCGGGATTCATGCCGGCCGCGAGGATGAGGATGCCGATGATCATGGACCCCAACCCGAGGCGGACGACGCGTCGCGGCGACGCGTGCGGCCGCACCCGGGGGATACCGACGGCGGCCAGGAGGAGCGCGATCGACAGCGGGAGCAGGCGGATCCCGGTCTGCAGCGCACTGAGTTCGAGGACGACGGACAGGAACAGCGGCACTGCGAAGAAGACACCGGCCTGGACCAGGAACTGCGCGAAGAACATCGTCAGGCCGCCGGACAGTTGCCGGTTGCCGAGCAGGCGGGTGTCGAGAAGCGGTTCCCGCCCCAGCCGGGTCAGGCGCGCCTCCCACCGCATGAATGCGTAGACCACGAGCAGTCCGGACACGACGAGCCAGAACACGGGGGACAGACCGAACATCTCGGGCCCGCCGGGTCGGTTGCGCAGCCAGCCCCATTCGCCGGACCGCAGCACACCGAACACGACGAGTCCCAGACCGAGCACCGACAGCAGCGAGCCGATGATGTCGAGGCGCACCCGGGACGGCGGCGTGTCTTCGATCCGGCGGAGCACCGGCAGGATCACCAGGACCAGCACCACCTCGCCGGCGAAGACGTACCGCCACGATGCAAAGGTGGTCACGGCACCGCCGATCAGCGGACCCGCCGCGACCGCGATCGCGCCCGACGCGGCGACCAATCCGTATGCGCTCGAACGTCTCTCGGGAGGAAAGTTGGATGCGACCAGCGCGACGATGGCGGGCATGATGAGTGCCGCACCGATGCCCTCGAGTAGCGACCAGCCGATCAGCAGGACCGTGAGATTGGGCGCGAGGGCGGTGGTGAGCGACCCGGCCCCGTAGACGACGAGCCCGATCGCGAACGCCCGGCGGCGGCCCACGATGCTCCCGATCTTGCCGCCGGTGATCATCAGCGTCGCCATCACGAGCGTGTACAGCGTGATCGCCGTCTGGATGCCGGTGATCGTCGTTCCGAGGTCGGACGCGACCATCGCCATCGACACGTTCATGACCGAGCTGTCGAGGGTCATCAGGAACTGACCGGCCGACAGCGTCGCCAGGACGAGTGTCGCCCTGGATCCGATCGACTGCCCGGTGCGTGGGCCCATACCTGATTGAAGCAGGGCGGGTAGGCGCTGCGGTGCGGATCTACCGATACGCGGTTACGCGGTTACAAGGTGCCGGCGACGGCGCGCAGAACCCGGACGAGTTGCGTCGCGTACTCCGGATCGAGCCGGTAGCCCGCGCCCGACGGGACGATGTGCCCGGCCTGAATCCGCGCATCCCACCAGTCGCGCAGGAATCCCTCGGCGTAGCCGCCGGTGCAGAACCCGTACGGATCGTCGACGAAGCGCGTGGTGACCATGAGGGTGTAGCAGGGCCTGGCGTAGTCGGTCTGTCCCTCGGCTCTGTGGACGAAGTCCTCGAACGATGTGGCGGTCGTCAGGTGCGAGTACAGCCAGAACATCGCGTCGTACATCAGGTGCGAGTCGGGGTCGGCGTGCAGCGAGTAGAAGCCCTTCGCCTCCACGATCCGTTCCGCGAGTGCGCGGACGACGGCCTCACCGTCCGGCAGGTCGGCGGCGTCGAGAGCGCGTCGCACGATCGGCGACAGCGTGCCGAGCCGCACCGTCTCGAGGTCGGCGGCGAGGGTTTCCGCGCTGTCGTCGAACTCGTCCTCGCTCACCAGGTTTCGGACGAAAGATGCGAAGTCGGGTGCGACGGGAGTGATCGCGTAGTCGGCCTCCTGGTCGACGTGGACCACGCACGGTTCGCCGGTGGGGCCGCATGCGCGGTAGTCGAGCATGATCTGCTCGTGACCGGCGCTCGGGGTGTCGGCGATGCCGATGCCGATGTCGGGGTAGTTCCATTCGTCGCGCATGAACGCCGAGCCCAGCTCGCCGCACAGCGAATAGGTCGCCGTCCGGCCGATCGCGTAGATGCCGGTGATCTGGATGTGATCCTCGGCCCAACCCGTCGGCTCGTCCGTCGGATGGCACGAGCGCTCGACCATGCCGCCGTTGCGCATCCGCGCCAGCTCCACATAGGAGTCGGGCAGCCGGTAGCCGAGCTCTGCTTCGACCTCCGCGATCAGCTCGTCGCTCGGTGTGGGTTCGAGATAGTTCTCGCAGGAGTAGTCGCCGTCGTTCCAGAACCCCGCGAAGTCGAGGTCGGCGAAGTGTCCGGTGGAGCGGGCCGTGGGGCCTGCCGGCGACGTCGCGCCTAGGGGGTCGTGCATGTCGGGGTTCCTCTCGAACGGCCTTCAGTCGATCAAACCGGTGCGGTACGCGATCTCCAACGCTTCGTCGCGGGAGTGGGCGCCGATCTTCCGGTAGAGCGACCGCAACTGGCTCTTGATCGTATTGGTCGAGACGAACAGCTTGCGGGCCATCTCGACCGTCGACAGACCCACCGCCAGTTCGGCGAGCACGGCCCGCTCGCGCGCGGTGAGGTCGACGTGATGTACGGCCGCCGGGTACATCTCGGGCGCATCGGACGCGAGCAGGACGCGCGCGGTCGACGACGGGTTCGCCGCGGCGGCGTCGAGCGCTGCCAACAACTCTCGCGGCACCGTCGCGAGCGTGCTCACCAGCCCGGCGCGGTCGGCGATGGCGGCGGCGCGTTGCCAGGCCCGTGTCGCGGCGGCGTTCTCACCCAGGGCCCGATGGGCGGCGGCCTCGACGAGCAGCGCCTCCAGTTGGGTGCGGGTGAACGGGTAGCTGAACCAATCGAACTTGCGGCACAGCGCCAGTGCTGCCGCCGGCGCACCGGTGAGCAGGCGGGCGCGGGCCGCGGTCGCCGCGAGGATCGGCTCGTCGGGAGTCTGCGTGGAGAGGACGGACAGCGCCCGGTTGCCTTCGCCGAGCGCCAGGCGCAGATCGACCTCGAGGGCCGTCAGCACCAGATCGATCGTCGATCCCGGGCGCAGCACCGCGGCATGCGATGCGATCGCCCGCTGCAGGACGGCCATTCCGGCATGCGCTTGACCGGCGGCCAACGCGAAGCGTCCGTGCGCATAGGTCACGAACGGCCACAGCTCTTCTCGCCCGGACGCCTCACCCAGCTCGTCGAGCCAGGCGGCCGCCGCCGTGAAGTCCAGCCGGTCCACCGCCACCAGGGTGCGGGCGACGAGACCGCCGACCTTGGCGCGCGGTTCGAGCCAGCCGTCCGGGTCCGGATGGGCGTCCTCGAGTT
This sequence comes from Rhodococcus sp. BE178, assembly GCF_050433545.1. Lineage (NCBI taxonomy): Bacteria > Bacillati > Actinomycetota > Actinomycetes > Mycobacteriales > Nocardiaceae > Rhodococcus > Rhodococcus sp. BE178. The sequence continues at coordinate 360,393 of NZ_JBNPXA010000004.1, read as the reverse complement.
CGAGCCATTCCGTGGCGCGTCCCGGTTCGCCGACGACAGCCCAGTTCATCGCGGAGTTGCCGGCGGCGTGGCGGGCCCCGACACGGATCCGTTGTGCCAGGGCGCCGCGATGGGCGAGGCGGAGCTCGACCGTGGACTCGGGAAACGCCCCCGCGAGTTGGTAGGTGATCCCCCACTGCAGCCGCATGCCCGGAAGCTGGGGTCCGATCTCGTCGGGCCGGGCGTCCAGTGCCCCGCGGACAAGGTGCGACAGCCGGCGCGTCAACTCCGCAGCGCGCTCGTGCTCGCCCGCCAGCCGCAGCATGAGGGCCTGTACGCAACCGACGGCGAGCGCGTGCTCGGCAGCCGGAGCGGCTCCGGATGTCTCGACGTCCCTCGGATCGTCGGGCAGGACGCTCTCCGGAATCGTGGACTGCGTGTCGAGGGCCGTGAACAGGTCGCGTCCGGCCTTGATCGCGGGACGCGACGCGAGCCGCTCCTCCGGCACTACACGGAGGACTGCCCGCAGTACGGTGAGATGACTTCCGACGAGACCGACCCAGTGCGTGTCGATCAGATCGATCGCGAGATCCCAGTCACGGGCTTCGGCCGCGTACGCCAGGCCGCCGGCGACGTCCCCTCGTTCCAGCGAATGACGGGCGAGTTTCGTCAGGTTCTGCGCGGGCTGGATGCCGACCGACTCCTGGGCGGCGATCAGCCGGTCCCGGATCGCGGGGGCGAACTCCCAGGCGTCCTCGAACGCCGTCTCGCAATGGTTGACGATTCCGGCGGATTCGAGAGACTCGAGACGCCGGGCCGCGTCGTCCACCCCGGTGAGCAGTGTCGCGACGTCCGGAGTGATGACGCGGGCAGATGCCACCGCGATGACGAAATTGCGATCGGCGTCAACCGAAAGGCGTGCGAGGACAGTGGAATGCACGTATCGGTCGATCGCGTTGTCGAGCCGATGCGCGAGCAGCGCCCGCCGACCCGCGAGGTCGGGCAGCGTCTTGGCGACCACGACCGCGACACGCATGAGCGCCGGCAACGAGCCGACGCGCTCCAGGATGTACTCCAGTTCGCCCGGCTCGAGCTCGATTTCGGAGTGTGCGAACAGCTCTCGGGCATCCTCGCGGGTGTAGAGAAGATCGCGCGTGAGAATCAATTCGTGCGTCGGTTCCACACGGATCGGATCGCCGAACAGCGACCGTCCGCACGTGGTCGCGACAATGTTGACGTTGTGGCAGCGGTCGAGCAGGTGGAGAATCTCCTCCTCGATCCGGTCGTCACGAACCAGATCGACCCGCACCAGCACGAGAAGTACCGGCGCCCCGCTCCGCGCAAGGAACTCGCGGACCGACTCGGCCGCCGAGGTGGCATCGCCATCCGGATTCGTTTCCCCGGCAATGACGCCCGCAGTGCGGATCCGATCCATCACCGTGGTCCAGAACGCTTCGGAATCCGGAGCCCCGGTGGGGGCTGGAATCCACAGCACCGCACGGAAGTCCGAACGAGCAGTATCCAGCCATGACCTGACCAGATCGAGCTTGCCGAACCCCTGTGGCGCGCGAATGACGGTGATCGGAGAGTTGCGATCCAAGCGGGCGAGCAGTCGCTTCCGGGGTGGCGCCCACGTCGAACTGCGGCGCGGTGGGGGGTCGGGACAATGATTGTCTCGACGCTGTCTCATCAAGATCCACCCCCCGTTTCGGTCTCGATTGTGCACGCCGACAGTCATGATGGCGGGCAAACACGGACATCCGCTTCATCAACCTGTCCGAGTTCGATCATTGCAAACCGAAAAGACCGGTCTGTTCGTGGCCCTCGTCCCGACGGATGAGACCCCGTCTTGACGGTTTCCGGGTCCCGAGGCACCGTCGTCTGCATGAGCGAGCGCGTACCGGACCCCGCGTTGCACGGCTCCGTGCGCGGACCGCGGGCGGAGGCCCCAGTGGCGCGTGCGACATCGCGTCGGCGCGTGACGTGTCTGGACCTGGACCGGCCCACCGGGATCGGCGGCGCACTCGAACTGTCGGGGCGGGCGTGGGATTTCGAGATCGACGCGGACCGGTTTGCGTCGGTTCGTGAAACCGCTGCTCTCCGAGCAACTGTGGATTACCACCGCGGCCGCGTTCTGACCGGCCTGGAGACCACGCCCGCCGTCCCGGAACTCGCGGGCCTGGTCGGCGAATCCGCAATCTCCGGGTTCCGTGGACGTCTGGGCGCGGTCGTCGCGGGCGGTGCCGTCCGCCGGGATACGCCGCTGGTGTTGCTGCTCGACGACGTGCCGTTGGGCACCCTCATCTCCGGGCACGCGGTGTCCGCGGCGAACGAGTTGGATCCGCAAAGCGGAACTGCGAGTACCGGATACGTTCCCGTCGGTGACCAGTGCGCCGGATACGCCGAACGCGGAGCCCTCATCGCGACGATCGGGGTGCGTGGGCGTAGCCCCGTCGCGGACGGTCCGGTCGCGCCGCGGATCGACGACGCCTTCGGTCGACTGCCGGGCCCGCTCGCCCCGCACTCGATGCGTCGACGTCGGCGCATCGACCGTTGGGTCGCCGACAGCGCGGTGCACATCGACGCGATGTTCCGCGACACCTACGGCCGCGCCGACGGGGTCGAGACCGTGATCCACGAGTACCAGCTCGCGGTGGTCGCGGACGCCGAGACCGGCGTCATCCGGGAGGCCGTCGCGACGCCGCGCGTGCTGCCGTGGTTCGACTGCCCGGGCGCGGTCGCGAGCGCCGGTCGCCTCGTAGGCATGGCGCTGGCAGAGGTGGAGGCGCGGGTCCGGCGTGAGTTCCGCGGTGTCGACACCTGTACCCACCTCAACGATCTGTTGCGGAGCATCGCCGACTGGCCTGTGAGCGACGGGCAGGTGCCTGTTCCGGGCCGGTGACCTGCGGACCCGGAACCTGCGAGCGGACCGGATTTCTAGCTGCCGAAGCCGCCCAGCCCCCCGCCACCGCCGAGTCCGCCATCCTTCCGTGGCCGGGGCCATGTCGTGATCTCGAACCGCACCGGTCGGTGCTGCACGTTCCAGTAGATGCCCCGACCTCGAGCGACCCCTGAGGTGGGGATGTGAGTCTCCTGTGTGGGCGGGGTGCGCCGCTCACGTCTCGTTCGCATGACCGGGAAGCCGGGGCAGTCGGGGCAGCCTGACGGTGAAGGTGTTGCCACCGGAACCCGATGTGACGGTGATGGTTCCGCCGTGCAGGGTGACGTTCTCCTCGACCAGGGCCAGCCCGATGCCGCTGCCCTCGGTGCCGCCGCGGGACGCGTCGGCCTTGTAGAAGCGCTCGAACAACCGTCGGCGCTGGTCGTCCGGGATGGGCGGGCCGTGATCGGTGACGGAGAGGACGGCCGTCTCGTCGTCCCCGGTCACGGTCATCACGACCGGTGGTCGTCCGTGGGCGAGCGCATTCGCCACGAGGTTCCCGATCACGATGTCCAGCCGCCGCCTGTCCACGGTGCACCGGACGGGGGTGCCGTCGATCAGCCGCACCCGGTCCTCGAATCCGCGGGTGCCGAGCGATTCCCGGGTCAGTTCCGTCAGATCGTGGACGTGCAGGTCCAGGTCGGCGCGGCCGGTGTCGAAGCGCGAGATCTCGATGACGTCCTCGGTGAGTCGGGAGAGTCGTTCCGTGCCGCGGCTCACGATTCGGGCCGCCCGCGCGGTGTCGGGCTCCATCGACGCCGCGTCGTCCTCGAGGATCTCGGCGACCGCGACGAGCGCGGCGAGGGGCGTGCGGAGTTCGTGGAACACGTCGGCGACGAAGCGTCGCGCGTCGGCCTCCTTGGCCGCGAGGTCGGCGACGGTGCGATCGAGTTCTGCCGCAGTCCGGTTGAACGTCGAGACCAGCTCGGCCAGTTCGTGTCCGGCCGCGGCGGTCAGCTCGCGGCGGGGTGTGCCCGGGACGAGTGATGCGGCCGCCGCGTTGAGTTGGCGCAACGGAAGCACCAGTCTGCGTGCCATCCACAGACCGATCAGGGCGCCGAGGACCGCGACGACGGCGGCGACGGCTGCGGCCCGGCGCTCGAGGCTGTCGATCTGGGACTGGGCCTGCGCGAGGTTGTATACGGCGGTGACCAGCACCGGTTGAGTCAACTCCTCACTGTTCCAGTCGTTCCGGATCTGCCCGGCGACGTAGAAGAGCGGCACGGCGTGCCCGGACTCGCGCTGGAAGACCGGCATCGGGGACTGCTCCACGCGATTCAGCAGCGCCTGCGGCGGGTCGGGGACGTCGAACGGCCAGCTGCCGACCTGGACGTTCCCGGAGCGCGCCACGCTGCCGTCGCCGACAATGGTGAGCTCCGCCAGTTCGCGGCGGGTCGGCTCCGGTCCGATCCAGTCGGAGGCGGCGTCGATGGTGTCGGCGAACCCGTTCAGGATCTGGTCCTGGGCCGCCGAGAAGATGTTGTTGCGCGCCTGGAGGTACACCGCCGCCGAGGCCGCGACCGCGGCGACGAACGCGAGTGCCGAGAGCACCACCACAAGTTGGGCCTGCAGCCCGGGTCTGCGCCAGCTCATGCGACCGGCCCGAATCGGTAGCCGAAGCCGCGTACCGTCTGCACGTACCGCGGTGCCGACGGATCCTTCTCGAGCTTCGCGCGCAACCGCTGCACACAGGCGTCGACGAGGCGGGACCCACCCAGATGGTCGAAGCCCCACACCCTTTCGAGCAGTTGTTCCCGGGAGAACACCTGACCGGGACGCTCCGAGAGTGCCAGCAGCAGCTGCCACTCGGTGCGGGTGAGAGCGGGCCGACGGGCACCCTCGGTGACCGTCAACGCGTCGCGGTCGATCACGAGGTCGCCGTGCACCTCGCGGGCGGATTCGGGAACCGTGGCTCCGGCCGTGCGTCGCAGTACCGCCTTGATGCGGGCGTCGAGGATCCGCGGCTGAACCGGCTTGACCACGTAGTCGTCAGCCCCGGTTTCGAGGCCTGAGACCACGTCGACGTCCTCGCCGCGGGCGGTCAGCATCACGATCGGGACGGTACTGTCGGACCGGATCCGCCGACACACCTCGAATCCGTCGACGTCCGGGAGCATGACGTCGAGCACCACGATGTCGAACGTTCCGCTCCCCAGCGCGGCGATCCCGGTCGATCCGGAGGCGGCCGGCGTCACCGTGTGCCCGTAACGACCGAGCGCGAGACCGAATGCGTCACGCAGGTTGTCGTCGTCCTCGATCAGCAGCACCGAACTCATGGACCCCATCCTCCGGGCGGGACCGGACGCCACAATGAGCGCCACACGTTGTAGCAGAACGGTGACACAACCCCGGCAGGATCCGAATACACCGCCGCGACGGTGGACGGCATGCACAACCTTCGAAGGGGGCTCGTCCTCCCGATCGCCATCGTGATCCTGCTCGTCGTCGCCGCACTCTGGTTCGTGGATCTGATGGCGGCCCCGGGATCCGGTGGCCCGGTCAGCCTGTACCGACACGGGGCGTCCACCGCGTACGTGCTCGCCGACGACGAGAACGGTCAGGTCCGGGTCGCGAATCCGAAGCAGCGCCCACAACCGACCGCGAGCACCGCGAAGATCATCACCGCGTTGACGGTGTTGGGGAAGGAACCGCTGGCGCCGGGTCAGGACGGCCCCGTCCTGACGATGACGGAGGCCGACGCCGAGCTGTACCGCAGCTACGCCGCCCGCGAGGGTTCCGTGGTGGTGGTCGGGCAGGGACAAGAGCTGACCCAACGGGAGATCCTCGAGGGCATGCTGCTGCCGTCGGCCAACAACCTGGCGGACACCCTCGCCACGTGGGCGTTCGGTTCGCTCGCCGACTACCGGACGGCGGCGACCGATCTGGTCCGCTCACTCGGCATGACCGCCACCACGGTCGGATCCGACGCGAGCGGGTTCTCGCCTTCGACGACCAGCACCGCGCACGATCTGACGCTGCTCGCCGCGGCCGCGATGCGACACCCCGTGATCGCCGAGATCGTGGCACGGCCCGACGCGGTGATCTCCGGTGTCGGGGTCGTGCGGAACACGAACTGGCTGCTCGGCCGGCAGGGCGTGGTGGGCCTCAAGACCGGCACCACGGACGAGGCAGGTGGGGTCTTTCTCTTCGCCGCGACCGTCGGTGCGCCCGGCCGCCTCGTGGTGGGTGCGGTGCAGGGCGAGGGACGCTCGGCCGACGATGCCATCGACCGAGCGTCCACCCTGCTCACCGAGATCGCGGCGACGGGGAGCTGACGACGTCTCAGGCCCAGTGCAGGGTCTCCGCCGGGTCGAGCCGGGGGAGACGGTCGAACCACGGGTTCTCGCCGGGGTGCCCGATGTTGACGACGAGGATCGACTTCCACGGCCCGTCCGCGAAGAACTCGCCGTCGATCCCGGCGGCGTCGAAGCCGGCCATCGGCCCGGCCGCCAGGCCCAGCGCGCGGACCGCGAGGATGAAGTAGCCCGCCTGCAGTGCCGAGTTGAACGACCCGGTGCCGGAGCGCACCTCCTCGTTGGCCTCGTAGAAGTCGGCCATTTCGGGGCGGATCGGGAACACCGTCGGAATGTGATGGTGGAAGCGGGTGTCCACCGCGAGTACGGCCACCGCGGGCGCTGCCTGCACCTTCGCCTTGTTGCCGTCGGCCATGTGCTGGGCGAGCCGCGCGCGACCCTCGTCGGTGCGGACGAAGAGCACCCGCAGCGGCTGGGTGTTGGCTGCCGTCGGCGCCCACTTCGCGAGCTCCCAGATTTCGGCGAGCTCGGCGTCGCTGACGGGGGTGGGGGCGAACGTGTTCGCGGTGCGCGCCTCGGTGAACAGCGCGGCGCGGCCGGCCTCGTCGAGGGTGCCGAGCGTGTGGGTCACGCCCTCGGCAAGTTCGGTCATGATGCTTCCTTCTTCCTTGCGACTTCTAAATTACTAGTGGCTATGTCGAAAGTAGCACTGGTTGCTAGGATCGGGGCATGGCGATCGAGGAACACGAACCGAGGGCGTGCGACGCGGCCCTCGCACGCGCCTTCGAGTTTCTCGGGAAGCGTTGGAACGGCGTCATTCTCGCGACCCTCCTGTCCGGCCCGGCCGGATTCTCCGAGTTGCGCCGCGCGGTCGCGGGCATCAGCGACTCGGTGCTCTCCGAGCGGCTCGGCGTTCTGGGCAAGGCCGGACTGGTCCAGCGGGTGGTCGACGACGGTCCGCCGATCGCTGTCAGTTACAGTCTGACGCCGTCCGGCCAGGCGCTTCTCCCGGCGCTGCGGGAGATCACGGCCTGGGCCACGGAGAACCTGCCGGCCTGATCGAGGGTCGCGCCGACGAGCCGTCCTAGGCGATGGACGCGTAGGTCAGGCCGGCGGCGAGCGCTCCGGCGAGCGCGCCGACGACGACCTGCCCGCGCGTGTGGTCTCCGAGGTGAACCCGGGACCAGCCGATCAACGGTGTGAGGACCAGCGTCAGCAGCCACCACGGCGACACGGCGAGCGCCAGAACGACTGTCACGCCTGCCGACACACCGGTGTGGACACTGACCTTCCAGTGGAAGAGGCTGGTGATCACGGCCGCGACCAGCAGCGCCACCAGGCCCGCCGACATGAACGCGATCATCTCGATCGGCGCGTGCGCCACGATCTGGACGACCAACCCGCCCAACACGACAACGAGAAGCACGACCATCAGCAGATGTCGCTCGTCGATCCGGGTGACGTGGTGATCGCCGATCCGCGCCCGCCGCATCCCGGCCAGGATGACGCCCATCGGGACGACGCCGGCGCACACCGCGACGAATGCCCCCCAGCCGGGAGCGCCCACCGCGACACCCATGATCATCGACGCCACGATGTTGACGACCCACGGCGCACCGACCTCGGTCAGCGCGCGGGCAGTCACGTCGATTGCGGTGCGGCGGTCCTGCACGCCGAGATCTGTCATTGCTCTGCGACCAGCCTTCGTTCGTTTGCACGTCCACTTCGACAGGCGCTGCCGGTAGGCGGGGCCTTCGAGCGGTGGCTGTCCGAGCGTCCCGACGCCGGCAACCCATCGCCGTCGATGGAGACCGTAGTCGTCGGAACGGGGCCATATCCAGCCGAGGTCGACCGTCGACGGTACTGACGGGATCAACGAGACAACCGGTCGGGCATCGGACCGAATACCGATCGGACTCTGTCCATCTCGCCAGAGCTACACGATCCCGAACTCGCGGATCTTGCGGCAGATCGTTGCGCGAGACATTCCCAGCGCCGCCGCTGCGGCAGTCTTGTCACCGGCGTGCAGGGCGATTGCATCGACGATCGCATCGCGCTCGAGGGCCTGCATCCTGGTCAGGTTGTGGCGGGTCGTCGCCCGGCACTCGGCGGGTAACGCCTCCGGTTCGATGACACCCGAGCGGCGGTGCCTATGGACCTCCTCGAGGACGTCGCGCAACTGAGTCACATTTCCGCGCCATGCCAGGCGCATGAGCTGGTTCAAGGCGGCGGGCGCCAGAACGAGGTCGGTGGCCCCGGCCGCGTCGAGGAGTACCCGCACGAGATCAGGGATGTCCTCGAGGTGATACCGCAAGGGCGGCACGCTGATCGACTTCGGAAACAGCCGGAGCAGAGAGGAAGTGTCGACCGCCTGCGGATGTCGGGTCAGGCTCACCCACGGATCACGGGCGAGCGGCCCTGGGGGCGCCGCCTGCAGCACGTGCGTGAGCTCGACGAGTTCGGGCTCATGCAAGACGTCGGCGTGAAGTATTGCCAGATCCGATCCGCTGTCGAACTCCGATGCTGCTCGGTCGAGTAGTTCGTTGCTGTCGAGCTCGGCGGCGTCGAGCAGCGCGAGTCTGTGCCCTGCCCAGACATTTTGGTGCACCGCCCGGATCAACGCGGCCTTCCCGACCCCCGGCTCTCCGTCGAGGACGAGCCATTCCCGCCGCTTGCATGCATCGATCACACCCTGGGCGGTGTGCCGCCACACAGCGCTGCTTCCGGCGATCGTACGCAGCGCAGGTGCACGCCCGGCGCCCAGCGGGGAACGGGTCGTGGCGGAAACCTGCGCCTTGATCCGGACGATGCCCCCGGCCAGTTTGTCGCCGGCGAAGGTCGGCTCGTAGCTCAGCCGCGCGGTGGTGCCACTCGGTAGGTCGGTGAGGGTCGAGAACGGCTTGGCCACCCCGCGTGCGTCCCGGGCGTGTTCGATGATGGCCATCTGGTCACCCGCGTCGAATTGTTGCTGTGTCAACGCATTGATCATCAGCACTTCCTCGCCGATGGCTATGACCGGTCGTCCCGAATGCTGGCATGCAGCGCGATAGTCGTTCAACACCGCCCGGTCCAGTTCGTGGGCATCCTCGAGGATGCGTTCGCTGATGCGGGCGGCGGCCAGTTTGGCGAAGGACAGCAGCAGCGAGTTCGAATGCTGTGCCCTGGTGGTCAGGTCCACGACCCCCAGGATCGCGCCGGTGATGGGATGCGTCACCGGCGCCCCGGCACAGCTGAACGAACGCAACTGCCCGCTGAAGTGTTGGCTCCCGTCGACCAGAACGGGCACCCCGACCTCCAGTGCCGTTCCTATCCCATTTGTCCCGACTTGTGTTTCCGCGTAGCGGAATCCGGGAGCGAGGTCCACTCGGTCGAGTGTCGTCAGCAATCCGCGGTCTCCGCTGCGGCGCCAGAGGACGACGCCCGTGGCATCGGTCAGGATCAGCGAGACCGGCTCGTTCTCGATCTCGGCGGCCAGGGCGGCCAGCACCGGTCGGGCGGCGCGGGTGAGAACGGTGTCGACCGGCGGTCGCTCGACGTATTCCGCGGCGGGACGGTCGACGTCACCCAGCACGACCCGTGACCGCGACCAGGACATGCGGAGCCAATGGTCGAGCCGGCGACCGGGAGAGCCGGCGGCCGCAGTCGGTAAATGAGCCTGGGGGGTATCGCCGGTAGATGCCCCATGCGGATGTGGGCTGTTCGGCGTCTGCGAACCCATCGTTGATCTCCCGTGTCGGCTGTTCGGGCGGGCCAGAGGTCATCGCGCGGGGCAAGTGTATGCAGCAGGCGCCCTAGTGAATGTGAGTTTCGTCTCACACTGAGACAGATATGCCGTGTATCACAGCGTTGAATCGGACGCACAACGTCCCCCCTAGCCGGCATCCGGCCGGCACCCCGTTCAGGAGGCGCACAGTGAGCAGGCAGAGCCTGACTAAGGCCCACGCAAAGATCACCGAGCTCTCGTGGGAGCCGACTTTCGCGACCCCGGCCACCCGGTTCGGCACCGACTACACGTTCGAGAAGGCCCCGAAGAAGGACCCTCTCAAGCAGATCATGCGGTCCTACTTCCCAATGGAGGAGGAAAAGGACAATCGGGTCTACGGCGCCATGGACGGCGCGATCCGCGGCAACATGTTCCGGCAGGTGCAGCAGCGGTGGCTGGAATGGCAGAAGTTGTTCCTGTCGATCATTCCCTTCCCGGAAATCTCGGCGGCGCGGGCCATGCCGATGGCCATCGACGCCGTGCCCAACCCGGAGATCCACAACGGACTTGCCGTTCAGATGATCGACGAGGTTCGTCACTCGACTATCCAGATGAACCTCAAGAAGCTGTATATGAACAACTACATCGACCCTGCCGGCTTCGACATGACGGAGAAGGCGTTCGCGAACAACTACGCCGGCACCATCGGCAGACAGTTCGGTGAAGGGTTCATCACCGGTGACGCGATCACCGCGGCGAACATCTACCTGACGGTGGTGGCCGAGACCGCGTTCACCAACACACTGTTCGTGGCCATGCCCGACGAGGCCGCGGCCAACGGAGACTACTTGCTGCCCACCGTCTTCCACTCGGTGCAGTCCGACGAATCGCGGCACATCTCGAACGGCTACTCGATTCTGTTGATGGCGCTCGCCGACGAACGGAACCGTCCCCTCCTCGAGCGGGACCTGCGGTACGCGTGGTGGAACAACCACTGCGTGGTCGATGCAGCGATCGGCACCTTCATCGAATACGGCACCAAGGACCGCCGCAAGGACCGCGAGAGCTATGCCGAGATGTGGCGACGGTGGATCTACGACGACTACTACCGCAGTTACCTCATCCCGCTCGAGAAGTACGGCCTGACCATCCCGCACGATCTGGTCGAAGAGGCGTGGAACCGCATCGTCGAGAAGGGCTACGTCCACGAGGTGGCCCGGTTCTTCGCCACGGGTTGGCCCGTCAACTACTGGCGGATCGACGCGATGACGGACAAGGACTTCGAGTGGTTCGAGCACAAGTACCCGGGCTGGTACTCGAAGTACGGCAAGTGGTGGGAGGAATACAACCGTCTCGCCTACCCGGGCCGGAACAAGCCGATCGCTTTCGAGGAGGTCGGGTACCAGTACCCGCACCGCTGCTGGACCTGCATGGTGCCCGCCCTCATCCGCGAGGACATGGTCGTGGAGAAGGTCGACGACCAGTGGCGGACGTATTGCTCGGAGACGTGCTACTGGACCGACGCGGTCGCGTTCCGCAGCGAGTACCAGGGCAGGCCGACCCCGAACATGGGGCGGCTCACGGGATTCCGCGAATGGGAAACCTTGCACCACGGCAAGGATCTCGCCGACATCGTGCACGACCTCGGGTACGTGCGTGACGACGGCAGGACGCTCGTCGGCCAGCCGCACCTCGACTTGGACGACCCGAAGAAGCTGTGGACTCTCGACGACGTACGCGGCAATACGTTCCAGAGCCCGAATGTGCTCTTGAACGAAATGTCCGACAGCGAACGCGATGCCCACGTCGCCGCGTACCGCGCCGGCGGAGTGCCGGCCTGACACCGGGCCCGTCGGTGGCGCCGCGTCCACGCGGCGCCACATGCGGCCTCAACCTCATTCCCGAGCCCAGGAGACCACCCGTGGCCGACACGCACCGAATCAATTTCGAGCCCGTCGACATCGAGATGGAAGTCGACGAAGAGGAGACCGTGCTCGATGCCGCGTTCCGGCAGGGTATTCACCTGATGCACGGCTGTCGCGAGGGGCGGTGCTCGGCATGCAAGTCCTACGTCCTCGACGGCGAGATCCAGATGGAGGACTACTCGACCTTCGCGTGCAACGACGCGGAGGCCGACGAGGGCTACGTACTGCTCTGCCGCTCACACGTTTTCAGCGACTGCACCATCGAGCTACTGAATTTCGACGAGGACGAACTCCTCGGCGGTATCGCCATCCAGGATGTGCGCACCCGGGTCGCCGCGATCGAATCGATGACGAAGGACATCGTCTCGCTGCGGCTCCAGGTGGTCGGGGCGTACGAGTTCAAACCGGGCCAGTATTCGGACCTGCAGATTCCAGGCACCGAGGAGCACCGGTCCTTCTCCATGGCGACGACACAATCGACGCCCGGGCAGGTCGAGTTCCTCATCAAGAAGTATCCGGGTGGAAGATTCTCCAGCCTACTCGAGGACGGGATCTCGGTGGGCGACGAGATCTCCCTCACCGGCCCCTACGGGTCGTTCACGCTCAAACAGGGGCACGTCCTCCCGGTGGTCTTCATCGGGGGCGGAGCGGGGATGGCGCCGATCCTCTCGCTGCTCCGGCACATGAGCGAAACGGGCAACACGCGGCAGGTGCACTTCTACTACGGCGCCCGCACCGCGCAGGACCTGTTCTACGTCGACGAAATCCTCGAGCTCGGGAAGGGCCTGACGGACTTCACCTTCGTCGCCTGCTTCTCGGAGTCGATGGACCCGCCGCCGTTCGGTCCGATCACCTGCGAGGAGGGCAACGTCACCGACGTCGTGAGCCGCCGCGAACCGGAGATCCGTAAGTCCGAGGTCTATCTGTGCGGACCGCCACCGATGGTGGATGCCGCGCTCGAACTGCTCGAGGCCGACAGCACGCCGAGGGATCAGGTCTTCTACGACAAGTTCACCAGCCCGGCCTTCGAGTAGCAGCCGTTGGGTATCACCTTCCTCGCTTCACCGACCAGAACTGAGAAATGAGATGACGACAACTACCGGGTCCAAGCAGCGCAGCTTTCCCAAGATCGAGTTCACCGACTCCGAGGCCGGCGCGCTCGAGTTTCCCAGCTCCAGAAGCCGCAGGTTCAGCTACTACACGCCGGCCAAGTTGCGATCGACGATGTACGAGGACGTGACCGTCGACGTGCAGCCCGACCCCGAACGTCACCTGTCGCAGGGGTGGATATACGGCTTCGGCGACGGACCCGGCGGATACCCGAAGGAGTGGACGGCTGCGAAGTCGTCGGACTGGCACGCGTTCCTCGACCCGAACGAGGAGTGGGACCAGACGATCTATCGAAACAACTCCAAAGTCGTACACCAGGTCGAGCTCTGTCTGTCCAACGCCAAACGAGCTCGTGTCTACGACGCCTGGAACACGCCGTGGCTGACGTTCATCGCCCGCAACCTGGGGGCGTGGATGCACGCCGAGAACGGTCTTGCGCTGCATGTGTTCACGTCGATCCAACGGTCGTGCCCGACCAACATGATCAACACCGCCGTCGCGGTGAACGCCGCCCACAAGATGCGATTCGCGCAGGACCTGGCGCTGTTCAACCTGGATCTGTCCGAGGCTACGGAGAACTTCGACGGCGCGGTGCACAAGGAGGTGTGGCAGTCCGCCCCCGAGTGGCAGCCCACCCGAGAGGTCGTCGAGCGACTGACCGCGGTGCCCGACTGGTGTGAACTGCTCTTCGGCTCCAACATCGTCTTCGAGCAGTTGGTGGGCTCGTTGTTCCGCAGCGAACTCGTCATGCAGATCGCCGCCGGCAACGGCGACTACATCACGCCGACCATCGTGGGCACCGGCGAACACGACTACGACCGCGATCTCACCTACACCCGTAACCTCTACCGGTTGTTGACCAGGGATCCCGAGTACGGGGAGTCGAACAAGGACCTGTTCGGCACGTGGCTGGCCACGTGGGTGCCCCGGTGTCTCGAGGCGGCCCGCGCGCTGCAGCCGATCTGGTCGCAGCCGGCCGACAAGGCGGTGACCTTTGCGTCGAGTCTCGACGCTGCCACCGTGAAATTCCGGTCTCTGCTCGAAGATCTCGGGCTCGACATCCCGAAGGAGTTGGACAAGTGAGCATGCAATTCGGATCGTCCACCGAGTTCTCCAACATGTGTGGCGTCACCCTGATGAACACCCCCATCGGTCGCGTCGTCGCGGAAGTAATGGGCGCGAAAGAGGGGGTGGAGCTGACCGAGTACCCGTCGATGATTCGCGTCGACGGCCACCGTCTTCTCGATTTCGACTACGCCGAACTCACCGAGGCGTTGGGCGAAGAATTCGACGGCTCCATCTTCGAGGAGATCAGCTCCACCCACTACGGGCGCATGGTCCACCTCGATGACAAGACATTGCTGTTCGCCAGCCCCGAGGATGCCGCCGAGCACATCGGCTTCGATCTCGCGGAACGTCAGTGACATTGCTCGGTCATCTCTCCCACCGAAGGAGGTCGTCGTGAAAGCGCTTGTATTCCAAGGCCCGCAATCGAAGTCGTGGACCGACGTTCCCGATGCGCAGTTGATCGAACCCACCGATGTGGTGGTCCGCGTGGATGCGACCACGATCTGTGGAACAGACCTGCACATCCTGGAGGGTGACGTCCCGGCCGTCACACCCGGTCGGGTCCTCGGCCACGAGGCGGTCGGCACGATCACCGAGGTCGGATCGGCAGTCACCTCGCTCGCGGTCGGCGACCGAGTGCTCGTGCCGGCCATCACCTCGTGCGGCAAGTGCGCACCCTGCAAGGCCGCGATGCCCTCGCACTGCGCGTCGGTCGGCGGGATCGGCTGGATCTTCGGGCATCTGATCGATGGAACGCAGGCCGAGTACGTCCGCGTGCCCTACGCCGAGACCAGCGTGCACGTGCTGCCTGACGCCGTGAGCAATGAGCAGGCGATCTTCCTGGCCGACATTCTCCCCACAGGATTCGAGATCGGAGTGCAGAACGCTCACGTCCGGCCCGGCGACACCGTCGTCGTGGTCGGCGCCGGACCCGTCGGATTGTCCGCGGTCAGCACCGCCGAACTGTACGGCGCCGCGACGGTGGTTGCCGTGGACCTCTCCGACGCGAGACTCAAACGCTCGCTCGACTTCGGTGCAGACGAGACGCTCAACAGCGGCCGAGATGATGTGCGCGAACGCATCCTGGAACTCACCGGTGGTCAAGGCGCACACGTAGCGATCGAGGCGGTCGGCATCCCGGAGACCTTCGAGCTGTGCACCACGCTGGTCCGACCCGGGGGGCACATCGCCAATGTGGGTGTGCACGGAAAGCCCGTGAGCCTGCGACTCGAGGAACTCTGGATCAACAACATCACGATCACCACCGGCTTGGTCAACGGCACGACAATCGCGACTCTCCTGGACCTGGTGGAGCACGGCCGGATCGACGCCGGCGCGTTCGGTACCCACTCGTTCGGCCTCGACCAGATGGTCGAAGCATACGAAGTCTTCGCTCATGCGGATGCCCACGACGCTTTGAAGGTCACTATCTCTCGATGATCGCGTCCATCAACAGATTCCAGCGATTGGAGCTTGCAGAATGTATGAGAAGAATGGTGAAAAGTATTTCATCGTCGACGGTCACGTACACCTCTGGGACGCGCGCCAGTCGAACCAGAAGAACGTGCATGGCAAGCAGTTCATCGACTGCTTCTACGACTACCACAAGAACCTCAGCCCCGAAGAAGTCCTGTGGGACTACGACACCTACACCTACTACGGTGCCGACAGGTTCGAGCGCGACATTTTCGTGGACGGATACGTCGACCATGCGATCTTCCAGGCAACCCTGCTGAACGACTTCTACCACAACGGGTTCGGACAGACCGAAGAGGCGCTCGCGCTGGTGCGCAAGAACCCGGGGAAGCTCACCTACAACCATGCGTACGACCCCCGACACGAGGAGGCCGGCCTCGAGCAACTGCGCAGGGACGCGGCCCGGATGAACCTGCAGGGCGTCAAGCTCTACACCGCGGAGTGGCATGGTGACTCCCGCGGATACAAGCTCGACGATCCGTGGTCGAGGCGGTACCTGGAGGAATGTATCGAGCTGGGTATCAGGAACATTCACGTCCACAAGGGGCCGACGATCCGTCCGCTCGATCGCGACGCCTTCGATGTGTCCGACATCGACAAGGTCGCCACCGACTACCTGGATCTGCGGTTCGTCGTGGAGCACGTCGGTCTGCCGCGGCTCGAGGACTTCTGCTGGATCGCCACTCAGGAATCGAACGTCTACGGCGGGCTCGCGGTCGCCTTGCCGTTCATCCACAGCAGGCCCCGGTACTTCGCCCAGATCATCGGTGAACTCCTCTACTGGATCGGCGAGGACAAGATCCTCTTCGGAAGCGACTACGCGATCTGGACCCCCAAGTGGCTGATCGAGAAGTTCGTCGACTTCCAGATTCCCGAGGACATGCTCGGTGAGTACGCCCCGATCACCGTCGACCAGAAGAGGAAGATCCTCGGACTCAACGCGGCAGCCCTCTACGATCTGGACGTTCCCGCGCACCTGCGACTGGACGAGCCTGCCGGACAGGAAGGTGTCGAGGTCGCTGCCGGTGCCCGAGAGGCCGTGTCGTCATGACGGCCGCCGTTGCCTGCGCGGAGACCGACGTCATCGAGGCCCTCACTACGGTCGTCGACCCGGAGCTGGACGAACCCATCACCGAACTGGGCTTCGTCCGTTCGATCACGCTCGACGACGACGGGGTCACCGTCCATCTGAGGCTCCCCACCGCCTTCTGCTCACCGAACTTCGCCTACCTGATGGCGTCGGACGCGCTCGACGCCCTGCGGCTCGTCGAGGACATCGGTGAGGTTCGAGTGCTGCTGGACGACCACCACGACAGCGACAAGATCAACGCCGGCCTGGCCGCCGACGCGGGATACATCGGAACGTTCGGTTCCGAGGCGGAGGAGAGTCTGCACGAATTGCGCAGAACCTTTCTGTCCAAGGCTCATTCGGCCGCAATGGAACGGTGCGTCGAAGCCCACCTGAAGCGGACGACCCTGGGCGTGAACGAGATCCACAAGCTCACCCTCGGTGACCTTGCAGCAGGAAGGGCCAAGACCGCACTGCTGCGCCGCCGCGTCCGTCTCGGGTTGAGTGTGTGCCCTGCCAGTCGGGTGTTCGTCGACGACAACGGGCAGCGCATCGCTCCCGATTCGGTACCTCTGCGCCTGAGGTTCGCGAAATCCGTTCGCATCTCGATGGAAGGCAATGCGCACTTCTGTCGCGGTCTGCTCGCCACCCGTTACGCCGACGGCGACTCCGTCGGCACCACACCCCGGATCACCGATCTCAGAACCACCAGGAGCCTGCGATGAAGGCCGTACAGGTCGTCGGATACCACACCAAGCTGCAGCTCACCGACATCCCGGAACCTGTGGTCGAGGGCCCGCTCGACGTCATCGTGCGAATCGGTGGTGCAGGCGTGTGCCGGACCGATCTGCACATTCTCGAG
This sequence comes from Rhodococcus sp. BE178, assembly GCF_050433545.1. Taxonomy (NCBI): domain Bacteria; kingdom Bacillati; phylum Actinomycetota; class Actinomycetes; order Mycobacteriales; family Nocardiaceae; genus Rhodococcus; species Rhodococcus sp. BE178. Next base: position 343,006 of record NZ_JBNPXA010000004.1, on the reverse strand, counting down.
GGGCAGTGGGAGAAGAAGAGCGGCGTCGAACTGCCGTACACGATCGGCCACGAGAACGCGGGCTGGGTACACGCCGTGGGCGACGCCGTCACCAATGTCGCCGTCGGCGACAAGGTGATCCTGCACCCGCTCATCACGTGTGGACTGTGCCGTGCCTGCCGGTCCGGTGACGACGTCCACTGCGAGAACAGCAAGTTTCCCGGGATCGACTTCAACGGCGGCTATGCCGAATACCTGCGAACCACGGCGCGCAGCGTCGTACGGATCGACGACTCGCTCGAGCCGGCCGATGTCGCCGCTCTCGCCGACGCCGGCCTGACGGCGTACCACGCCGTAGCGAAGGTCGCGACGGCGACCAGACCCGGAGATGTGTGCGTGGTGATCGGGGCGGGAGGGCTCGGCCACATCGGCATCCAAGTCCTCAAGGCGATCTCCGGAGTGACCGTGGTCGTCCTCGATCGCAATCCCGCCGCCGTCGACCTCGCGGTGGAGATCGGTGCGGATCACGGCATCGTCGCCGACGGTACCCACGTCCAGCAGGTCCTGGAGCTGACCGGCGGGCAGGGCGCCGAAGCCGTCGTCGACTTCGTCGGAGAGGGTGGCGCCACTCGCGAAGGGATCTCGGTGTTGCGTCGCGCCGGCAACTACTACGTCGTCGGTTACGGCGAGAACATCGACGTCCCGACGATCGACGTGATCTCCGCGGAGATCAACTTCATCGGGAATCTCGTCGGCACCTACAACGACCTGCAGGAGCTCATGACCCTGGCGGCCCAGGGCAAGGTCACCTTGCATACCACCGAGTACCCCCTCGAGGACTTTCAGCAAGCACTCGACGATCTCGACGCCGGGAGAGTGCGAGGCCGGGCGATTCTCGTCCCCTGACAGCCGCGTTCTCCCGCAGATGCACTTCTCCCGCAACAGAAATCCACGAAAGGAATGCCGGCCATGGCCAAGGAGCTGCGGTACAACACGGATGCGCGATCGCGGCTCGAGCAGGGCGTCAACGCCCTTGCCGACGCGGTGAAGGTGACCCTCGGCCCCAAGGGTCGCAACGCGGTGCTCGAGAAGCTCACCGGACCGCCCACGATCACCAACGACGGCGTGACGATCGCACGGGAGATCCAGCTCCGTGAGCCCTTCACCAACATGGGCGCGCAGCTGGTCAAGGAAGTGGCGATGAAGACCAACGGTGTGGTCGGCGACGGCACCACCACCGCGACCGTGCTGGCCCAGGCGATGGTTCGCGAGGGGCTTCGTTCGGTCGAAGCCGGCGCCAACCCCATGCGTGTGCGCCGGGGAATCGAACGGGCCGTGACGGTGGTCGTCGAGGCGCTCCGTGATCAGGCGACTCAGGTGGGGGGTCGGGACGACCTGCAGCGGATCGCGACGCTCGCCGCGAGCGATGACGAGTCGATCGGAGATGTTGTCGCACAGGCAGTCGACTACGTCGGCGAGTCGGGGGTCGTCACCACCGAAGAGAGCGAAGCACTCGGGCTGTCGGTCGAGATCGTCGACGGGATCGCATTCGATCACGGTTACACGTCCGGTTACATGGTCACCGACCCCGAGCGGATGGAAGCCGTCCACGACCATCCGCTGATTCTGCTCACCAACAAGAAGATCACCCAGGTGCAGGACATCATGCCGAGCATCGAGGTGGCCAAGCGCGCCGACCGGCCCCTGGTCGTGCTGGCCGAGGATGTCGACGGCCCGGCTCTGCAGCTCCTCGTCGGCGGCAACATGCACAGGACGATGCAGTCGGTGGTCGTCCGCGCACCGGGGTTCGGACACCGCCGTGTCGCCGAACTGGAAGACCTCGCGGTGGCGCTCGGGGGGCACGTCATTGCCAAGGACACCGGCATCGAGCTGTCGGAGGTGACACTCGAACGCCTCGGGTCGTGTGACCGGATCACCGTGACCGAGGACGAGACGACCATTGTCGGCGGACACGGGGATCAGCGTCTCCTCGATGCCCGAGTCGGGCAGCTGGAGGCTCAGCTCGAGCGGGCCAAGATCGATGCCGATCGGGACAGCCTCGAACTGCGCATCGCCCGGCTCACGGGGCGGGTGGCCGTGATCCGCGTCGGAGGCGCCACCAGCGTGGAGCTCAAGGAGCGGATGCTCCGTGTCGAGGACGCTCTGGCCGCCACCCGTGCTGCAGTCGAGGCGGGGATAGTGTCCGGGGGCGGAACCGCGCTGGCACAGTCGCATCGCGCGCTCACAGACGTCGATCTTGCCGGGGACGAGGCGATCGGGTGCGACGTCGTCCGGCGGGCCCTGGACGAACCGCTGCGCTGGATCGCGATCAACGCGGGTTTCGATGGCGATGACGTCGTCAGGGTGGTCGCCGACCTGCCGCTGGGGCACGGGTTCAACGCGCTCACAGGGGCGTACGGCGACATGTTCGACGACGGTGTGATCGACCCGTTCAAGGTCACCCGTGCCGCCCTCGAAAGCGCGGCATCGATTGCAGCGCTACTCATCACGACCGAGACCGCCATCGTGGAAGAGGTCATCGGTAATCCTGGTGCCATCATGGCTCCGGGCTTCGGCGATCTCGCCGAAGGCATGGTCCGTCCGTCCAATATCTACTGACGAAGATTGGAGCCGTCGTGATCTTTATCGTGGTGAAGTTCGAGGTCCTCGACGAACGCGTGGACGACTGGATGGTCATCACCAAGGAATTCACCGATGCGACCAGGGCCGAACCGGGAAACCTCTGGTTCGAATGGACCCGCAGCGTGGACAGTCCCGGGCAGTACATCCTGATCGAGGCGTTCCGAGACGGACAGGCCGGCGCCGACCACGTCGGTTCCGCGCACTTCGAGAAGGGACTGGACGCGATGCGCCCGGCTCTGCGTGAGACTCCGCGCATCATCAACACCGAGATTCCCGGAGTCGACTGGTCACGGATGGGCGAACTGGAGATCGAACGGTAGATCCCGATAGGACGGGGGATCTAGTGGCTGACCGCCGCGCCGAATCCCTTCGTCGCCAACCACTCGATCACGGTGTCGGCCACCTCGGGCCAGCCGTGGTCGACGGTCAGCGAGTGACCGCGGTCCGGGAAGACGAGGTAGTCGTTGTCGGTGTGCGCCCGGTGATAGCGGTGGTACGCCGAGCGACTGACCGATTCGGGCACCGTGTGGTCCTGTCCGCCGCCGAGGATCAGCAGCGGTCCGCGTTCCACGTTGGTGTCGACGTGGGCGGGTGATCCCGGCAGGAAGTTGGCGAACGCGGCCTGGAACAGCGGCCGGCCCGGGGACGGGATGGCCCAGTGGTCGTACAGCGAGTCCGATTCGCTCCGGTCGAGCGCGTTGCCGAAACCGTAGGCGAAGGCGTCCGGGGTGAGCGTGACGCTGCGTTTGGCGTTGACGGGGTTGCCGAGGACGGGGAACGAGGAGCGCAGCTGCGCGAACGGGAGCGCCTTCACGCCCTGCATCTGTGCGGGATCGATCGCGACCGCGGCGGCGGCGACGTCCGCGGCCAGGAGTTTCTGGGCGATCAGGCCGCCGAACGAGTGCCCGACGACGATCGGTTTGCGTCCCAGTGGCGCGATCGCCTCGGCGAAATGGGCGGTGACCTCGTCGATCCCGATGCCGGCCTGGTCGTCGGCGTGGGCGCGGGTGTCGGTGACGGTCGGTGCCTCGCCGGGCCAGGTGGGGGCGAGGGTCGAGAACCCTGCCGCGCCGAACTTCTCGCGCCACGGATCCCAGGACGAGGCCGCCAGCCACAGGCCGTGGACGAACATGACCGGCGGTGCACCGTTCGAGGCCGTCGGATCGGGTGACTGCGCCGCAGGCGTGTCGGACATCGGCGGATCCTTCCGGGTCGTGGAACGCGTACCCAGTGCTTCCTCCACGATGCCCCGCCGGTCGTCGGAGCGGGCATTCAATCGCCGGATCCGTATGGACTTTGGTCACCAATCGAGGACAAATGGTCCGATTCGGTCCCATTGAGTGAGATCCGTGTCACTCTCGCCGGACACCTGTCGGATTGTGAGCCAGGACACGCGATCGCCCGAGCGGTTGATCGAACGATCGAACAATTTCACCGAAAGGGATTCGGGGAGCGGACATGACGGCGATAGAGACGGATAGCGAAGAAGTTCGGATGATCGACGCCGGTGCGGCGCCGACGCGATTCGCGCGGGGCTGGCACTGCGTCGGACTCACGCGGGACCTCAACGACGGCAAGCCGCACCCGGTGCACGCGTTCGGCACCAAACTGGTGGTCTTCGCGGACAGCCAGGGCGAGCTGCAGGTGCTCGACGCGTACTGCCGGCACATGGGTGGCGACCTGAGTCAGGGCGAGGTCAAGGGCGATTCGGTGGCGTGCCCGTTCCACGACTGGCGGTGGAACGGCAAGGGCAAGTGCACCGATATCCCGTATGCCCGCCGCGTGCCCCCGCTGGCCCGGACCCGGGCGTGGACCACGATGGAGAAGGACGGACTGGTGTTCGTCTGGCACGACCCCGAGGGCAACCCGCCGCCGCCGGAGGTCACGATCCCGGACATGAGCCAGCCCGGTGAGGAGTGGACCGACTGGGTGTGGAAGTCGATCACCATCGACACCAACTGTCGCGAGATCATCGACAACGTGGTCGACATGGCGCACTTCTTCTACGTGCACTACGGCTTTCCCATCAAGTTCAAGAACATCTTCGAGGGCCACGTCGCCACGCAGTACTACGAGGGCGTCGGTCGGGAAGACATGCGCCGGGCCGGGGCGGAGAAGACCACTCCGATCGGAAACGACTCCGTGGCGGCGTACTACGGGCCGTCCTTCATGGTCGACGAACTCAAGTACCGCTACCCCGACTTCGACATCGACTCGATCCTGATCAACTGCCACTACCCGATCACGCCGGACAAGTTCGTGCTCATGTACGGCATCAAGGTCAAGCAGACCGACGAGATCCGGGGCGAGGAGGCGCAGGAGTTGGCCGCCAGCATGGCGTCGTACATCACGATCGGCTTCGAGCAGGACGTCGCGATCTGGAAGAACAAGACCCGGATCGAGAATCCACTGCTGTGCGAGGAGGACGGGCCGGTGTACCAGTTGCGTCGCTGGTACGAGCAGTTCTACGTCGACGTCGCCGACATCACCCCGGACATGGTGAACCGCTTCGAGTTCGAGATGGACACCACCAAGCCCGTCGCGGCCTGGCAGCGGGAGGTCGCCGAGAACATCGAGCGTCGCACCGCCGCGGCCGCCGCATCCAACTAGTTTCCGCAGGTAAGGGGCGTAACGGTTAGGCGGCGAGGGGAATAACGCGTCGCGGGGCCACGGTTCTTCGGTTATGGCGAAAACCGTGGTCGCGAACGCGTACGGAGGGCCGGAGGTCCTCGAGGTGGTCGATCGGGACATCCCGCCGCCCGAGTCCGGGCAGGTGGTGGTGCAGATGAGGGCGATCGGGGTGAATCCGGTCGACTACAAGCTCTACAACGGCAGTTTCGGACATGACCCAGCGCGACTGCCCGTCCGTCCGGGCGTCGAAGGCGCCGGCGTCGTCATCGCGGTCGGTGACGACGTCGACGCGGTTCGCGTCGGCGACGAGGTGATCGCGTACGCCGGGGAAGGCGCCTACGCCGAGCAGGTGGTGCTGCCGGCGGAAGACGTTCTGCCCAAACCGGACGCGTTGTCGTGGGAGTCGGCGGCGGGCCTGCTCGTAGCGGGCGGAACCGCCATCGACGCACTCACGGTGACCGGTGTCGGGGAGGGCGATGTCGTCGTCATCCAGGGCGCCGCCGGCGGGGTCGGCGAGTTGGCCGTGCAGTTGGCGGTCGCACGGGGTGCGGTGGTAGTCGGGGTGGCATGGGAGAGGCACCACGACTTCCTCCGCACCCTGGGGGCGCTGCCGGTGCTGCCCGGCGAGGGGTTGCCCGAGAGGATCGGCGCGATCGCCCCCGACGGGGTGGACGCGGTGATCGACACGGTCGGTAGCGACGAGGCTGTCGACGCGTCGCTCGCGTTGGGAGCCCCGCGGGACCGGATCGTCACCATCGTCGCGTTCGGCCGGGCGGAGCAGGACGGCTTCCTGTCGATCGGCGGGGGAAACGAGAACAGCGCGAGGATTCGCCGTGAAGCCCGCCCGCTGCTGGTGGACATGGCCGGCGACGGTGGTCTCGACGTCGCCGTCGGAACCAGGTTCGCTCTCGTCGACGCGGCCGAAGCGCACCGGGCGCTCCGGAAACCGCATGCGCGTGGGAAGTTCGTGCTCCTGCCCTGACCCGAACAGTGCCACGGAAAGGGATGGCGGCCACCAGCGAGCGGCGTCGATCAGCTCCGCGTGAATCGGTGCGCCTGCACACCGTGCAGATGACCGGGCGGCAGTTTGCGCCCGCTGACGGCGAGCAGGACGTCCTGCGCAGATCCGGTGACGGGGCTGCCCGAGCCGAGCGTGAAGTCCAGGTCGGTGGCGCGCAGCTCGACGCCGTCGAGGTCCACGCCGAAGTACTTCAGGTTCTTCGGCGTCACCCCGTCGAGGACCAGTTGCAACCGCTCGAGCGGCACCTGCCGGTCGAGTCCGAGCCCGACGGTGATGTCGAGGCCGTGGATGACGTCGTGGGACAGCGCGCCGGCGAACCCGCCGCCCGGGGGCTTCCACGGGTGGTGGACGTTCTCCCGCAGACACGAGACGAGTCGGTCGGAGGCGACTGCCTCGGCGTCGCGTCGCGCCGCCCGGTCGGAGAAGCGGTTGAAGTTGCCTCCCGCCATGACGATTCCCAGGACGATGCGTGGCGTCGAGTAGCGGTACGGCATCGTCGTGTGGGCAATCACCTCGCGGACCCGCCAGCCCTCACACAGCGTCTGGCGATTCCACAGGTCCGCCGGGAGCGCGGCCAGCAGGTCCGCCATCTCTCCGCGTTCGGCGGCGATCATCGCCTGGATGCTCGCGTCGGTGGTCTCGTTCATCGCATACCTCCCGTTTCGTCGATCGTGCCCGGGGCACCCCTCGATACTGACCGACGGAGGAGAAGAAACTCATCGCGGGTGCGTCGTCAGCGTCGCGGTGACTTCGCGATCGCGAGGGCCATCACCGCCGCGATCGCGCACAGCCCGCCGGCGACGAAGAAGGCGGCGTCGTAGCCGCCGAAGCGGTCGCGGACCAGTCCGGCCAGGAACGCCACCAGTCCGGCGCCGATCTGGTGCGACGCCAGCACCCAGCCGAACACGATGGGGCCGTCGGCGCCGAAGTGCTTGCGGCACAGCGCGACGGTGGGCGGCACGGTGGCCACCCAGTCGAGGCCGTAGAAGATGATGAACGCGATCATCGGCGGGTGCACGGTCTGTGCGAACAGCAGCGGCAGCACCATCAGTGAGATGCCGCGCAGTAGATAGTAGATGCCGAGGAGCTTGCGGGCGTCGAAGCGGTCGGTGAACCAGCCCGACGCGATGGTGCCGACCAGGTCGAAGATGCCGATCACCGCGAGCAGGCTCGCGGCCGCCGTCACGGGCATGCCGTGGTCGTGCGCGGCCGGGACGAAATGAGTGCCGACCAGTCCGTTGGTGCTGGCGCCGCAGATCGCGAACGTGCCTGCCAGCAGCCAGAACACGCGGGTGCGCGCGGCCGAGCGGAGGACGCCGAGCGCCCGGCCGACCGCGCCGCCGGGTGCGTCCGGAGTCGCGGGCCGCACGTAGTCGGCGGGGGCGCCGTACGGCGTGGTGCCGACGTCCTCGGGACGGTTGCGCAGGAACAGCAGTACCAGTGGCACGACGGCCAGCGCGGCGAACGACACCGTCACCGACACCGTCTGCCAGTCGTAGCGCTCGGCCAGCGTCGCGAGGACGGGCAGGAACACCAGCTGCCCGGCCGCGCCACCGGCGGTGAGGATGCCGGTGACCAGTCCGCGGCGTGCGACGAACCAGCGGTCGGTCACCGTCGCCACGAAGGCGAGTGCCATCGATCCGGTGCCGAGGCCCACCAGCACGCCCCACAGCAGCACCAGCTGCCACGTCGTGGTCATGAACACGGTCAGGCCGCTGCCGAGCGCGATCAGCGCCAGCGCGGCGGTCACGACCTTCCGGATGCCGAACCGTTCCATCAGCGCCGCCGCGAACGGCGCCGTCAGCCCGTACAGCACCAGGTTCACCGACACGGCCGCCGAGATACTCGCCCGGGACCAGCCGAAGTCGTCGTGCAGCGGGTCGATGAGCACCGACGGTGCCGCCCGGAATGCGGCGGCGCCCACCAGCGCCAGGAAGGCGACGGCGGCCGCGGGCCAGGCCGGGTGGATCCGACGTACGCGCCCGGTCGGGGTGGTGCTCGGGGTGGATACGGGCGGGGCGATCTCGGAACTCACGGCGTACATTGTGGCCGCCGCCGGGCGGGCGGCGGCCACCGGTACGTCAGGGGAGCAGCGCCGCCGGGGTGCCCGGCAGACCCGGGTAGTAGGTGCCGGCCGACCAGCCGCCGTCGACGGCCAGTTCGGCGCCCGAGATGTACGACGCCTCGTCGCTCGCGACGAACAGGGTGGCCCGCGCGATGTCCTCGGATTCGCCGATGCGCTGCAGCGGCACACCGGTGTACTTGCTCTGCAGGTCGTCGCCGCGGAGGCCGCCGGGATTGCCGAGCGTGGTGTCCACCCCGCCCGGGTGCACCGAGCACACCCGGATGCCGGCCGGGCCGAGTTCGTAGGCGAGCGCCTTCGTGAGCCCGCGGACCGCCCACTTGCTGGCGGTGTAGGCGGCGAGCCCGTTGACGCCGCGCAGGCCGTCCACCGACGAGATGTTGACGATCACGCCGCGACCGGCGCGCTTCATCGTCGGCACGACGGTCTTGGCGCCCAGCAGGTTTCCGAGGACGTTGATGTCCAGCAGGCGCTCGGTCTTCGCGACGTCGATGTCCTCGATCGAAGACCAGTGCATGACCCCGGCGTTGTTGACCAGAATGTCCAGGCCGCCGAATCGTTCGACCGTTTGGTCGGCGAATGCGGTCCACGACGCCTCGCTGCTCACGTCGAGGGGCGCGAAGAACGCCGCGTCGCCCAGTTCCTCGGCCAGCGCGCGGCCCTTGTCCTCGAGCACGTCGCCGAGCGCGACACGAGCGCCCTCCGCGACGAAGAGGCGGGCCGTCGCGGCGCCCATGCCCTGCGCTGCGCCCGTGATGATCGCGATCTTGCCGTCGAGCCGTGCCATGCGTCCTCCGAGGTCTGCCTCGAACCGGACTGTCCGGTTCGAGGCAGACCATCTCGCGTCGGGGCGGGGATGTGAAGGACGCTTCTCGCTCAGTGGTACGGGTCACACTCCGGGTCAGTGCACGACGGTTCCGCCGTCCGCGATGATCACCTGCCCGGTGATGTAGCTGCCGGCATCGGACGTGAGGAGCAGTGCGGGACCGACCATCTCGTCGGGATCGGCGATCCGCTTCTGCAGCGATATCGTGCGCATCGCCTCGATGGCCTCGGGCGGATTGTTGCGGACCATGTCGGTGTCGACGGATCCGGGGGCGAGCGCATTGACCCGGATCCCGCGGGGCGCGAAGTCCGCCGCCATCGACCGGGTGAACGACAGCAGGGCGCTCTTGGCACCCGCGTACATCGCGACGCCCGGTGAGAACATGAACGCGCCCACCGAGATCACGTTGAGGACGGCCGCGTGCGGGCTGGCCTCGAGGTGCGGCAGTGCGGCCTGGGTGAGGAACACCGGGCCGCGCAGGTTGACGTCGTAGGACTTGGTCCATGCGTCGGGCGTGAACGCTCCCAGCGGCTGCGTGAGCGGGTTCGCGGCCGCGTTGACGAGGATGTCGATCCCTCCGAAGGTGTCGACCGAACGATCGACCAGCGTCGAGAGGTCGTCCAGTTCGCCGAGATGGGTGGGCACCCCGAGTGCGTTGCCGCCCATGTCCTTCAGATGCTGTTCGGCGCGCGCGCACGCCTCCGCCTTGCGGCTGGCCACCACCACGTTCGCACCCGCGGCCACGTAGGCCTCGGCGAGGGCGAGCCCGATGCCGCGGGTGCCACCGGTGACGACGGCGGTACGGCCGGTGAGGTCGAAGAGGCGAGTCAGTTTGTCGCGATTCACGGTCGGTCTCCTGTGTCCACCCAGGCGGGTTGTCTGCGTTCGATGAATGCGGCTGCGGCCTCGGCGAACTCGCCGCCGGTGCCGGCCAGGATCTGGGTGCGGTTCTCGAGTGCGATCGCCGCGTCGACGCTGCCCGCCGACGAGTTCGCGGCGAGGACCTGCTTGGTCATGGACAGGGCGAACGGGCTGTGGTTGCAGAGCGTCCGCGCGAGTTCGAGGGCCGCGTCGAGCAGTTCGTCGTCGGGCGCGATGCGCGTGACGAATCCGATGCGCTCGGCCTCCGTGGCGTCGAACTCCCGTGCCGTGGTGATCAGTTCGGTGGCACGTCCCGCGCCTATCAGCCGTGGCAGCGTGTAGCTGATGCCGATGTCGCAGCCGGAGACTCCGACCTTGACGAACTGCACCCCGAAGCGCGCCGACGCCCCGGCGATCCGCAGGTCGCACGCCGCGGCCAGAGCCAGACCGCCACCGAAGGCGGGCCCGTTGACCGCCGCGATCACCGTCTGCGGGAGCCGTTGCAGACGGGGGACCAGCGAGGCGATGTACTCCTGTGTGCGCATCCCGGCCGCGGGTCCGGTGAGTCCGGCTGCGGTGGGCGCCACGTGCGTCGAGTCCTTGAGGTCCAGGCCGGCGCTGAAGCCGCGTCCCGCCCCGGTGAGGATCACGACGCGGCACGAGTTGTCGTACTCGAGCTCGGTGAGCGCGGCGTGCAGTTCCTCGACGAGGGCGTAGCTGAGCGCGTTGAGCCGCTCGGGGCGGTTGAGGGTGAGCACCGTGACGGCCGGGTTGGGCCGGGATACGTCGATCAAAGGCATTCGGGCTCCGCTTCGTTCGGACCGGACGTGAAGTGTCCGACTATTACCCTTACACGACGTAAGATTATTTGTCAGTAGATCCGGCGGAGGAGTGTCGAGTGGGCGAGACAGGTGTGGGGCGGGGTCGTCCCCGCGACCGCGAGCGGCATCGTGCAGTGCTCGCCGCCGCCACCGAGTTGCTGATCGACGACGGCTACGAGGCGCTCACCCTCGCGGCGGTGGCCCGGCGGGCCGGCGTCGGGCGGCCGCTGCTCTACCAGTGGTGGGGCTCCAAGGCGGCACTGGTGCAGGAGGTGCTGTTCCGTGCCGAACCGCTCTCGGCGCGTGCGGTTCCCGCCGACGCGACCTTCGCGGAGACGTTCACCGCCATGGTGCGGGACATGGTGGCGCTGCACGCCCTGCCCCAGTACCGCCGGGGGCTGCCCGGACTCATCGGAGACATGGTCGCCGACCCGGCGTTGCAGGAGGCCGCCGAACGCCGGTTCATCGAGCCGGTACGGGCCCGGTACGTCGAGGTGTTCCGTCGCGCAATCGATTCCGGAGAGGTACGCGCCGACGTGGACGGCGGTGCGGTGCTCGACACCCTGCGCGGAGCCGTCACGATGCTGATCCTCACGCGGCCGTCGTGGAGCGAGGACGACCTCGTCGAGTACCTGGTTCGGCTGGTACTGGACGGGGTGCGCCCAACCTAGGCCCTGTCCGGTTGCCCGATAGGGTGTAACGCGCGAACCGGACACCGGAAGCACCCGGCGAGGTGACCGATCGCGCTACACGACCAAGCCTGAGGGGGAGTCATGCCCACGCTCGCGATGCTGTTCCAGGACCGACTCGACGCCGATGTCACCGAAGGAGCCCTGGCTGCGCAACTGCAGCTGGACTGGCCCGACGTCGACTTCTCCGGGCTGGCCGTCGGCGGGGACGAGTCCGCCGACCGTGATGCGCCGATGTGTCTCGACCTGGACGGCAAGATGATCGCGTTGCTGACGGTCCCGTCCCCGGCGGGTGACGACGTCGCCGAGATCGTCGAGCACAGCCGCCTGTGGCCGAACGAGGTACCCGCGCCGGCGGACTACTCGGCACACACGATTGTCACTGTCCTCGGCCGAGGGGACGGACACGAGGACGCGATCGCGGACGCCGTGTTGTTGTCCCGCGTCGTTGCGTCGATCATCGCGCTCACCGACACCGTTCGCGCTGTGTACTTCGGCAGTGCCGATCACGTCGTCCTGCCGGCGTTGTTCCGCGATCTCATGCTGGACACGCTGCCCGAACCGTCGTTGCTTGCATGGGTCGCGATCAACATCGGTGAGCGCCCGGACGGCGTGATGACCGGCCACACACGGGGTCTCGACATGCTCGGCCTCCCGGACGTCGAAATCCCGGAGACCCCCGAGTCCGCCGAGGACACCTTCGACCGCCTCACGAGCATCGCCTCGTACCTTGTCGAGCAAGGACCCGTCATCAACGACGGCGACACGATCGGCACCACCGAAGCCGCCGAGATCGTCGTCGACCACTCCCCGAGCGCCTTCGACCCCGACCGGACCGTCCTCCGCCTGAAGTTCGATGCCGACCGGAGCAAACGCAAGCGGGGTTGGTTCAGCCGTCGACGCTGACTTCGCACGGTGCTGTCCGGGCGTCGGGACGATCGCAGTCCGAGGTCAGCCCTTCGACGACTTGCGCCGCCGCGTGGTGAGCATCCCCACGAGCCACCCGATCGCGAAGATGACGAGCAGCGTCAACCACAGCGGCGCCGTCACCGAGATGAAGAACAGCGAGATCGATACGTCGTGCCGATTCTGGGCGACGAAGATGATCGCGAGGACGGCGAGCGCGAGTGCGGCCCACTGGGTCGGTGATACGCGGGTCAGGATCGAATCGGACTTCTGGGTGGTCATCGCCCGAGACTAACTCTCGCCCCTCGGAATTCCGATCAGATCCCGGCTGCGGCCGACACTGTGTCGTGCACCCATCGCTCGTACCGTTCGGGCGACCAGTCGCTGTCGAAGACCATTTGCGTGTAGATCTCCGGGCTGAGCAGGGCCAGTGCCACGTCGACGGCCTTGCCGGCGAGTGCCTCCATGAGGTGCTGCTGGACCGTGCGCCGCTGCTCGAGGCTGGTGCGCCACAGTTCGGCGACCTCGGCCCATTCGCGTTCGAGTGTCGCCACCGGTTCGTCGTCGCCGCGTACCCGGTGGTGGTGGTCGGCGCCCGCTTCGTCGATCCCGACGGCGGCCGGGTCCGCAACTACACCCGGCCCCGCGCGATTCCGCCGCCGCCGGAGGTGTCCGCCGACTATCGGCGATGCACGGGTAGCGCTGGCGCACTTGCAGTTCGGTGCCACCGCATCCGCAGCGCGATAATTCGATTGCGGCACCACCGACGGGAACCTAGGGTTCACGACATCCGGCACACGGCCGGTCCCTGCGCTGGTGAAAGTGGTGAACTATGCCCCGGACAACCGCCGAGTACCTTCACGCTCCCGTGAACTGCTCAGGCCGGTGATCCGACGACGACATCGGGTCTTCCGTCCGGTGTGAGCTTCTCGCGGGATCGACATGCTCGGCAATCGCTGCCGTTCAATCGATCTCACGGAGGAGAATCCGCGTGTCCCATCGAGGCACACCAATTTCACATCTCTCGACCTTCACCTGCATCCGCTGCGGACTCGCCGTGTCTCGGGCGACGCCGGACGCGGGCCCGCGCACGCACTGTCCGAACTGCCTGGCGGGCAAGCACGGCTCGACCGCCGAGCAGCGCTGCGGTTCGCGGACCCACCCGATCGCCATCGCCGTGCTCCGCGACGGTGACTGGATGCTGATCCATCGCTGCACCGGTTGCGACCGGTTGTCGGCCAGCCCGGTGGCCGGCGACGACAACCAGTTGCTGCTGGTGCGGATCGCGGTGAAACCCTTGGCGCAGCCGCCGTTCCCGCTCGAGCACCTCGCCCAGTTGTAGCGCGGGGAGGAGTTCGAATGGCACGCAGGAACATCGGAGCCGGACGACGGCAACGCGGCAAGCCGGTGCACAGGGACGGCCCGACGCGGCGCGGCTCGTCGTTCCGGTGCGTCGGGTGCGGGCTGGACGTGCCGATGCGCGCGCCCGGCACCGCTCATCGCAACCATTGTCCGCACTGTCTGTGCAGTCGGCACGTGGACCGGACCGTACCCGGCGACCGCGCGTCGTCGTGTCGGGGCCGGATGGACCCCATCTCGATCACCGTGCGTGACGGTGGCGAATGGGTGATCATCCACCGCTGTGCCGGCTGCGGGTGGATCGGTTCGAACCGGTCGGCCGGGGACGACAGTGCGCTGGCGTTGGTACGGATCGCGGTTCGTCCGATCGCGCGGAGCGGACTGCTCTTCGGTCACGAACGCTGACGCTCTGACTCGATTGCCGTGCAGAACCCGCCCGATAGGGGCAATGTGGACGGCAAGCGCAGCGCGGCGTCGAAACGGAAACGCCTGCTCGGACTGTCCGGGTGGGCGTTTCCGCCCTTCCGCGTTGCAGAAGGGAGTGCCCGGTTTGGATTTCCAGACCTTGTGGGATTTCGTGTTCGAGCGGCGCCAGCAGCTGCTCACGGACTCGTACCTCCACGTCAGTGCCGTCGTCCAGTCGGTGGTCATCGCCGGGATCATCGCGGTCCTGATCGGGATTGCCGTCTACCGCAGTCCCATCGGGTCGGCGGTCGCGACGGGTTTGGCGAGCACGATCCTGACGTTGCCGTCGTTCGCCCTGTTGGGCCTGCTCATCCCGATTCTCGGGCTGGGCGTCGCGCCCACGGTGACGGCTCTGGTGCTGTACGCGCTGCTGCCGATCATCCGCAACACGATCATCGGCCTCGCGTCGGTCGATCCCGCGATCACCGACGCGGCCCGCGGGGTGGGGATGAACCGGTTGCGCGTCCTGGGCCGGATCGAACTGCCGCTGGCCTGGCCGTCGATCCTGGCCGGCATCCGGGTCAGCACCCAGATGCTGATGGGCATCCTCGCGATCGCGGCCTACGCCAAGGGCCCGGGCCTGGGAAACCTGATCTTCTCCGGGTTGTCCCGCGTCGGCAGCCCCACCGCGGTGCCGCAGGCGCTCACCGGAACCGTGCTCATCGTCATTCTCGCGCTCGTTCTCGACGGACTGTTGGTCCTCGTCGGGCGCCTCACCACCTCCAGGGGGATCCGTGACTGAACTGCTACCCGCCGAAGAACAGACCGGCAAGGGCGTCGAGATCGTGCTCGACGACGTCGTCAAGCAGTACCCCGGGCAGGGCGTTGCCGCCGTCGACGGGGTGTCGATGACCATTCCCGCCGGCGAGATCGTCGTGTTCGTGGGGCCGTCGGGCTGCGGGAAGACCACCACGATGCGGATGATCAACCGGCTCATCGAGCCGACGTCGGGCACCATCACGATCGCCGGCCGCGACACCCACTCGATCGATCCGGACCGGCTGCGGCGGGGGATCGGCTACTCGATCCAGCAGGCCGGGCTGTTCCCGCATCTCACGGTGGCCAAGAACGTGGCCACCGTCCCGGGCCTGGTCGGGTGGGAGAGGAAGCGCATCGCCGAGCGCACCGACGAGATGCTCGACCTGGTGGGCCTCGATCCCGATACCTATCGGGACCGGTTCCCGCGCCAGCTCTCCGGCGGTCAGCAGCAACGTGTCGGGGTGGCCCGGGCCCTGGCGGCCGACCCTCCGGTGCTGCTGATGGACGAGCCGTTCGGGGCCGTGGATCCGATCACGCGCGGGCTGTTGCAGGACGAGCTGATGCGCCTGCAGTCGGAGCTCGGCAAGACCATCGTGTTCGTCACCCACGACTTCAACGAGGCGGTCAAGCTCGGCGATCGGATTGCCGTGCTGGGCAGTCAGTCCCACATCATGCAGTACGACACTCCCGAGGCGATCCTGGCGAATCCCGCCAACGACATGGTCGCCGGGTTCGTGGGGGCGGACGCCTCGCTCAAGCAGCTCACGCTCACCCGGGTCCGGGACGTCGAGATGACGGACTGTCCCACCGCGTACCGGGACGGCTCCGTGGCCGACCTGCGCCGGGCGCTCGCGCAACAGGACGCCCACTGGGGGCTGATCCTGGACCACCGCGACCGCCCGCTGCGGTGGGTGTCGCCGGCGCAGCTCGCGTCGGCGGCGTCGTTGCAGGACATCGGCGAACCGGTGGGCGAGCTGGTGTCGGTGCAGTCGACGCTGCAGGACGCGCTCGAGGCGCTGCTGGTGCAGAGTAGCGCGTCGGCGGCGGTCACCGGCCGGCGCGGCGAGTTCGTCGGGCTCATCACGATCGACACCCTGGTGCAGGCGCTGCAGGAGATGCGCGAGGAACACGCCGACGATCATGTCGACGCCCAGAACAGCACTGCCGGTGCGGCGGAGGACTCGTCGAAATGACCACGCAGACACCGGCTGCCGCGCAACGCGCCGAACGGGCCAGGCTCCTGGTCCAGCCGCTGCTCGTGCTCCTGCTGGTGGGGGGCGTGCTGGGGTGGGCCTTCACCCGCGATCTCACTGCCACCCAGCAGGCGAGCATCAGCATCGGCAACATCGCGACCCTCACGTGGCAGCACGTGCTCATCACCGTCGTGGTGGTCCTGATCGTGCTGGCGCTCGCGGTGCCGCTCGGTACCCTCGTGACCCGCCCCGGATTCACCAAGCTGGCACCGGTATTCGTGGGAATCGCCAACATCGGCGCGTCCGCCCCGGCGATCGGCCTGCTGGTGCTGTTCTACCTCGCGACGCGGACGACGGGGTTCTGGATCGGCGTGCTGCCCATCGCGTTCTACTCGCTGCTGCCGGTGCTGCGGAACACGATTCTCGGCTATCAGGAGGTGGACCCGGCCCTCGTCGACGCCGGACGCGGACAGGGGATGTCGGCGCTCGCGGTGCTGCGGCGGGTGGAGTTCCCGTTGGCGGTGCCGTACATCCTGGCCGGGCTGCGGACGTCGCTGGTCCTCGCCGTCGGTACGGCGACGCTGTGCTTCCTGGTGAGCGCGGGTGGCCTCGGCATCCTCATCGACACGGGATACAAGTTGCGCGACAACGTGACCCTCGTCGTCGGTGCGGTGCTCGCGGTCGCGCTGGCGCTGCTGGTCGACTGGCTCGGTGCCCTCGCCGAGACGTACCTCGGGCCGAAGGGGCTGCGCTGACATGACGGTGATTCGACGCGTCCTGGCCGGTACCGCGGTGGTGCTCGCGACCACCCTGCTCGCGTCGTGCGGCCTGGAATCCGGTGGCGCCCTGCCGCTGAAGGTCGGCCCGGCGAGCATCCAGCCGGTGCCCGAGCTCGACGGTGCCCGGATCACGGTCGGCTCCAAGGACTTCACCGAGCAGATCATTCTCGGCTACATGATCGAGTTCGCGCTGTCCGCCGCCGGTGCCGATGTCCGCGACCTCACGAACATCCAGGGGTCCAACAGCACCCGTGACGCGCAGTTGGCCGGGCAGATCGACGTGAGCTACGAGTACACCGGCACCGGGTGGATCAACTACCTCGGTCACGAGCAGCCGATCCCGGATTCGCAGGCGCAGTTCGAGGCCGTCCGGGACGAGGACCTCGCGCGCAACGGCATGGTGTGGACCGACCCGGCGCCGATGAACAACACCTACGCGCTGGCCACCAGTAGGGCCACCGCGGAGCAGACCGGCGTGCGCACGCTGTCGGACTACGCCGCTCTGGTGCAACGCGATCCGGCCGCGGCGGCGACGTGCGTCGAGACCGAGTTCAACGTCCGTCAGGACGGCTTCCCCGGTATGGCGGCGGCGTACGGGTTCGATCCCGCCCGCGCGGAGAAGCGCATCCTGCAGACCGGCATCATCTATCAGGCCACCGCCGACGGCAGCCAGTGCAAGTTCGGCGAGGTGTTCACCACCGACGGCCGAATCGCGGCCCTCGACCTCGTGGTGCTCGAGGACGACCGGCAGTTCTTCCCGAAGTACAACCCGGCGCTGACGATGCGGGCGGACTTCGCCGAGCAGTACCCGGAGGTGGCCGAGGTGATGGCGCCGATCTCGGCGGTGCTCACCAACGAGGCGATCACCGAACTCAATCGTCAGGTGGACGTCGACGGCAAGGATCCGGCGGCCGTGGCCCGGCAGTGGCTGGTGGACCGGGGGTTCGTGACGGCGGAGGACTGACCCGTCCGTCAGCGGGCTCCGGAACGGCCCTGGTCCACCAGTTCGCGCACGCGTGGGAACACCTCGCCCGCCAGGTACCGCAGGGACGGCTCGTCGGTGGGCCCGCTGAGGACGAACGTGTCGAAGCCGTGATCGAGCGCGAGCGAGGACAGTGCGCGGGGGAGGTTCTCGACGTCCCGGACGTCGATTCCGTCGCCGATGTTGAGGACGCGTCGGATGCGCGACGGGTCGCGGCCCGCGGCGGTGGCCGCGTCGTCGATCGCCGCACTGGCCGAGGCGATCCCGTCGGCGTCGATGTAGCCGAGCGACGGCAGCCAGCCGTCGCCCATCTCCCCGATCAGGCGGAGCATGCGCGGCTTGTAGCCGCCGATCCAGATGCCGATCGGGTGCGCGGGAACGGGCCCGGGGTGGACGCCGTTCACGGAGTGGAACTCGCCGTCGAACCGGATCGATCGCTCGCCGCTCCACATCAGACGGATCACCGATACCGCCTCCCGGAGGGCCTGCACCGACTCCCCGGGCGAGCGTCGCTCGCCGCCCATCGCCGCGATCGCGTCCCAGAAGGCGCCGGCGCCGAGTCCGAGTTCGACGCGGCCGTCGCTGAGGAGATCGAGGCTCGCGGCGGCCTTCGCGAGCACCGCGGGCGGGCGCAGCGGCAGGCTGGCGACGTCCGGGAACACTGCGAGCTTCTCGGTGCGAGCGGCAATGGCGGACAACAGGGTCCACGCATCGAGGAAACTCTTCTGATAGGGGTGGTCCTGGATGCCGACGAGGTCGAAGCCGGCTTCGTCCAGCACGGCGGCGGTGTCGAGTGCCGCTCGCGGAGCGTGGGCATCGGGGACGAGAAAGTAGCCGAATCGGATGGTGTGGCCGTAGTCGGGCACAGCGGGCTCCTTCGTCTGGTGACGATCCTCTCCTCACGATAGGTGCCGAGGCGCCGGTCCGAGTACCGAAAGAATCGACAACCCGGGGTTGACGATCCCGGATCGTCAACCTACGGTTGTCGTATGACTGATCCGACGCGCATGTCGAACCCCGTGCGGCTCGACGATCTCATCGAAGCCATCAAGAAGGTGCACACCGATGCACTCGAACAGCTGACCGACGCGGTCCTCGCCGCCGAGCACCTCGACGAGGTGGCCGACCACCTGATCGGCCACTTCGTGGACCAGGCCCGACGCTCGGGCGCGTCCTGGACCGACATCGGCCGCAGCATGGGGGTGACCAAGCAGGCCGCACAGAAGCGGTTCGTGCCGAAGGGCCCCGAGGAGCCCGCCGACCTCGATGCCAGTCAGGGCTTCAGCAGGTACACCCCCCGCGCCCGCAACGTCGTCATGGCGGCGCAGAACGAGGCGCGGGCCGCGGGCAACGACCAGATCACCCCGGAGCACCTGGTGCTCGGCCTGCTGGCGGACCCCGAGGCGATCGCGGTGAAAGTGCTCGCCGCCCAGGGCTTTACTCCCGAATCCGTTCGGCAGGCAGCCACCGCGGTCCTGCCGGAGGGCGTCGACGAGTTGCCCGAGCTCATCCCCTTCGACGCCGGCGCGCGCAAGGCCCTCGAACTCACGTTCCGGGAGGCACTGCGGCTGGGGCACAACTACATCGGCACCGAGCACCTGCTCCTCGCGCTGCTCGAACTCGAGGACGGCGCCGGCGTGCTCGCCGAATTGGGAGTGGACAAGGCGGCGGCCGACGCATTCATCGTCGCGACCCTGTCCCAGTTCCTCGCGGCACGCGACGACGCGGGGGCGTGACGCGGCGCCCTCGGAGCTCGGTACGGGGTGCCCGGTAACGGTGCAGCGGCCGCAGGCGACAAGCCCGGTAGTGGCACCGGAAACCGGGCCGCCTTGTGTCGATCCAGTGGGGGAACCGATGCGGCACTGCCGCCGACGTTGGCCACGCTGCAAGCGGCGTTCGACGCGAACGTCCCGATCTTCGAGGACGCGGGACAAGCCGCCTTCCCGGGACGTGGACCCACACCGGTGCCGAGTACGGGTACGGAATCCCGCCCATCGGGTTCGCCCTGTACGTACCCGACGCGCTCGCTACGGGCTCGGGTGGCTCCTTCGGATCGGGGGCGTCCTAGCCCCATGCCGCGGATCGGTTCCGGTGCAGTGGGTTCCGTCGCTCACTGCGCGAACCGCAGGATCGCGGCCGCAGGTACCTCGTCGGGCACGTCGCCCGAGCGGACGGCGAGGACCTTCGCGCCCGTGAGCAGTGCCCGCCGGGCGATCTCGTCCACCACGCCGTACTCGTGGTTGCCGTTCAGCTCGGCCAGTTCGACGGTTCCGCTGTCCGGGTCGATCGTGCCGGGGACGATGCCCTCGATGTCGACCAGCAGCGTCTCGATTCGGCCGAACGTCGCGGAGCGGGCCACGTCGGAGATCTCGACCTGGGCCCGGCCCTTCGAGCGCAGGTCGTCGAACTGTTTGCGGGTGTCCGCGAGTTGCTGGGCGTAGTGACCGTCGAGGACCGTGCGAGTGGTCCGGGCGATCTGCTCGTCGCTCATTTCTTCCGGATTGCCCTGAATGCCCTCGTCGAGCAGCTGGTGGTAATTGTTCACCGAACGGTAGATCGAGGCCGTCGGTTCGGCGGCGGCCAGGATCAGGGGAGTGTCCCGTCCCGTCAGCACGCTGCGCAGTTCGTGGTCGATCGCGCGGGCGTACTCGCGCACGCGCAGCTTTCGTCCCTCTTCGCCCTGCACCCGCCCCGGCGCGCGGTCGGGCGCCGCCCGCCCGCTCCCGGCACCCCCGGCGGATCCTCCCCGACCGTGCACGCGGCCGCCGGTCGTCCTGCCGAGTGATGGCACGCCGGCGTAGCTCGCAGCGTCCTTGGGCAGACCCGGCACGTCGATCTTTGCCGGCGGCTGATCGGCCGTGACCTCGATCAATCGGACGGATCCCTCGGCGAGGGCCAGTACGAACGCGGTCTGCGGGAAGGTCACCGTCCGCAGCAGCGGCTTGATGTAGAAGCGGTCGCTGACGATGGCACACGCTCCGAGTCGGTTGGGCAGTCGGTAGCGCCGCACCCTGTCCGTCGTGGCGAGCACGACGAGCGTCCGCGCCTGATACCACCAGAAAGCCTCGTCCTCGATCAGGTCGTCGAATGCTTGCTCGAATGCCACCCGTTCCTTGTGGTCTTCGACTTGCTCGAGCGCGGACTTGACCTGGTTCGTGAACTCGATACGACTCTTGCCCGGCTCTTGGATGTCGTCCTCGGTGGGCGTGTAGATCGAGATGCAGGTGTGGCCCTCCACCCCGGCGAGCCGGCGAACCTCGGCATGACTCGGAATATCGCTGTAGAGCATTCCTCGACCTCCCGGTAGTTGGTCGCTTTTCAGACTACCCAGCGCGGTCACGTCGCGGCAGTGCTTTGCGGACGGCGCGGTTCCCGCTCTGGAAAGGGCCCGTTGCCCGCTCCGTGGAAGAGACTCTGGACCGGACGGGCGTCCTATCGGTAATGATCTGGGGCAGTAGAGACTTGGAGGAGATATGGGGCAACTCGAAGGGCGGACCGCATTCGTGACCGGCGCCGCGCGGGGCCAGGGCCGCGCGCACGCTCTCGCGCTCGCCGCGGAGGGCGCGGACGTTTTCGGCATCGACATCTGCGCCGACGTCGCGACGGTGCCGTACCCGCTGGCCGCCGTCGCGGACCTCGACGAGACGCGGCGGCTGGTGGAGCAGCACGGCGTGCGCTGCCGAACCGCAGTCGTGGACGTGCGCGAGCGCGCGGCGGTGGACGCGGCCGTCGCGACCGCGATCGCGGAGTTCGGCAAGATCGACATCTGCGTCGCGAACGCCGGTGTGTGCGCGTTCGCGAAGACGTGGGACCTGACGGACGACATGTGGGACGCCGTCGTCGACACCAACCTCACCGGCGTGTTCAAGACGCTGCGTGCGGTGGCCCCGCACATGATCGAACGGGGTTACGGACGCATCGTCGCGACGTCGTCGATGGGCGGGCGCGCCGGCATCCCGAACCTCGCCCACTACGTGTCCGCGAAGTGGGGCGTGATCGGCCTCGTGAAGACGCTCGCGCTCGAACTCGCCCGATACGGGATCACCGTCAACGCCGTCTGTCCGGGCTCGGTCGACACCCCGATGGTTCACAACGAGGCCTTCTACGGGCTGTTCGCCCCGGATGTCGAGAATCCGACGCGGGAGACCGTCGAGTCCCGGTACGCCGGTATCACCCCGATGCGCGTGCCGTGGGTGGCGCCGGAGGACATCGCGCACGCGGTGCTGTACCTGGTCTCGGAACAGGCGCGGTACGTCACCGGCACGTCGCTCGACGTCAGTGCGGGCAGCTCGGCGCTGATGCCCTGACCTCCCGCTCGTCGGGGATCGGGTACCGATAGACGATGTGGGACAACGGCTCCGGCGTCAGCGCACGGCGGGCAGCGCGAACAGTTCGGTGGCGGCGGTGACGGTCCGTGCCACCACGTCGGCGCGGTCGGGGTCGAGCCCGTGCCGGCCGCCCTCGATCAACAGCAGGGGGTGCTCGGCGGGGATCAGTTCCAGGGCGGCGCGCACCTCGTCGGGGGTGCCGAACGGGTCCCGGTCGCCGTGCACGAACAGCGACGGCGTGCGCAGTTGCGGCAGGTGTTCGGTGCGCTGCTTCTCCGGTTTGCCCGGTGAGTGCAGCGGATACGACAGCAGCACAAGCCCGTCCGCGACCTCGGGGCGTTCCGCGGCCAGCATCGTGGACTGGCGGCCGCCGTACGAGTGTCCGGCCAGGATCATCGGGCCGTCGGCGAGTGCGCGGATCGCGTCGGCGGCCGCGACGATGCCGTCGCGGTCGGCGGCCGCGCGCGCCCGGTTGGGCGGGCCCGACGGCTGCCGCTGCCGGAACGGGAGGTTGTAGCGCAGCACCAGCAGGCCGCGCTCCGCGAATCCGGCCGCCATGGCCTGCAACAGTTTTGCCTCGCAGTCGCCGCCGGCACCGTGGGCGAGGACCAGCTTGCCGACCGCGTCGCCTGCGGGGCGGTGCAGGTAGCCGTACACCCCGTCGGTGTCGAGGAGGACCGGTTCGTCGAGCGCGCTCATGAACATCGAGGTTACCGTGGAACGGTGCAGCGACCACGGGTGCTGGTCACCGGGGCCACCGGGTACATCGGTGGCCGTCTCGCCCCGCGCCTGCTCGCGGCCGGGTACGACGTGCGGGTGCTGGTGCGGTCCCCGGAGAAACTGCGGGACGTGCCGTGGGCGAAGCAGGTCGAGATCGTCCGCGGCGATCTGGGCGATCCGGACTCGCTGACGGCGGCCACCGCCGACATGGACGTCGTGTACTTCCTCGTCCACTCGATGGGGACGTCGACGGAGTTCGTGGAGACCGAACGGATCGGGGCGTCCAACCTGGCGGCCGCGGCGAAGGCGAGCGGCGTCCGCCGCATCGTCTACCTCGGGGGACTGCACCCCGAGGGCACCGAACTCTCGCCGCACATGCGCTCGCGCGCGCAGGTCGGCCGCATCCTCGTGGACTCCGGGATCCCGACCATGGTGCTGCAGGCCGGGGTCGTCATCGGGTCCGGATCGGCATCGTTCGAGATGATCCGGCACCTGACGAATCGGCTGCCGGTGATGACCACGCCCCGGTGGGTGAACAACCGGATCCAGCCGATCGCGGTGCGCGACGTCCTCTACTACCTGGTGGCGGCGGCCGAGGCCCCGCTGCCGGGCAGTCGCACCTTCGACATCGGTGGCCCCGACGTCCTGACGTACGGCGACATGATGAAGGTGTACGCCGACGTGGCGGGGCTGCGGCGTCGCCGCGTCCTGGTGCTGCCGGTGCTCACCCCGCGGCTGGCGGGACTGTGGATCGGGCTGGTGACGCCCATCCCGAGTTCGCTGGGGCGGGCGCTCATCGAGTCGCTCCACAACGACGCCGTCGCCGCGAACCGCGACATCGACGACGTGATCCCGCCGCCGAAGGAGGGGCTGACGCCGTACCGGCAGGCCGTCCGGCTGGCGCTGCGCCGTATACGGAGCGGCGAGGTGGAGACCAACTGGGCCAGCGCGTCGCCGGTGGGTGCGCCGTCGGATCCGCTTCCGTCCGACCCGAACTGGGCGGGGGAGGCGGTGTACACCGACGAGCGCGGCGCCGGCTGCGACGCGGACGCAGACACGTTGTGGCGGGTGCTCGAGAGCATCGGCGGCGAGAACGGCTGGTACTCGTTCCCGCTCGCGTGGGTGATCCGCGGCTGGCTGGACCGGCTCGTCGGCGGGGTCGGGCTCACCCGCGGGCGACGCGACGCCCGCCGCCTGAACACCGGTGACCCCCTGGACTTCTGGCGCGTCGAGCAGATCGACCGCGGCTCGCTGCTGCGGTTGCGCGCGGAGATGCGGACGCCGGGCGGTGCCTGGCTGGAATGGCGAGTGCACCCGGACGGCCCGCACCGCTCCCGGCTCGAGCAGCGCGCCATCTTCTTCCCGAAAGGTCTTGCGGGACGGCTCTACTGGTACTCGATCCTGCCGTTCCACGGGATCATCTTCAAGGGCATGCTCACCAACATCACCGGCGCCGCGGCGCGGGAGTACGCCGCGACCGGTTGAGTGCGGCCCGGTGGGTATTGACAGAATGCTGTCAAAGTGACAGCCTCCTGTCATGACTGAAACAGTGCATGTCGCCGTGTACGACACCTTCGTCGATTGGGAGATCGGTCTGGCGATCGATCACATCAACAAGCCGATGTGGCACCGGGAGCCGGGCCGATTCACCGTGGCCACGGTCGGCGCCACCGCGAGCCCGATCGTGACGATGGGCGGAATGCGCGTCGTCCCGGACACCACGCTGGACGTGGTCAGGCCGCAGGACAGCGCGATGCTCATCCTGGCGGGCAACGACATCTGGAACACCGAACAGTTCTCGCCGTTCGCGGCGAAGGCTCGCGATTTCCTCGACGCGGGGGTGCCGGTGGCCGCGATCTGCGGTGCGACGGGTGGGCTGGCGATGGCCGGACTGCTCGACGACCGCGCGCACACGAGCAACGCGGCCGAGTTCCTGAACTCGGTCGGGTATGCGGGCGGGCACCTGTACCGCGACGAGCCGGCCGTCACCGATCGCGACCTCATCACGGGCGCGGCCAACGCGCCGGTCCACTTCGCCCGCGAGATCCTCGAACGGCTCGACGTGTTCGCGCCGGGTGTGCTGGCGTCCTGGTTCAAGCTCTACGGGGACCGCGATCCCGCGGGCTTCTACGAACTGATGGCGGAATGAGTGCACGGGACGACCAGGATCTGCTGAGCGGTCTCGCGCTCGGCTCGTTCCGGCTCAACGGCCAGTTCCTCGAGGTGGCGGAGGGGCTGGCCCGCCCGGTGGGTCTCACCGCCGCGTGGTGGCAGGTGCTCGGCGCCGTCCTGACGCAGCCGCTGTCGGTCGCCGACATCGCCCGCCAGATGGGCATCACCCGGCAGAGCGTGCAGCGCATCGCCGATCTGCTGGTCACCCGGGGTCTGGCCGAGTACCAGCCGAACCCCGCGCACCGCCGTGCCAAGCTCGTCACGCCCACGCCGGAGGGGCGTCGGGCGGTGTCGGGGATCGGCCCCGCTCACGCCGCGTTCGCCGACAGGCTGGCGCGGGCCATGGGACGGGACGAGCTGGCCGACGCGCTCGCCTCGATCCGTCGGCTGTCGGCCGTGCTCGATCAACTGGCCGACGAGGACGAGGCCGGTTCGGGGGCAGTCACCGATCGTTGAGCATCACACGGTGCACAGCGGCGCGATGTCGGAGCGTCCGCCGGTGGTGGGCGAGGTGAGCAGCAGGCACGAGTTGTAGCCGCGGGACTCGACGACGCTGCGGATCTGCTGCCAGCCCTCTGCGCTCACGGCGGGGGTGCGGGAGAGCACGAACCCGGAGACGCGCATCGGGTCGCCGACCAGGGCCCACGAGTAGTCGTCGGCGATGTAGGTGACGACGTAGTTGGTGGGGCCGTCGGCCGAGTTCTGGAACGGCACCGACGGGAAGCTCACGTGCAGTTGAGCGTTGGTGGCCGGGTCGTTGACGCGGGCGTTGCCCACGATGCCGTTGGTCCCGCCGGTCCATGTGGTGCACGTGTTGTTCACGCTGACGTTGGACGCGTCGATCACGCCGTAGGTGGCGCGGGTGTCGCGCGCACAGTCCAGGTTGAACGGCTGCGGCACGGCCGCGAGCTGGTACCAGGTGCCGGCGTAGCGGGCGACGTCCAACGACGGGATCGGGGCGAGCGGCTGCCACAGGTCGGCCGATCCGGTGGGCTGGGCCGCGGCGGGCGCACTGACGAGCAGTGCCGCGGCGGCAGCGGCGAACAATCCGGCGGTGACTTTCCTGGTGGCGCGCATGGCGGTCCTTTCCGAGGGGGAGGCGGTCACCCGGTATTCGGAGCCGCCTCCCACCCCGGATCGGTCCGGATGATCACTTTCTCAGCGGTGCAGCAGGTTGGCGCCGGCGATGATCGCTTCCCGCGCCGACGAGTTGCAGTCGTCGGCGATGGACATCGCCCAGCGGCGCTCGCCCTCGTGCTCGCACAGGAGGAACGTCGCGGTGCCCGCCGACGTGCGCTGCTGGTGGAACGAGAGGATCTCGAGCTGGAAACCGGCGTCGTAGAGCATCGACGTCAGCGCCGCGATGGGGCCGGTGGCCGTCGCGGACGCCGACGAGATGGTGTCGCCGAGCCCGAGGGTGGCGGTGAAGGTGTGCCGACCGGCGCCGAGGTGCTCCGACGTCCAGCTGCCCAGGCGGACGGGGCCGCCGGTGGGGCCGAAGCGCTCGGTGAACTCGGCCCAGGTCAGACCCTGTGCCTGGGCGCGCATGTCGCGCGGCAGCGGGAGGCCGAAGCGGAGCGAGAACGGATCGTCGGAGAACGAAGCGGTGGTGGTGGCGAAAGCCTGGGAGGTGCGCATTTTCGGGGGTCTTCCTGAAGTGAAGGAAGGACCGACAAGTAGATAGCTCAACGACCCGCAGCGAGGGGTCGGTCCGAATCAGACCCCGCTACGGCGGTGAACTACTACCTGAATGCGCTGCATGACCGAGGATTCTAAGCGCGACTCGCGGATACACGCAACCCTCCGACCGAGTCAGCCGCGCACGCCGGTGATCTCGTCCGGGGTGTGCGGCAGCTCGGCACTGGTCGTGACCTGGCCGTTCTCGATGTCGACGGCGTGGATCCGCTTGGTGGCAGGGTCGGTGACGTACGCGGTGAAGCCCTGCACGAACAGCGCGGGCCGCGGCGACTGCCACTCCTCGGGCTCGGTCCACGGGTCGATCACCGGCACGGTCCGGATCGTCGCGCCGGTCGCCGGGTCGAGCACGTGCAGCGCGCCGTCCGTGCCGAGGATCAGGGCCTCACCGAACATTCCGCGGCCCAGCGACCGGAACGTGTAGCTGGTGCCGATATCCACGAGCCGCAGCTCACCGGTGACGGTGTCGGTGAGCGACACCCGCTGCGGACGCTCCAGCTTCGCGTCGGGATCGCTGTTGTAGTCGCCGAGCACCACGGTCGATTCCTCGGACCCGGCCTGGTTGCCGATCCGCCCGTACGGATCGGGGCTGGTCACCTTGGTGATCGCGCCGTCCCGGTAGATCAGCAGGCCGTCCTGGCAGCCGAACACCACGGCCTCGTTCGCGGCGACGGCCTCGCCGTGCAGGCCGGGGCACCGCTCGTTGCGGGTCACCTCGCCCCGGCCGGCGTCCAGCACGACGATGCCGGTGCGGGTCTTCTCGTCGCCGACCGTGGTGATCAGGCCGCCGTCGGCGAGTTCGACGGCGACGCCGTGATGCGCGTGCGGGGTGGTGAACGTCGAGACCTGCGGCATGCCGTCGGCCAGCCCGGTGGGGTCGAACGACTCGACGCGGCCGGTGCCGTCGTCGAACAGCACGGTGCGGCCCGCGTGCCGGACAACGTGGCCGGGCTTGTCGGCGTCGAACGTGATGTCGGTGAGCGCCGGGGCCGCGGTGTAGTGGTGCGCGTGGTCGCCGTGCGCCTCCGACCACGTGCCGGTGTCGAGGACCCGGAAGCTGCCCTCGGTGGAGACGATCACGTGCCGGTCGTCGCCGGCCGGGCTGATGCGGTTGAACCCGTCGAGCTCGGATTCGCCTACCACCGAGAGGGTTTCGGCGTCGACGACGAGGATGCCGCCGTCGTAGGTCAGTGCCAGCCGCGGTGTCGCGGACCGGGCCTGCGTCGGCTCGGTCGACCCGGCCGACGACGACGTCGACGTCTCGGTGGTGGCGCCGTCGGCGGTGGACGTGCAGCCGGCGAGCAGGGCCGCGCACGTGGCGACCGAGGCGGCGAGCGTGAGGCGTCGGGGTGTGGGTTCGATGCGAATCATGCCGCAAGGTCTATAGGGTAATGAAAATCATTGTCAAAGTCGAAGATCTGCATTCGTGCATGTGGGGACGTCCGCGGGTCCGGGGCGCGGTGCCGGTATCGGCGTCCGGCGCGGGGCCGGACGCCGATACCGCCTCGCGTCAGTCCGAAGGCGTGTCGGCGGTCCGGCCCAGATGGCGGGCGAAGAACCGGGCCGAACTGTCACGCTCGTGCTCGGGCACCTGGAAGTACCGGCCCGGGTGGGCGTGCAGCGTCTTCTCCTTCGAGGCGAAGGCGTCGAACAGCGCGAGCCCGGACACGCGGTCGATCTCCTCGTCGTCCCACGGAATCCGGTACTCGACCGGGACGGTGATCTGTCTTGCGGCCTCGATCAGGGCGTCGTTCACGAAGACCCCGCCGAGGCTCAGGGCCGCGATCCGGGGTTCGACCGGCGTCAACATCAGCCCGGTCGCGACACCCAATGTCATGCCGCCGTAGCCGATCGGCGCGTCGGCGCCGATCTCGGGCAGCGCCTGCAGGGCGTCCAGGGTCGCCTGCCATTCCGGCACCGCACGCTCCGCCAGCGACATGTTGTAGTCGATGACGATCGGGGCGATGGGCTCGCCCGCCGCCCGCGCCTGATGGATCGCCTCGGCCCATCGTTGATCCTGCAGGTTCCGCGGCCGGTCACCGTGGCCGGGGGCGTCGATGGCGGCGACGGTGAACCCGCAGGTGGTGACGCTGTGGAGTGCGCTGGCGACCAGCCCCGGCGCCTTCTTGTGCATGCCGCCGGAATGCCCCGACAGCAGCAGCGGTGCGCCGACGGTTCCGGATGCGGGCGACCAGAGCACGCCGGTGATCCCGTCCAGAATGAAATTGCGTTCGATGACACCGTTCGACGATGTCTCGGAGATGAAATGCATGGTGTGGCCTTTCGGGATTGCCTTGTTCAGGCGCTCCCGGCGACACCTACGTCAATCGCCCGACCGTGGACACGAGGGGGAGCACCCACATGGATGTTGCGTACATGGGTCTCACCTCCTGGCGTGAAGTCACGGTCGGGCGCACGCTATCAACCGGAACCGAATCCCGTCCAGCCAATTTCCTGCCGATCGTCGACTCCCCGTCACGCGACCGATTCCGGAGCGGCTCGGAGAAGCTCGTAGTCCGCGGGATCGACGACGCGGGTGCGGCGCCGGTAGCTCCACGACGACCCGGGCCACAGCGCGTGGTTGGACCCGCGCGCGTCCAGGTACCAACTGGCGCAGCCGCCCGTGCTCCACACGCCGCGCGAGAGCCGTTCCCGCAGGGCCGCATCGAACGCGTCCTGGACCTCGGTGCGCACGTCCAGCCCGCCCGCACCGTGCCGCTCGACCAGGTGCATCGCCTCGAGTGCGTGCGCGATCTGCGCCTCGATCATGACGATCACCGAGTTGTGGCCCAGGCCGGTGTTGGGACCGGACAGGAAGAACGCGTTGGGCATGCCGGCGATCGTGACACCCAGGTGGGTGCGGACTCCGCCCCGCTGCCAGCGTTCGAGCAGGCTGACGCCGCCGCGGCCCACGAGCTGCATCCGGTTCAGGGCGCCGGCGACGCGGAATCCGGTGGCGTACACGATGACGTCCACCGCGTGGTGGGTTCCGTCCGCGGTCACGAGACCGTCCGGGTGGATCTCGGTGATGGCGTCGGTGACGAGCGTGGTGTTCGGTCGGGTCAGCGTGGGGTAGAAGTCGTTGGAGCGCAGGATCCGCTTGCAGCCGATCCGGTAGTCCGGTGTCAGCGCCGCGCGCAGGGCGGGGTCGGGGACCTGCCGGCGCAGGTGTCGCCGGGCGCGCGCCTGCGTGATCCCCAGCAGCCGGGGCCGACGGCCGAGGCCGAGCGCGAGCGTCTCCGCCGCCCAGTACGCTCCCGTACGAAACAGCCTGCGCGCCAGCGTGCTCCGACGACTCGCCGCCACCGCCGCGCGAAGCTTCCGGCGCGGCAGCACCCACGCCGGTGTGCGCTGGAAGACGTGCAGCTTCGCGGCGGCGCGGGCGAGCTGCGGCGCCAACTGCACCGCGCTGGCCCCGGTCCCGACGAGCGCCACCCGCTTGCCGGTGAGCTCGACGGCGTCGTTCCAGCCCGCCGAGTGCATGCTGACACCGGTGAACGTCTCGGCGCCGGGGATGCGGGGCAGGCGGGGCACGTTCAGTGCGCCCGACGCGATCACGAGGTACTGCGCCACGTACTCGCCGCCGGTGCTGTCGAAAACGTGCCAGCGGCAGTCGTTCTCGTCCCAGCGCGCGCCGGCGACGGTGGTCCCGAACTCGATGCGGTCCGCGAGGCCGTGTCGGTCGGTGAGCTGGGACAGGTAGTCCAGGATCTCGGGCTGCGCCGCGTGCGACGACCTCCAGTCCGGCTTGGGTGCAAAGGAATACGAGTACAGCACCGACGGGATGTCGCACTCGCAGCCCGGGTAGGTGTTCTGTCGCCACGTACCGCCCACGGCGTCGGCCTGCTCGAGGATCAGGAAGTCGCGCTCGCCGCGGCGCGTGAGCTCGAGCGCCATCCCGAGTCCGGCGAATCCGGCGCCGACGATCAGCGCCCGGGTACGGCGAACCTGCTCCTGTGACACGCTGCGTTCCGATCCGTGAGGTTTCGCGCAGCGCCTCCCCTCACCGCCTGACGTCAGCAGTGTGCAACTTGAACGGTGTTCAAGACAAATCGGTCGGCCGGGTCAGGCCACCTCGTCCTCGCCGCCGGGGGCGACTTTCCGCAGGCCGCGGTAGGCCTCCTCGGGCGTTCGACGGCCTGCCACGACGGCCTCGACCTCGGCGGCGATCGGCATCTCGACGTTGTAGTCGCGGGCCAGTTCCATCACCGTCGGCGCGGTCTTGACGCCCTCGGCCACCTGCCCGAGTTTCTCGACGGCCTGTTCCACCGTGAGCCCGCGCGCGATGGCCTCGCCCACGCGCCGGTTGCGCGACGCCGGGCTCATGCACGTCGCGATCAGGTCACCCACCCCGGTCAGGCCCGCGAACGTGCGCGGGTTCGCGCCCATCGCCTCGCCCATGCGGGTCATCTCCGCGAGTCCCCGCGCGAGCACCATTGCGCGGGTGTTGTCGCCGACGCCCAGACCGTCGGCCATGCCCGACGCGATCGCGACGATGTTCTTGAGGACCCCGCCGAGTTCGCAGCCCAACACGTCGGTGTTGCGGTACACGCGGAAGACCTTGGAGGCGAACAGCGGTTGCAACGCGGTCGCGACGTCCACGTCCTGCGTCGCGACGACGGACGCGGCGGCGAGGCCGTCGGCGATCTCCTTCGCGATGTTCGGTCCGGCGAGCAACCCGACGGGATGTCCGGGCAGGCATTCGGAGATCACCTCGGTGGGCCGCTGCCGGGTGCCCGGCTCGAGGCCTTTCGCGAGCGAGAGCACCGGCACCCACGCGCGGACCTCGTTCGAGATCTGGCCCAGCGTGCTGCGGATCGCGTGCGAGGGCACCCCCACCACCAGGACGTCGGCCTCGTTCGCCGCCTCGACGATGTCGGACGTCGCCCGCAGGCTCTCGGGCAATTCGTGCTCGCCGAGGTAGCGCGAGTTGCGGTGCTCGATGTTGATCTCGTCGGCCGTCTCGGGATTACGCGACCACAGCAGAGTCGGAGTGTTGTGGGCCGCGAGCTTGGCGACGGTGGTGCCCCACGAGCCTGACCCGAGCACCACGACGCGTACCGGGCGGGCCATCAGCGATCACCTCGTGAACGGGCATGTGCGGCGGTCATGAACTCAGGTTGGCACTGCGGGCCGCTTCTCGGTGCCGATTCCCCGAACTCGGCGGGGGTGCGCGCCTACAGTCGGGTACAACCCCAGCACACCGAGCGACGATTGCGAGTGACCACAAGTGTCGGACGACCTTCCGCTGCGGGACGTGTATGCCGAGCCCACCCTCGCCGACGTGCTGCCGTCGGTGCTGGCGTCGCTGGGGGTGCCCGGCGAGGTCGACGCCCTGGGGCTGCCGCGCGCCGACCGGACGGTGGTGCTGCTGGTCGACGGCCTGGGGTGGAACCTGCTGCGTCACAACGTCGATGCGGCGCCCTTCCTGGACGAGGCGGCGGGCCGGCCGATCCGGGCGGGCTTTCCCACCACCACCGCGACCAGTCTCGCGTCGTTCGGCACCGGTCTGCCGACGGGGCGGCACGGCGTCACCGGGTACGTCTCCGACGTCGCGGAGGCCGGCGGCCCGTTCAACTGGCTGCGCTGGCAGCGCGTCGGCGACCACCGCGACGTGCTCGGGCAGGTGGTGCCGGAGCGGATCCAGCCGTCCCACACCGCCTTCGAGCGGGCGGCGGCCGACGGCATCGTCACCACCACGGTGCTGCCCCGCGAGTTCGCCGGGACGGGGCTGACGCGGGCGGTGCTGCGCGGCGCCCGCTTCGTCGGCACCGTCGCGTACGGGGACCTGCTGCATTCGACGGTGCACGCCGCGAAGGCGGGGGAGCGGACGCTCGTCTACTGCTATCTGAGCCAGATGGACACCCTCGGCCACGTGTACGGCCCCGGCAGCGACGGCTGGGTGGCGCAGCTGACCATCGTCGACCGGTTCGTCGAGGACCTCGTCGCGCATCTCGGATCCGACGTGAACCTGCTGGTGACCGCCGATCACGGCATGGTGCCCGTGGCCGCCGCCGACCGGATCGACTTCGACGGCGATGCCGCGCTGTCCGACGGGGTCGCGGCGCTCACCGGCGAGGCCCGCTGCCGCTACGTCCGCACCGAGCCGGGGCACACCGAGGCGGTGCTGCGGCGGTGGCGGGCGGAGCTGGGGGAGCGGGCGTGGGTGGGGACCCGCGACGACGTCGTGGCCGCGGGACTGCTCGGCCCGGACCCGTCGGAGGCCGCGCGGCGCCGGATCGGTGACGTGGTGGCCATCGCCCGCGGCGGGTCGGCGATCGTGCGCAGCGAGGCCGAACCCCGGATGTCGATGCTGGCGGGGCAGCACGGGGCGCTCACCGACGACGAACTGCTGGTGCCGCTGCTGCAAATCTGACCGTCGGAGCGGCTGCGCGCGGCGTCGTTGGTCTCTAGGGTGGCGGACGGGGTGGACGGAGCCACCCGTGCGGAGACGACTGGGGGCGGCATGCGAACGCGTGAAACGACGATCATCCGGCACTGGAAGGTGAGCCTGCGGGCGTGGTTGGTGTTCTGGTTCGCCCGGATCTTCGTCAAACCGCTGTTCGCGGCGTGGCCCACCACCGATCGCGGCATCGCGGCCCTCGGGCATCTCGAGAAGGTGGTGGATCGGCTGCCGCGGCCGCGGGGCGTGCACATCGAGCCGATGACCCTCGGGGGCGTGCCGAGCGAGCTGATCAGGCATCACCGCCAGGCCTCCGACTCGCTGGCCGGCGCGACCATCCTGTACCTCCACGGTGGCGGATTCGTGTTCTGCGGCTTGGCCACTCACCGCAGCCTGTGTGCGGTCCTGGCCGCGCGGGCGGGCATCCCGGTGATCTCGGTGGAGTACCGGCAGCTGCCGTACGGCGGCATCGGCACCTCGATCCACGACGCGATGGCCGCGTACACCGAGCTGCTCGGCACGTGCGCGGATCCGACGAAGATCATCGTCGCGGGGGACTCGGCGGGCGGCTACCTCGCGATGAAGGTGGCCGAGCTGGCGGCGACCCGCGGCATGATCACCCCGGCCGCGGTGATCGGCTACTCGCCGCTGCTCAATCTCGCGCTGGAGAAGCACGATCCGGACTACATGCGCCGCGACGCCTACCTGCCGATGAGCCAGGTGGAGGCGCTCAAGGACAAGTGGGTGGGCGGGCCGGATCCGATCGTCGGCGCCGACTCACCGATCGAGGCCGACCCGCACCTGTACCCGCCGACGTTCTTCAGCGTCGGGCAGTACGAACTGATGCGCCCCGACGTCGAGGCGATGACCGGGATGCTCGAGGACGCCGGGCAGGCCGTGGAGACCCACGTGTGGAGCGGCCAGATCCACGCCTACCCGGTGATGGGCACGGTCCTGAAGGAGAGCACCATGACGATCGCCTTCAGCCTCGACTTCGCCCGGCGCGCACTGGGATACCGCGGTCGGCACTCGGCCTGAGCTACAGCCTCCGCGCCTCGATCTGCCTGCGCAGGTTCGCCTCGGTCTGCTTGATCGCGGTGACGACGAACGGCTCGATCAGCTTGCCGAGCGCCCTGCCGGCCAGCCCGCCGGGCAGCTCGTAGCCGAAGTCCACGGACAGCTCGGTGTGGTCGTCGGCGACGGGCGTGAACATCCAGCTGGACCGGTTCCCGAACCCGGAGACCGAGCTGAGGGTGATCAGCCGGTCCTGCTCCCATTCGGTGACCTCGACCGTCGACTTCAGTGCCTTGGGGCCGAGCTGCATCGTCGCGTCGTAGGTGGCGCCCAGGCCCTGGTCGAGCGCGCCGATCGGGTCGAACCGGGTGATGCCGAACATCCAGTCGGGCACGTTGCGGTAGTCGTCGATGTGCGCGAAGGCCAGCTCGACGGGAACGACGGCCACCGCCTTGTGGCGAACGTGAATCATGAGTTCTCCCCTCCCCTGAACAACCTGGAGAGTGGACGCTAGTACACGTCGAACGTGACCCCCGTCACTGGCGCCCTGAAAGTCGGAATTCGGCGATCTCGCGCGCGTTGTCGATCGCCTCGGACACCGCGCGGTAGCGGTCGTCCGCGGACTCCGCCGTCAGCACCTGGAGTTGGTCCGCGGCGCCCATCGGCACCCACGCCGCGAGCGCATACAGGTGATCGCCGGGCTGTTCGAGGATGTCGAACAGCCGCGGCGGCGCCGGCTGGGGGTCGTCCTCGCGGCCACGGATGCGGGTGAGCAGGACGTACAGCTCGGTGAGCCGGTCGGTGAGCTGCTCGAGCCGGGTGTCGTCCACCCGGCCGCCCGGTCCCACCGGCCACGACTCCACCTCGGCCCGCGGGTACGGGTCGTCGTCGAGCCAGTGCCGGATGCGGATGCGCTCCTCGCCCACGCAGTTCAGCGCGTAGCGGCCGTCGCCGATGTCGACGTGCGAGACGATGCGCACCGACGTGCCCACCTCGTGCCGGACGTCGCCGCCACCCACCTCGTGGCCACGCGCGATGAGGACGGTGCCGAACCGTGGCCCCTCGGTGGCGGCCAGGCAGTCGCGCACCAGCGCCTGGTAGCGCGGCTCGAACACGTGCAGCGGCAACCGTTCCCCGGGCAGCAGCGTCGAGCCGAGGGGAAACATGGGCAGAACGGTCATTCGACCAGAATGGCCCATCACGGCATTCGGAGCCTCGGAACCGGGACCGTGTCGGGCGGGGTGTCCCGGTCCAGTTCGATGATCAGATGGTCGGCCCACGCGACCAGCCCGGTGATGTCGAGGGCGTGCGGCGGATTCTCCTCGAACGGGACGATCCGGTGCCGGCCCTGCCTCAGCAGCGACACCGCGCCGGCCGGGTTGCCGCGCATCTGGTGGGTGACGGCGACGGCCAGCTGCGCCAGCCCCTGCCACAGCCCGCGTTCCTCGTGCGGCGCCTTCTTCCACGCCGCTTCCAGCACCTCGTGCGCGTGGAACGGCAGGTCGTGGTCGAGCAGGCGCTGCGCCTCGGTGATCGCCTCGCCGGGATCCAGATCCAGATCGTCGGGCATCGTCGGAAACCCCTCCTCGCCCCACTCGAGCGGCCGGCCCAACCGGTCCCGGGGGCGGGCGTTGCGGGGCTTGCCGAGGGTGTCCCGATCGCGATCGGCCATACAAGCAATCTAGCGCCGACGGGGGTGTCGGCGGGAGGGTGCGTTGCGCGTCGACCCGGGCGGTCGCCGCGCGCAACCTCGTCTCCCGCGCGCGACTGGTGAGCGCACGGCGGCGGAACCATCGTCGATGACGTCGCAGCGACGCGAGCCGTATGACGTTTTTGCGAAGACTGCAAAGGGCGCTGGCGTCGCCGCTCCCGGACCTGGCGCACGTCGGACTGGGAGGGATCCACTTGCTGTCGTGTGCCTTAGCGTGCGGACTATATCCTGCACTTATTCCTCGATCTAAAACAAACGTTCAGAAGCAAGCTGCCGACGCGGACTAAATTGTACCGCAGTTCAAAATTAACGCCGCCCGCGAGTTTTGTTAACGTAACTGGGACCCCGCAATAATCTTCGGCGGCTGTTGTTTGAAAAGTTACCGAATAGTAGATATGCGGAATCGTTAACGGACTTGATTGATCCGTAATAGCGTTCCGCATGTCGCTGGGGACATCCGACGGCCCGACCCCGTGACGGCGATCTTCCTAGTGGGCCGCCATATGGAATCCAGAGGTGAATCTGTATGAACGTTCGGAACAAGGCAGCACTTGCCGGCGTCCTCGCCGGCGCCGCCGCGATGACCGCGCTCGGTGCGGGCGTTGCACAGGCCGGGACCCCGCAGCGTCCGACCGCGGACTACCAGATGTGCGGAAACGTGACCAGTGGCGGGGCTGGCGTCGGTGGCGTCTCCGTCACCGGCAACCTGAGCACCGGCGGCACCTACACGGCCACCACGGCTTCTGACGGCGGGTACTGCCTTCAGGGCAACGCGGCAATGAAGAGTGCTGTCCTCGGCGGTGCCAAGGTCGTCCTCTCCGGGACCAACGGGACCTCCGCGGTCAACTTCGGAACCTGGGGGACGTCGGGTATCGGCACTGGCGACTTCTTTACCCACGTGGATTCCGTGTACTTCAATTCTGCCTACGGGTTCAACGGCACTCTCTGATCCATCTGCACGCTGTTCATCGCCCCTCGGCATCCCTTTGCCGGGGGGCGATGAATGGTGGCTCATGCAGTGACACACACCTCTGGAAAGGAAATACATGTCTTACGATCTCCTCGCAGCCCTGCGCACATTCGTGATGGGGTTCGCGCCGATCCTCAGTGGCTCGCTGACCGGACTGAACACCATGTCCGGAAACAGCTACTCCTAGCAGCTCGAAACCCAACGGAGGAACGATGCTCTCGATTCAGAACGCAACCAGCTCGCTCGGCCAGACCGTCGAGCAGATGCTCCCGATCCTGTTCCTGCTCCTGGTGCAGGGGCCCGTGACGCTGTCCCTGGGCGCACCCGCCTAACTCGGATAGAAACCAGCAGAAAGGAAACATCGACGTGGATTTCCGGCAGCTCTTGACAGATCTACTCCGGGTGGGGATGGGCTCGTGGATGGGTGGTGATTACACCGGTTCCGCATGGCTCGGCACCGACTTCCTCAAGGCACTCTCATAAAGGAGACATCATGCTCGGAAAGTTCTTCGACGGATCCCTCGACCTCATCGTTGGCCTGGGCAACATCACGTTGATCGGCCTCTACACAGCCTCGGCGCAAGGTGGTGGCTGGCAAAGCCTCGGCTGACGGGCCTCATCGGTTACCGCAAGTGCGTAGGGCCCCTGCCGACGAGGCAGGGGCCCTACGCGTGTTCGGGCTCGATCGCGGGCTCGATGCTGGCGAGGACCTCCAAAGGAAGAACCGCGGAAACCCACGGGAAGCAGGGACGGACACGGAGGCTGTACCAGCCCAACCACATTCACAACGAGGGGGTTGTGGTGTACAAGGTGGTCGTGGAGATCTTCGACGATCTCGACGGGAAGAAGATCGAATCCGGCGGAGAAACGATCGAGTTCTCCGTGGGCGGGGTCGAATATTCGATCGATCTCAGGGACGAGAACTCAGCGGCGTTGCGCCGCCTGCTGGGCGGCTACATCCGGCACGCCCGCCGCATGGGCGGCCGCAAGCGGCGGACCGCAACAAACCCGTTGTCGGACAACGGCCTGCGCGACGTACGGCGGTGGGCACACGAACACGGCTACCGCGTCCACGACAGATCCCGCATTCCACACGCAATACTCGAGGACTACGCCGCCACGCACCGTTCCTAGTGCATGAGGCGACGCGCGCAGTGGAAGCGGAGCGCCGGAACCTGGCAGCGGGAAGGCGGCCCGCAACCGCTACTTGTGGACAGGCCGTTTCCCGCGTGGCGAGTGCCCGGCGCGGTTCGAGCGCGTCAGGTGTCGCGACGCGGCGATCGTGTCGACGAGCGGACTGCCAAGGCGGGACGGTCTGACGCACCTATCTTGCGCACTGCCGGGGGTCTGCCGGCACCATGCAAAAAGACCCGGTATCGCTGGTGCGATACCGGGTCTTTCATTTGTAGCGGGGACAGGATTTGAACCTGCGACCTCTGGGTTATGAGCCCAGCGAGCTACCGAGCTGCTCCACCCCGCGTCGGTAATTTCAGCTTACACGAGTTTCGGAGCCCGAATGACCACCGAGCGCTGGAGGCGCTGTGTTCCCGGTCACTGGAATGCTGGGCCGCTGGTCCGGATAGCCGTCCTAATCTGCGAAGACACTGGACGACGAGGGATCCGGAGGGATTCGCATGGCACTGCTCGAGAACAAGGTCGCCTTCATCACCGGCGCGGCACGCGGACAGGGGCGCAACCACGCGGTGCGCTTCGCCCAGGAGGGTGCGGACATCATCGCGCTCGACATCTGCGCACCGATCTCTGACGACGTCGGCTACCCGGCGGCGACGCCCGAGGATCTCGAGGAGACTGCCCGCCTGGTGCGCGCCGAGGGCCGCGAGATCGTCACGTCCATCGGCGACGTGCGCGACCAGGCCGCGCTGCAGGCCGCCGTCGACGCCGGTGTGGAGCGCTTCGGCCGTCTCGACATCGTGGTCGCGAACGCCGGCATCTCGACGTGGAACCGCTTCTGGGAGATGCCCGAGGAGCAGTGGACCACGATGATCGACATCAACCTCAACGGTGTGTGGCGAACGCTCAAGGCGGCCGTGCCCGCGATGATCGACGGCGGCCGCGGCGGCTCGATCATCGTGGTCAGCTCGGCGGCCGGCATCAAGGCCAGCCCGGGCACGTCGAACTACACCTCCGCCAAGCACGGCCTGGTGGGTCTGACGAAGACCGCGGCGATCGAGTTGGGCGAGTTCGGCATTCGCGTCAACTCGATCCACCCCGGCGCGGTGGACACCCCGATGGGCCAGGACGCCAACGTCGGCAAGATCCTCTCCCAGTTCCCGCGCTACCTGGACAACTACAAGTGGCCGCTCGCCGGCCTCAACAAGTGCACCGTCGACGACGTCTCCGAGGTCGTGCTGTACCTGGCGAGCGACCGGTCGCGCACCGTCACCGGTTCGCAGATGTCCCTGGACCTGGGCATCACGTCCATCTGATTCGACCGCACAGGGGCGGCGCGATCAGAGGTTGCCGCGCCGCTCCTGCTCGCGTTCGATCGCGAGGAACAGGGCCTGGAAGTTGCCCTTGCCGAACCCGAGTGAGCCGTGCCGCTCGATGAGTTCGAAGAACACCGTCGGCCGGTCGCCGATCGGCTTGGTGAAGATCTGCAGCAGGTAGCCGTCCTCGTCGCGGTCGACGAGGATGCCGCGGCGCTCGAGCTCCTCGATCGGGACACGCACCTCGCCGATCCGGGCGCGCAGTTGCGGGTCCTTGTAGTACGACGCGGGTGTCGGCAGGAACTCGACGCCCGCCTCCGTCAGGTGGTCCACCGCGCCGAGGATGTCGGACGTCGCCAGTGCTAGATGTTGCGATCCGGGGCCGCGATAGAACTCGAGGAACTCGTCGATCTGAGACCGCTTGCGCCCCACAGCAGGTTCGTTGAGCGGGATCTTGATGCGGTGGTTGCCGTTCGCGACCACCTTGCTCATCAGCGCCGAGTACTCGGTGGCGATGTCGTCGCCCACGAACTCGGCGAGGTCGGTGAATCCCATGACGCGGTGGTAGAAGGCCACCCACTCGTTCATCTTGCCCAGCTCGACGTTGCCGACCACGTGGTCGAGCGCCTGGATCACCTGCCGGCCGGTGCCGTGGGACTGCCTGCGTGAGACATAGCCGGGCAGATAGGGCCCGGTGTAGCGGGAGCGGTCGACGAGCGTGTGCCGGGTGTCGCCGTAGGCGGCGATGCTCGCGGTGCGGACGGTGCCGTGCTCGTCGGTGACGTCGTGCGGTTCGACGAGGATCCGGGCACCCTGGCTGCGCGCGTGCGCGATGCAGCGGTCGACGTCGGTGACCTCGAGTGCGACGTCGTAGACGCCGTCACCGTGCCGGCGGTGATGGTCGAGCAGTGGGCTGGACGGGTCGACGCCGCCGGTGAGCACGAATCTGACGGCGCCGCTGCGTAGTACGTATGCGCGGTGGTCGC
This sequence comes from Rhodococcus sp. BE178, assembly GCF_050433545.1. NCBI lineage: Bacteria > Bacillati > Actinomycetota > Actinomycetes > Mycobacteriales > Nocardiaceae > Rhodococcus > Rhodococcus sp. BE178. The sequence goes on along the minus strand of NZ_JBNPXA010000004.1, from coordinate 302,563 downwards.
GGTTGCCGGTCTCGGGACCCGAGTACGCCTCGAGGTCCATCCCGAACACCGTGCGGTAGTACGCGGCGGCCTGCGTCGCGTTGCCCACCGCCCAGACGATCGCGTCCCAGCCGACCACCGGGAACGGATCGGTGGACGGATCGTGTTCGACAAGCCCGAGCAGCTGGCGCAGCGCCGCGTCGTCGAGGCGGCCGAGTGACTGGTCGACGGTCATGAGCGAACCTCCCGTGGACGACGTGTCTTGATCACACCTTCGCCGCATCCGCCTCGGCAACATCGACTGATTTCTCTGTTCAGATTGAACGATCTGCATCGCTTGAGCGCCACATGGGTGGTCAATGTGTACAGAAGTGAGCTGGACATCCGCTCGGAGGTTGCCCGGTCGGCATTGTGTTGGCACTCGTCTCAGATACTGCCCACGGACCTTCAAAATTGCACTGCAGTACATTTTGATTATTTGATCGTCGGCATTCATTGGACTCCAGTGCAATCAATCTCCGAGCGCCGATCGACGGGGATGCTGTGGACACGGGCTTCGCTCCGTGCACCTCTCTGACCAGGTCTGATGGTGTCGCCTTGGGGTTGCTGGAGGATCTTCCGCAAAAAGCCTCCCAAAGGGGACGGGCATGGGTTAGTTTCCTTTCGATCACGGCTACAAAGGGACCCGAGAGGGGCGATCAGGGCCTCAGATGTGTGTGCTTCCTGAGTGTCTGTGTGCTGCTCGATATCGCTTCTGCGTGGAAGGCGGGTGCGATGCCGTGCAGGTTTCCGAGGAATGCTTCCAACGCCGATCGAGAGGGTGGGATTTCGTATGAGCGTAGTCTTTTTCGACGCGACTAAGGCTTTGATGTTGAATCTGCTGGGCGGGGCCTGGGCGGGCTCATTTATGCCCGGTGTCAACCTCGTGTCCGATGCGCTGGTCTCGTCAATCGAACTCAGCTGATGATTGCGGCGTGAGCCGCATCAAGAGAGTTAAGGGAGAATAATGGGTAGTCTCGGATCCGTCGCCACCGCCTTGGATGGCGAAACTGGTGCCTTTCTCAGGCCGTTGATCGGAATGCTGATCTTCCTGCCGTTCGGCTTCTCGGTCGACTTCAACTGGATGCCTCCGTTCGAGTGACAACTGAAACGCAAGAAAGGGTAAGTGAAAATGGATAGCGGAAGCCTGTTGGACCTCGTCACGAGTGTTGATCCGGCATCGATGGTGGCGCCGATCAACTCCCTCAAGGGTCTTGTCGACGGTGTGGCCGCGATCGTGGCGGGCCTCCTCAATATGGGGAACGCCGGATCGGTCGCGATATTCGGAAGCGTCGATACAGTCATCGGCTCTGTCGCCGGCCTGTAAACGGGAGGAGAAACATGTTCGAGTCGTCGCTCACCTACAGCTCTGATCTCGTGGGAGTCGGATCTGTCAGTCTCGTGAATTCGATCACGCAGTATCTGCTCGCCTTGTTCACCTGACCAATGCCTACTTCCGGAAAGGGCTGACAATGATTCCTGACTACCTCAACAAAATGATCTTCTGGATGGCCAACAACTTCACCCTCATGGGGATCGGCAGCAACGCGATCAAGAACAAGTAGCGCGGCAGTCGGTCGGTTCCGCTCGTCCGCGCACGGCTCGAACGGAGTCGCGAGGCCCTGAAGCGTGCTTCAGGGCTTTTGCGCGTTGCGCATCCTGTAAGCAGAAGAACCCAAAAGAGTAAGGTGCGTATGAGATTTGCCGACTGGCTCGCGGCGGGAACTTGGCCCATTCCGACCCGGGATGCCGAGTTCATCTACGGGGAGACCGACGGGCACCTGGGGCACTTCGTTGTCGTGTATGTCTTCGACACCACGCAGTATCCGGATGCGGAGCTAACCCAGGAACGCGCAGTCGAGTGGGTTCGTGCACGGCTCGGCCACCACCACATGTTCACCCATCGCATCCGCCGTGTGCCGCTGGGTCTGGAACATCCGCACTGGATCCCTGTTCCCGACTTCGATCTGAGTGCCCACGTGCGGGCCACTACAGTCAGCGAACCCGGATGGGCGCCCCTCGAGGCGCCGTTCGCCGAGTTGCTGACCTCACGTATGGACCTCACCCGACCACCGTGGGAATTGCACTTCTTCACCGGTGTCTCCGGGATCGTCGATCAGCCAGGCCGCCTCACCGCGGTAGCGCTCAAGGCCCACCACAGCATCGGAGACGGGCTGGGGGTGTTGCAGTTGGTGGAAAAGGTCTTCTCGGACGAGACGTGCACTCCTGCCCCTGCCCACCCAGCGCGGTGCCTCGGTGCCCGGCTGCTCGCCAAGTCGGTGTTGGGTTTTCCGCGTCAGCTGATCCGGTTCGCGAAGGATGTTCCGGGCAACCGTGCCGCCGATCGGGCCCTGAACGAGGCCGAGATGTCCGGTGCCTGGTTGGCGAACGCCGAACAGCCGGGCATCCGTTTCAACGGCAAGGTGAGTGGATCCGGCGCCATGGTGCCGATCACTTTGCCCACGACATCGCTCCGCCGTATCAGAGAAGCCGTTCCCGGCGCGACCGTGAACGACGCCCTGCTAGCTGTCGTGGGGGATGCTCTCGCGCGTTACCTCGCCGAGAAGGGCGAGCCCCACCCGGGCTCGCTCGTCGCGATCGTGCCACGATCGGTGCGGCAGGTGGAGGCTTGGGAATCGGCGAACCAGTTGGCAATCATGAACGTCGACATGCATACCGATGTCGAGCATCCGCTCGAACGGGTGGCGCGCATCGCCGAATCGTCGAAGTCCGAGAAGGCCCGCACCTCCCACATTGCGGTTCGCAGGGCCGCTGCGGCGATGGAGACGGTGCCTCCGCCCATGATGCGACTGTTCATATACACGCGCAGGGAAGCCGCCAATCTTGACCCCGGCCACCCCCGCCACCAGCACACCATGATCAGCAACGTGGCATTCGGGGTCGACAGCCTCACCCTGAACGGTGCGCCGGCCGCGGCGGTGTTCGGCGGGCAGCCGCCGGTGGACGGGGACGGTCTGCGTCATTTCCTGGCGGCCGCTGCTGGTGGAGACCTGACACTGACCGTGATGGCCGACCGCGGGATGATGCCCGACACCGACAGATACGTCGCCCTGATCCGCGCGAGTCTCACAGAGTTCGAGGAAGCCGCAGTCAACCGGACGAATCAGGATCCGTCGGACGAAATCGCCTCCTGAACCTCTCCGGCACCGCCGTCCCAAGCTCACGCCCCCGGACGGGTTTCGCCGTTAGTCTGATACCGAATGTGCAGCACCGAGGCGATCGGAGTGGACGATGTCACCAGCGAACGAGACCAGGCCGGTGATCGTCGGCGTCGACGGATCCGACGCCGCGATCCATGCCGTCAAGTGGGCAGCCGTCGAAGCGCACGCCCGCAAGGTGCCGCTGAAACTGGTGCACGTCATCGACACCGAGAACGACTTCCCGTTCGTCGCCGACGACCTCGAGGAAGAAGAGGCGTTCGGGCGCGAATCCCTCAAGGCCGCCCGCGAGGCCGCCACCGTCGAGGACTACACCGTCGACGTCGAGGTGGAACTGCTGCGCGGCCGGGTCAATCGCGCGTTCGTCGATCTGTCCGAGAACGCGAGCCTGCTGGTCGTCGGTTCGGTCGGTGCCGGCTTCTTCGAGCGGATGGTGCTGGGCTCCACGGCCCTGTCGCTGGCGCACCACGCCAAGTGCACGGTCGCGATCATCCGCGGCGCCGACGGCAGCCCCGTGCCGCCCACATCCGGCCCGATCATTGCAGGTGTGGACCATTCGGATAGTGCCGACATCGTGGTCGGCACCGCGATGCAGGAGGCGTCGATCCGCCACGCCGACTTGATCGCGATCCACGCCCGCCGCCGGCGCGGCAGCCAGGAGGCTGACGAGGAGGCCCGCGGCCGCATCGACCGGCTGATCGCGACATGGGGCGCAAAGTTCCCGTCGGTGTCCGCCGAAACGGTGATCGCGAAGGCCGGCCCCACGAAGCACCTCGTCTCGCTCAGTGCATCCGCTCGCGCCATGGTCGTCGGCAGCCGCGGCCTCGGCGGGTTCGAGAGCGCCGTCCTCGGCTCGACCAGCCAGTCACTCCTCTACCACGCGCAGTGCCCGGTGATCGTCGCCCGCTCCCGAGTCACGCCCTGAGAGTCCGGACCAGTCGTGGATCGGGGTGGGCACCGACTCGATGCTCTCGACGTCGACCTGATCACGCGGCTGCGGGACGAGCCGCGGATCGGGGTGCTGGAACTCTCCCGTAGGGCGGGGGTCGCGCGAGCAACCGTCCAGGCCCGGCTGCGCCGACTCGAGGAGTCCGGGATTGTCACCGGCTACGGCCCCGAGATCGACTTGCGCACAGCCGGATACCCGGTGCAGGCGTTCGTGACACTGGAGATCGCGCAGGGCTCGCTGGGGCAGCTGACGAAGGAACTCGAGGAGTTCCCCGAGGTGGTCGAGGCGTGGGCCACCACCGGCGTCGGCGACGTCCTGTGCCGCGTTGCGGCCGCGTCGCACGACGACCTGCAGACGCTGCTCATCGAACTGCACCACTCGTCGACCGTCGCGCGGTCGGTGTCGGTGGTGGTGCTCTCGCAGGTGGTGCCCTTCCGGACGCTGCCGCTGCTCGCGAAGTCGGTCGAGCACTAGCCGAGGTCGTCGGCGAGGCCCCGGTAGTACCCGCTCTGCGCCGGGAAGTAGTCGCCGAACTCGGGGAGCGTCGCGCCCCGGCGTGCCGCGACGAGCATGTCCAGGTAGTACTCCCACCCGGGCCCCACCTCGCTGACCGTGTCGACGGGGATGCCGAGGTGGGTGAGCGTCAGCTCGGTGGCCCCGTCCGCCTCACGCAGATCGGCGGACAGCCGCCAGGCCCCGCCCGGATCGGTCACCGACAGCGCGAGGTGCCGCGGCGGATCGCACGCGTCGATCAGCATCTCGCTCCACGGTGTGTCCTCCTCGAACGCCAACTGCACCCGGATCGTGTTGCCGGCGCCGGGTTCTCCCTCCCAGGGGCCGAACCATCCTGCGGTGCGGTCGGATTCGGTGATCGACGCCCAGACGTCCGCGATCGGGGCGTCGAACGTGCGGGTGATGCGCAGGTCGACGCCGTCGCCTGCGCGGTCGAGCGTGCCTCGCGGTTGCGGATCCATCGGGCTCTCCCGTTCGAAGGTTCCGGGCGGGTGGGGTGTCGGCTACTCGCCCTCTCCCAGTTTGTCCTCCCCGCGCCGCCGGAAGAAGCGGAATCCGGGAACTCCGATGATCGCCTGCCGCACGTCCTTGACCACCTCGAGCAGTTCGTGGATCTCCGGGGAGACGGTGTCGAGGGTCGCGAGGATCGGCATCAGCGCGGTCATCCGGTCGGTGAGCTCGGGCAGCTGGTCGAACAGCCTGACCGCGGCATGAACCTCGTCCTCGCTGATCTCGTCGACGAACTGCGACGCCAGCGGCGCGGCCGCCAGCGCCAGCGGCTGGTAGATGCCGAGCAGCTCGTCGGCGACCGCGGCCGAGCGGGCCGCGGTGGCGACCACGACCTCGGTCTCGTTCGCGACCACCGCGGTGCGGTCCACCAGCGTCGCGCACGCGGCGATCACGGCGTCCGCCGCGGCCACCGCGCGGGCTGCGCCATCGACCACGCCGGACACCTGTCGCACCAGGCCCTCGGCCTCGTCGAGCAGCGCGGCCACCCGCGTCGGAAGGCCCACGACGAAGACGGCGGTGTCGACGGACCACTGCAGGGACGACTGTGCTGCCTTCTGCACCGTCGGGAGGATCTGGAGTGGATTGACGGGGAACGGCAGCATCCCGCCATCCTGCCCGATCCTCGCGAACTGTCGGTGGGTGCTGGGAGTATCGAGGACGTGGATGCCGTGCACACCGTGGTCGAATCGCCCGTCGGGCCGCTGACGCTGGTCCGGACACCGGCCGGCCTGTGCGGGCTCTACATGCACCTGCAGCGGCACCTGCCGGACAGCGAGCGGTTCGGCCCGCGCGTCGACGCGGGATTCGACGACGTGACCGCGCAGCTGGCCGAGTACTTCGACGGCGCCCGCACCGAGTTCACGGTGCCGCTCGCGCCGGCGGGCACCGAGTTCCAGCAGCGGGTGTGGGACGCGCTGCGGACCATCCCGTACGGCGAACGCTGGACGTACCTGCAGTTGGCGGAGCACCTCGGCAACCCGGCCGCGATCCGCGCGGTGGCCGCCGCGAACGGCCGGAACCCGATCGGCATCATCGTGCCGTGTCACCGCGTGGTCGGCAGCGACGGCTCGCTCACCGGGTACGCCGGCGGGCTCGAACGCAAGCAGTTCCTGCTGGATCTGGAGAGCCCGGCCTCCGTGGGAATCCAGGATGGACTGTTCTGACGGCGGTGACACCTCACGTTCCGGCGCCCCGGAGCGTCTACAGGGTGTGGGACTGAAACCGTTCGAACAGATCGTCACCGAGCACGGGCCGGTGGTGCTGCGGGTGTGCCGGGCGTTGCTCGGCCCGCTCGACGCCGAGGACGCCTGGTCGGAGACCTTCCTCGCCGCGCTCCGGGCCTACCCGGACCTGCCGCCCGGCGCCAACGTCGAGGCGTGGCTGGTGACCATCGCGCACCGGAAGGCCGTCGACGTCCACCGGACCCGACAGCGGGTTCCGATCCCGACCGACGAGGTACCGGACCGGGCCACCGTCACGGGACTGCCCGGCTCGTGGAACCACGAACTGTGGGACGCGCTCGCGGACCTGCCGTTCACCCAGCGCGCCGCCGTGGTCTACCACCACCTCGCCGGCCTGCCCTACGCGGAGGTCGCCGGGATCCTCGGCAACAGCACCGACGCCGCCAGACGGGCCGCGTCCGACGGCGTCGCCCGCCTGCGACGGACCTATCCGGCCGCCGCCGACCCCGAACCGCTCGCACAGGAAGGAGCCGCACGATGAGCGCCCTGACGTTCCCCGATGCGCACGACGACGCCGACGCCGACGCGCTGAGCTCGCTGCACGCCCGCCTGACGGCCGCTGCCGACCGTGACGGCCTGCTCGACATCGCCTACCGCACCGTCGACACCCCCGTCGGACGGCTGATGCTGGCCGCCACCGAGGCGGGCCTCGTCCGGGTGGCGTACGCCCGCGAGGACCACGACGCCGTGCTCGCGATGCTCGCCGAACAGGTCAGCGCGCGGATCCTCGAGGCGCCCGCCCGCCTGGCCGACGCGGCCCGCCAGCTCGACGAGTACTTCGACCACCGCCGCACCCGCTTCGACGTCCCCCTCGACCTGCGGCTGTCGCGCGGGTTCCGGCGCTCGGTGCTGACCCACCTGCCCGACATCGCGTACGGCCGCACCGCGAGCTACGCGCAGATCGCCGAGGCGGCCGGCAGCCCGCGCGCCGTGCGGGCGGTCGGCACCGCGTGCGCCACCAACCCGCTGCCGCTGTTCGTGCCGTGCCACCGGGTGGTCCGCAGCGACGGCAGCATGGGGCAGTACGCGGGCGGCGCCGAGACCAAGCGCGCGCTGCTGACACTGGAGGCGGCATGAGCGCCGCGACGCTGACCGAGCGCGTCGACGCCGTCGACTGGGTGCCGCTGCTCGACGAGCTCGACACGTTCGGCGGTGCCCAGAGCGCCCGCCCACTGCTCACGCGGGACGAGTGTCGGGAGCTGGTCGACCTGTACGACGACGCCGGCCGGTTCCGGTCCACCGTCGACATGGCCCGGCACCGCTACGGGGCCGGGCAGTATCGGTACTTCGACTACCCGCTGCCCGCGCCGATCGCCGAGATGCGCGCGATGTTCTACGTGAAACTGCTCCCCGTGGCCCGCGAGTGGGCGTGGCGACTCGGGCGGCCGGCGCCGTGGCCGGACACCCTCGACGAGTGGCTCGCGATGTGCCACGCCGCCGGGCAGCGCCGGCCCACCCCGCTGCTGCTGCGCTACGGGACCGGTGACTGGAACGCGCTGCACCGGGACCTGTACGGCGAGTTGGTGTTTCCGCTGCAGGTGGTGATCGGGCTCGACCGGCCCGGCGTCGATCACGAGGGCGGCGAGTTCCTGCTCGTGGAGCAGCGGGCCCGCGCCCAGTCCCGCGGCACCGCCACCGTGCTGCGGCAGGGGCATGCGTTCGTGTTCACCACCAACGACCGGCCGGTGCAGTCGGTGCGCGGCTGGTCAGCCGCGCCGATGCGGCACGGGGTGAGCACGGTGCGCAGCGGCATCCGGCGCACACTCGGTCTGGTCCTGCACGATGCGGAGTGACCCGGCGATGTACACGCTGATCGGCAGGGACGGGAAGCCGCACGAGAGCGCCACTCCCGGCACGCTCGGCGGGCACCGGAAGGATCGCATCTACGGCACGCTGGACTGCCCCGGTGCGGCCCGCGCCATCGCCCGCGGCGGGTACGTGACGCAGCGGGTGTTCTTCGCGGACGAGGACACCGCGATCGCCGCTGGCTACCGGCCCTGCGCGGTGTGCCTGCGGGACAAGTACAACGCCTGGAAGGCGCACAGCCGGAAGGGGAGTCGCTAGATGTCGGCGCTCATCCCGCGGCCCCGCCGCACCGTCGCGGACGGTGCGGTGCTGGTCCCCGACTGGCTCGACGTCGACCGGCAGCGCGGCATCGTCGACGCGTGCCGCGAGTGGGCGCGCGGACCGGTACCGATGCGGGCGGCCCGGCTGCCGACCGGGCACGAGATGTCGGTACAGACCGTCTGCCTCGGCTGGCACTGGCAGCCGTACCGCTACAGCCGCGTCGCCGACGACGCCGGGGGCGGCCGGGTGCTGCCGGTGCCGGAATGGTTGGCGGAGTTGGGGAAACGCGCCGTCGCCGACGCGTACGACGACCCGGCCGCGGGCGCCGCCTACGAGCCCGATGCCGCGCTGATCAACTTCTACGACGACGCCGCCCGCATGGGCATGCACCGCGACCAGGAGGAGCGCTGCGGCGCGCCGGTCGTGTCGCTGAGCATCGGCGACACCTGCACCTTCCGCTTCGGCAATGCCGAGACCCGCGGCAAGCCGTACACCGACGTGGGCCTGCACTCGGGCGATCTGTTCGTCTTCGGTGGCCCGTCCCGCTTCGCGTACCACGGTGTGCCCAAGGTCTTTCCGGGCACCGCCGACCCGGGCTGCGGGCTCACGTCGGGGCGACTCAACATCACGCTGCGGGTCACCGGATTGGAGGAAGAGTAGTGACAAAGAACTACGACGTGATTGTCACCAGAGACGGTCGCTGGTGGATGGTTGGAGTGCCCGCGATCGACGGCCTCACCCAGGCTCGACGCCTCTCCGAAGCGGAGGAGATGGCACGTGAGCTCATTGCGCTGGAAACCGGGGCGACGCTCCGGGACGTGGCTGTCAGCGTGCATGTTCAGCTCGACGAGGGTGGGGAGGATTTGGCACGCCGAGCGGCTGAGATCAAGGCTGTCCGCGCCGAGGCGGAAGCCGCGGAGGCCCGGGCGCTCGCAGAGTCGCAGCGTCTCGCCCAGGAACTCGCAGCGGCGAACGTCCCCGTGCGGGACATCGGCGCTCTGCTCGGCCTGTCGTACCAGCGCGTCAGTCAGCTCGTGAACAGCTGAGCGCGGCGAGGCGAGCTACGGGCTGGAGAACGAATGACGAATGCGGTAACACTGAGCCTTCTGTTCCGTCCGCCCTTCACCACGGCCCCGATGCTCGGCGCGCTGGCCGCGCACGCCGTCGACGGGCTCGAGCGGCACGACAGCGACACCGGCGCGCACACCCGCGTCGTCCCGGGCCCGCACGGCCCCGCCGTGGTGACGGTGGAGTTCGACGCCCCGGATCATGTGACGGCGACGGTGCTGCCGGCGCATCCGGACGACGTCCCGCACCTCGAATCGCTGGTGCGCCGCTGGCTGGACCTCGACGCCGACCCGGCCGTGATCGACGCGGCACTCTGCACGGATTCGGCGCTCGCGGACCACGTCGCCGCCCGCCCGGGGCTGCGCGTGCTCGGCTCCGTTGACGGCTTCGAGACCGCCGTGCTGACGGTGCTCGGACAGCAGGTGTCGCTCTCAGCGGCAAGAACATTCGGATCGCGATTCGTGACGGCATTCGGCACCCCGACCGAGTTCGACGGGTTCGTGAGCTTCCCCGAACCGGAGAAACTGGCCGGACTCGACCCGCTCGTCATCCAGAAAGCGGTGGGCCTCACCGGCGCCCGCGCCCGCACCGTGCAGGCGCTGGCCGCCGCGGCGTCCGACGGGCTCGAGCTTCATCCGGGCGTCGATCCGCACGAGTTCCGCACCCGACTGCTCGCGCTGCCCGGCATCGGGCCGTGGACGGCGGACTACCTGTCGGTGCGCGTCCTCGGCGACCGCGACGCGTATCCGTCCGGCGATCTGGTGCTGCGTCGGGCACTGGGGGTGAAGACCGCGCGCGAGGCCGCCACGGCATCGGAGCCGTGGCGGCCCTGGCGGGCCTACGCCCTGTTCCACCTGTGGACGGCGCAGGCGTTCCTGTGAATCCGCGTCACCCCTGACCGGCGCGGACCCCCTTCTCGATCCGGTCGCCGAGACCCTTGTCGACATTGCGCCAGTACTCGAACGCCCGCACCAGCACGGGCTCGGTGACGCCGTCGAGTAGATGCCCGACGATGTTGGATACCAACCGGTCTCGCCCGGCGTCGTCGAGGACCTTGCGGACCATCGTGCCGGCCTGGCCCCAGTCGTCGTCGTCCTTGCGCAGCGTGTACGCCTGGTGCACCATCTCGCCGTCGGTGAACCAGCCCGGCGACTCTCCGGAGACCGCCAGCTCGGCGTGCGGGCCGCCCTTCGAATTGGGCACATACACCGGGTCGCCCCGATTGTGGTGCCGCAGCTGCCCGTCCTTGGTGTACGAGCCCAGCGGTGCCGCGTGCGGCGAATTGACCGGCAGCTCCTTGTAATTGGAGCCGATGCGGTACCGGTGCGCGTCCGGGTACGAGAACCAGCGGCCCAGCAGCATCTTGTCGGGGCTCGGCCCGGTGCCGGGCACCGAACTGCTCGGCTCGAACGCGGCCTGCTCGATCTCGCAGTGGTAGTCGGCCGGGTTGCGGTCCAGCTTCATGGTGCCGACGTCGATCAGCGGGTAGTCGGCGTGCGGCCACACCTTCGTGAGGTCGAACGGATTGAACCGGTACGTCTTCGCCTCCTCGTACGGCATGATCTGCATCTTCAGCGTCCACGTCGGGTACTCGCCGCGGTCGATGGCCTGCCACAGGTCGCGCATGTGGAAATCGGTGTCGGTGGCGGCCTTCCGGTCGCCCTCCTCCTGCGTGAAGAACTCGATGCCCTGATCGGTCTTGAAGTGGTACTTCACCCAGAACCGTTCGCCCTTCGCGTTGACCCACATGTAGGTGTGGCTCGAATACCCGTTCATGTGCCGCCACGTGCGGGGGATACCGCGGTCGCCCATCAGCCACGTCACCTGGTGCGCCGACTCGGGGGACAGCGTCCAGAAGTCCCACTGCATGTCGTGGTCACGCAGGTTGTTGTCGGCCCGCCGCTTCTGCGAGCGGATGAAGTCCTGGAACTTCATCGGATCGCGCACGAAGAACACCGGGGTGTTGTTGCCGACCATGTCGAAGTTGCCCTGCTCGGTGTAGAACTTCAGGGCGAACCCGCGCGGATCGCGCCACGTGTCCGGGCTGCCCCGCTCGCCGGCGACCGTGGAGAAGCGGGCCAGCATCTCCGTCGTCTTGCCGGGCTGGAACAGGTCGGCCTTGGTGTAGGCGCTCACGTCGTTGGTGACCTCGAAGGTGCCGAATGCACCCCCGCCCTTGGCATGCGGCTGCCGTTCGGGCACCCGCTCGCGGTTGAACTGGGCCATCTTCTCGATCAGGTAGTAGTCCTGGAGCAGGATCGGCCCGTCGGGTCCGACGGTGAGCGAATGTTCGTCGCTGGGTACCGGGATTCCGGAGTCGTCGGTGGTGTAGTTCGGATCTGACATCTCATTCCTTCCCTACGAGTCACGTCACCGTGCGGGTAGAAGAGGCGATGCTCGCGAAAGTGTTTGGGCTGCAGAGCATCGTCGGTGGAGAGCTCGACCGGGTACGCGGCGCGTACCGGGCGCGCCATCCATCAATTACCACCCGACCACTTCCCGGCCGATCCGTCAACCGATGTGCCACGCTGGTTCGGTACGACTGTCGGTGAGGGGAGAGATCCGTGGACGAGCCACTGCCCGCCTACCGTGAGGTGTCGGCGAATCGGTACCGCGAGATCGCCGGTCTGTAGTTCGAGGACTTCGTCGCCCGGCGATGCGTTGCATAGCACCTATAGGTGATATCACTCATACATGATATTCTGAGGTTGTGTCGATCTGGAGCGTGGACGTCGAGTTCATCGGGGAATGGCTCGAGCAGTTGGATCAGTCATCCTACGAGCAGGTCGTCGCGGCGCTTGAACTGCTGCAAGAACGTGGACCTCAGCTCGGGCGACCACTAGTCGACACGGTGAAAGCATCCCGCCACAAGAACATGAAGGAGCTACGACCGGGATCGAGTGGGCGCTCGGAACTGCGGGTCCTGTTCGCCTTCGACCCCGACAGGAAGGCGATCTTGCTCGTCGCGGGGGACAAATCAGGTCAGTGGACGAAGTGGTACAAGACGAACATCCCAATCGCCGACGACCGTTTCGATACCCATCTCGCGAGTTTGGAAGGGAAGTGACTGTGATGGCGAAGAGTCTCGACGACATGCTCGTCAAGCGGCCCGTCAACAGGGCCGCCGTGGACGCGCACAAGAACCGCATGATCGAGGAGGTCCGGGCCTACCGACTAAAGGAGCTCCGCGAAAGTGCGGCAATGACGCAGAGCCAGGTCGCGGACCGTCTCGGTGTCGGCCAGAACCGCGTTTCCAACATCGAGCGCGGCGACCTTGCGCGTATCCAGATCGAAACCTTGCGCAGGTACGTCGAGGCCGTCGGTGGCTCTCTGAGAGTCGAAGTCGAACTCGGCGACGACCGCTTCCAAATCGCCTGACCTCCACCGGCGCTGGCTCGTTCAGTCCTTGGCCCGCGCCAGCGCGGACGGCCACCAGATCGGCTTGCCGATGTCGTGGGAGAGCGCCGGGACCAGCACACTGCGGACCACGATCGTGTCCAGCAGGACGCCGAACGCCACCGCGAAGCCCACCTCCGCGAGGAACACCAGCGGCAGCACGCCGAGGACCGCGAACGTGCCGGCCAGCACGACGCCCGCCGACGTGATGACGCCGCCGGTGACCGCGAGGCCGCGCAGCACGCCCGACCGCGTACCGTGCTCCTGCGTCTCCTCCCGGACCCGGGTCATCAGGAAGATGTTGTAGTCGATGCCGAGGGCGACGAGGAACACGAACGCGAACAACGGGAACGACTGGTCTGCTCCCGCGAAGTGGAAGACGTGCGTGAAGAAGAACCCGCACACACCCAGCGTCGCGGCGAAGCTGAGCACCACCGTCGCGATGAGGATCAGCGGCGTCAGCAGCGCCCGCAGCAGGATCGCCAGCACGATGAAGATCACCACGAGCACGATCGGGATGATCAGGTTCCGGTCGTGCACCGACGCGGTCTGCACGTCGAGCGTCGCGGCGGAACTGCCACCGACGAGGGCGTCCGCGCCGGGCACCGCGTGCAGGGTGTCGCGGAGGCGTTCGACGGTCTGCAGCGCCTCGGGCGAATCGTACGAATCGGCAAGGGCCACATTGATCACGGTGCGCCCGTCGATGGGCGCGACGTTCAGCGTCGTGGGCGCGCACCCGGGCGGGAGTTGCTGCGGGACGTTGCCGCCGAAGCTCTGCAACAGCGCCTTCGCCTTCTCGATGTCGACCTGCACGCACACCGATCCCGGCCCCTGGCGTACGCCCTCCACCCCGCTCGCGGCCGCGATCACCGCGTCGACGCCGGACGCGCTAGTCGCGACCACCGCGGGCGCCCCGGCGCCCTGATCGAAGTTGGCGTCGTACAGCGCCTGGCCATCCACGGCGTCGGGTTCGTTGGTGAAGTTCTCGGACGCGGTGAGGCCGGAGGTCTGCAGGCTGCCGATGCCCACCGCGAACAGCACCGCCAGCAGCACGGTCGCACCGATCCACGCCGGACGGTCGCGGCGACCGACGAACTCCGCGATCCGGCCCCACATCCCGTGGGTGGCAAGGTCGGTGGCGCCGTCCACCTTCGGCTTGCGCGGCCAGAACACCCAGCGCCCCACCGCGGACAGCGCGACCGGCAGGAACGTCATCATCACCAGGTACGTGCACGCGATGCCGATCGCCGCGACCGGACCCAGGCTCTTGTTGGAGTTCAACTGCGAGAAGCCCAGGCACAGCAGCCCGATGATCACGGTGATCGCGGACGCGGTGATGGCCGGCGCGGACTCCTTCCACGCCTTGATCATCGCGTCGAACCGGTTGTCGTGAAAGTGCAGTTCCTCCCGGTACCGGGAGATCAACAACAGCGCATAATCGGTGCCCGCGCCGATCACCAGCACGAACAGGATGCCCTGGCTCTGGCCGGTGAGCGTGAGGATCCCGTGGTCGGCGAGAACGTAGATCACCATCGACGACAGCCCCAGCGCGAGCAGCGCCGAGAACAGCGGGAAGAACCACAGGATCGGCGACCGGTACACCACCAGCAGGATCAGGATCACCACCAGCAGCGCGACGCCGAGCAGCGTGCTGTCGAGCCCCTCGAACGCGTCGATGAACGCGACCAGCAGACCACCCGGTCCGGCAGGCAGCACCTCGAGATCCGACGCCACGGACGTCTGCGCGGCCGCGAGCACGTCCTGTTCGGCGGCGGCGAGGTCGGTGCCCTGGACGGTGGTCCCGTCCTGTTTGGCGATCAGCGGCACGAACACCGACGCGGTGGTGCCGTCGGTGGAGATCTGGGTGGGCGTCACGCCGTCCGCGTCGACGCCCTCGACCGACGCCATCGACACCCGCGCCCGGTCGATCGCGGCCTTGTCCGCGTCGGTCAGGCCGCCGTCGCGGTGGAACACCACCGCACCCGGAATTGTCTCCACCTTCAGGAACTTCGCGGTCTCGTTCGCGACCACCGTCGACTCGGCCGAAGCGGGCAGATAGGACGCGTTGTCGTTCTTCTGGATCTCGGCCAGCTTGCCCTGGAACGAACCGCCCAGACCGCCCAGGAAGAACGCGACGATCGCGATCGCGACGACGGTGAACACCGGCCACCCCCGCCTGGGCCGGGTGTCGTCACCCGCCGGCGGTCCGCTCATGGACTCCACTCGGGTCATTGGTGCTCCTCGTACGCGGTCGCGGCCGGATACCAATGCAGACCAGTACAGCACGCGACCGCGCGGCCGGGGAGACGATCCGGCGGGCGGACCGGCGCTAGACGACCATGTGGCAGTAGATGCTGTCGCCGCGGGCGACCGCCCCCGCGGCCAGTTCGGCCAGCGCGGCGATGAACGGGGCAGACGCCTCGGTGGGGTCGGCCGCCTCGTCGAAGATCCAGACGCGGGCCGCCGCGGTCACGGCGTCGGAGTCCAGGCCGGCCAGCGCGTCGCGCAGTTCGTCGGCGACGGTCAGAACGAAGGCGTCGCCGTCCTCGCCGGCGGCGACCAGGGATCCGCGCCGTGGACCCGCCGTGACCTGCTCGTAGGTGCGGCCGGTGAGCGCCGCTTCGAGCCTGCTGAGGGCGATGCCCGGCTCGATTCGCTTGGCCTGCAGGACCGGGGTGCCGCTCGACGCAGACTGGACGCGCGGGCGGGAGGCCTCGTCCGGGTCGGTGCGGTACAGGGCCTGGGCGGCGTCGACGACGTCCGGGTCGAGATCGAGCAGGTCGTCGAGAGCGGTGGCGGCGACCTCGTCCGAGGGGGCCGTGAAGTAGTCGGTGATGGCAGACATGACCGCATGTTCGCACAGGGGACCGACGCACCGAATCGGACGACGGTCTCGGTGACGTCCCGCCCGTCAGCGCAGTTCGATGTTCCCGCCGTCGACCATGAGCGTCTGCCCGGAATGCCGTGCGTCTACATGATTTCCACATCCGGCTGCGTGCTGCAGGGCGACCGCCTCTACGTCGACATCGCGATGGGGCCCGGGTCGATGGCGCACGTGACGACGCAGTCGGCGACGAAGGTGCACGAGATGGACGCCAACTTCGCCTCCCAGGTGCAGACGGTGACGCTGGCGGAGCATTCCTACCTGGAACTGATGCCGGGCATGACGATCCCGCTGCCGGTGGGCACCGCGCCCTTCGTGTTCGCCATGTGGCTGTTCCTGCTCCCGAAGAAGCAGTTCGTGCCGGTGCAGCACGCCACCATCGCCGGCGGGGCGGCGGAGTCCGGTCGAAGCCGTCCCGTGGCGCGTCGACCGGAATAGAATCGACGCAGTGGTCGAGGCATCGAGACGGCCGATCCGGGGGATCCGATGGGTGACGAGCAAACGATTCCGGACGAACAGTCGGAACTGAAGGGAAGCGTCGACGAACTCACGTCCTCCCTCAGGGAACTGTCGGGGATGCTCGACGATGTCGACGAGTTGGAGCACGTGCTGCAGTGCCTCGTCGAGAGCGCGGTCCGCATCGTGCCGGACGCCGACATGGGTGGTGTCACGATCCTGCGTGACGGCAAAGCGGAGACAGCGGCGGCCACGGATCTTCGTGTTCGCGAAATCGACAGCACGCAATACGATCTCGACGACGGCCCGTGCCTGCGCTCGGCGCGCGAGCAGGCCACCCAGAACGTCGATCGGCAGGAGATACGCCGGCGGTGGCCGGGCCTTGCCGACGTCGCGGAGAGCAACGGGGTCGGCAGTTTCATCGCCTCGCCCCTGACTCTCGACGATCGGGTGAGCGGATCGTTCAACCTGTACAGCTCGGACGACGACGGCTTCCGCACCTTGGACGAGTCGCTGCTCGAGGCATTCACGACAGCGGCGATGGTCGCCCTGCGCCAAACGCAACGCTACGACGGGGCCCGGCGGTCCGTCCGAGCATTGGAGGCGGCGCTGAAGTCCCGCGCATCGATCGATCACGCCATCGGTGTGCTGATGGCGCTGCACGGCATCGATCCCGAGGCCGCCTTCGACCTGATGGTCAAGACGTCCCAGCAGAGCAACACCAAGCTGCGTGACGTCGCACAGCAGCTCCTCGCCAAGATCGATCGGTCGTAGCCCGCCGGCCGGTCAGATGAGAACGGCGGCGGCCACGACGCAGAGCACGATCAGAGCAGCGGCGGTCGCGGCGAGGACGAGCGAGCCGCCGAACAGCAGTGTTGCCGCAGTGACGGATGTGGCCGAGAGGCCCGCGATCCGCAGCGTGCAGCACCCTTCGCGCGCGACCGTCTCGCGGTCGTCCGGCATGCGGACGTCAGGTTCGGAAAGTGTCGTCATCGGTCGACCTCCTGGGCGAGGCGGCGCCATTCACGAGACAGGGGGATCACGTCGATCACAGAACGATGAGTCATGGGTGCCCTCACGGTGTACCTACACGGAGGGGGATACGGCTGGCAGCCAGTACGACGGCACATGTACCCCCGACGCCGGCTGTCTGCCCAACCTTGCTGCTCAACGATAACGGCCACACGTGACCTCCGGCAATGGGCCGCCACCGAATCGTTATCCGACGTTCGAAGGTCCCGGTGCCAACTCCGACACCTCTCCGGTCCAATGAGCAATGCCCTGGCCACCGTCGTAGACGACGGCGGCCGAGGCGTCGCGCACTGGCCATTGCCCGATCCGATGACGCGAGAAGCGCGTCCGGCGATCTACCAGTCCGCCTCGGTGAAGCGGACGACGCCGCGGATGTTCTTGTTGTCGAGCATGTCCTGGTAGCCGTCGTTGACCTGCTCGAGCGAGTAGGTGTTGGTCACCATGTCCGCGAGATTGAGTCGACCGGCCCGGTACAGGTTCAGCAGGTTCGGGATGTCCACGCGGGCGTTGCAGCCACCGTAGATGTTTCCCCGCAGGTCCTTCTGCAGCATCGCGAAGAGGAACGCGTTGAGCTTGACGTCCATGTCGGCCATGTGGCCCATCGCGGTGACGACGCAGCGGCCGTTCTTGGCGGTGAGCGTGAGGGCCTGCTCGCGCTTGAACGGCACCGGGTCGATCGCGAAGACGTGGCGTGCACCCGACGCGACGGAACCCTGCAGCGCGCTCATGCCGACGCCGCCGACACCGATGATGGCGACCGACTCGCCGGGCTTGACCTCCGCGATGTTTGTCGCCGAACCCCATCCGGTCGGGACACCACAGCTCTCGCCACGCGCCTGGATGCGGTAGGTGCCGTCTGCGATGGCCTGACCGCTGAGCAGCCCCATGCCGAGGTCGTGTTCGCCGCGCCAGCGGAGTTTCGCGGGCGGGCGAGTTCGTCGATCGGGGTGTCGGCGGGCAGGGCGGAGAGCCAATGGTCAGTGGGTTCTGTTGCACCGATGGGACATTCGTTCAGTGGCCACATCTGCTCGACCGATCCGTCGGTCGCCCGAGGCGCTCGGTGGCCGGCGGGTCGGGCCCGCAAGGCGATGAACCGGGAGCGCATGACGGCGTGAGGATCGCTGGGTGTGGTCTTGGTGCCGCGCCGCCACGACACTTCCTGTGCCGCATCCGGTCCGGCGGCGATCACCACGTCCTTGCAGCTGGACTTCGGCACCCGGGTAACGGGCGGTGAAGGGACGGCCGTTGCCGCTCCCCGTGTGTATCGCTGACTCTTTCCGGCGTGCCGCGACGACGCTCGCAGCGGCTGGATGGCGGTGGTTCGAATCGATTCCCCCTCGGGGCCAACGTCTTGGGAACTAGCGCAAAAGAGACCCGGCATTCACTATGTGGCCCAACTCCTTGAGAATCTTCCGATGTTTGGCGTTGACAGCCGCATGTACTGAAGTTAATGTCTGGCCATTCGCTGTTAGTGTCTAGCCATTCACTAAATGGCGTGGCGCTACAGAGTGCCCTACCGGTGGAGTGGCACGCCACATCGATTCGAGAGGCGGGAAAAATGCCCGTACTAAAATCCGTGGTCGACTCGACATCGACCGAGTACCTCGGCAACCGCGGTGTCCAGTTGAAGGGCGTATCCGCGCTTGACGATGAACTTGCCAAGGTTGTTGCGGGCGGGGGACCGCGCTACACCCAGCGGCACCACGACCGCGGACGCCTGCTCGTGCGCGAGCGCATCGAGCTGCTGGTGGACCGGGATGCGGCATTCCTGGAGTTCTCACCCCTGGCGGCCTGGGGTACCGACTTCACCGTCGGCGCCGCGATTGTCACGGGAGTGGGCGTCATCTCCGGAGTGGAGTGCGTGATCATCGCGCATGACCCGACAGTCCGCGGTGGCACGATGAATCCCTATACACTGCGAAAGAACCTGCGCGCCTTGGAGATCGCGCGGACCAATCGCCTTCCCGTGATGTACCTGGTGGAGAGCGGCGGCGCGGACCTGCCGACACAGTCGGAGTTGTTCGTCGACGCCGGCCGAATCTTCCACGACCTCACCGAGCTGTCCTCGATGGGCGTGCCCTCTGTCGCCCTGGTATTCGGAAACGCCACCGCCGGCGGCGCCTACGTACCCGGCATGTGCGATTACGCGGTGCTGGTAGACCAGGGGGCCAAGGTCTTCCTTGGCGGACCGCCGCTGGTCAAGATGGCCACGGGGGAGGACGCCAACGACGAGGAGCTCGGCGGCGCGGACATGCACACCCGGGTCTCGGGCGTGGGCGACTACTTCGCCATCGATGAGGTTGACTGCATCCGCATCGGCAGAGACATCGTGGCGAACCTGAACTGGCGCAAGCTCGGACCGGGACCGAGTAAGCCCGCGGACGCCCCCCTCTACGACACCGAGGACCTGCTCGGCATCGCGTCCGGCGATCAGCGGGTGCCCTTCGATCCCCGAGAGGTGATCGCCCGGGTCGTCGACGGCTCGCGGTTCTCCGAGTACAAATCGCGCTATGGCACGAGCCTGGTCACCGGGTGGGCGTCGATCCACGGCTTCCCGGTCGGCATCCTCGCCAACGCGCGGGGCGTGCTGTTCAGCGAAGAGGCGAAGAAGGCGAGCGAGTTCATCATGCTGGCCAACCAGACCGACACGCCATTGATCTTCCTGCAGAACACCACGGGATACATGGTCGGCACCGAGTACGAGCAGGGCGGCATCATCAAGGACGGCGCCAAGATGATCAACGCGGTCACCAACAGCAAGGTCCCCCACATCACCGTCAACATGGGCGGCTCCTTCGGCGCCGGCAACTACGGCATGTCAGGCCGGGCCTATGACCCGCGTTTCATGTTTACTTGGGTCAACGCGAAGCTCGCCGTCATGGGCGCCGCGCAGCTCGCCGGCGTGATGTCGATCGTCGGCAAGGCCGCGGCCGAGAGCTCCGGGCGCGCGTTCGATCTTGAGGCGGATGCCAAGCGCACCGCGGAGATCGAGCGGCAGATCGAGGCGGAGTCGCACTCTTTCTTCATTTCCGGCCGCATCTACGACGATGGCGTCATCGACCCCCGCGACACCCGCTCCGTGCTCGGAATCGCGTTGTCTGCCACCCATTCCAACAACGTTGCCGGCCAGCGCGGCTACGGCGTATTCCGAATGTGAGAACCGCTATGTCGAAGATTCGAAAAGTGCTCATTGCCAACCGGGGCGAGATCGCCTCGCGCGTCATCCGTACGGCCCGCGAGATGGACATCGCCACCGTCGCGCTCTACTCGGACGCCGACCGGCACGCGCCGTATGTCTCGCAGGCGGACGAGGCGGTCCACCTGCCCGGAACCGCCCCCGCAGACACCTACCTGCGGGCGGACCTCGTCCTGGCCGCAGCCCGGGCGACGGGCGCCGACGCAATCCACCCCGGCTACGGATTCCTGTCGGAGAACGAGGAGTTCGCTCGGGCGTGCGCGGAGGCCGGCGTAGTGTTCGTCGGCCCGTCCCCGCGGGCGATCGCCGCCATGGGCTCCAAGATCGAGGCTAAGCGGATCATGGCTGACGCCGGCGTCCCGGTGCTGCCCGGCATGGTCGTGGAGAGCGAGGCCGACGAGGATCCGGCCCGCCTGCGCGCGGCCGCCGCGGAGATCGGCCTGCCGGTGCTGGTCAAGGCGGCGTTCGGCGGCGGCGGCCGCGGCATGCGCATCGTCAACACGATCGACGAGCTGGTGGAGGCGGTGTGCAGCGCCCGCCGCGAGGCGGCCTCGGCGTTCGGCAACGGGACGGTGTTCCTGGAGAAGTTCGTCGAGTCGCCCAGACATATCGAGGTCCAGATCTTCGGCGACCGGCACGGCAACGTCGTGCATCTCGGAGAGCGTGAGTGCTCCATCCAGCGCCGGTACCAGAAGATCATCGAGGAGTCTCCGTCCACAGGCGTCGACGCCGACCTGCGGGCCGAGCTCGGCAGCGCCGCAGTGGCCGCCGGCAAGGCCCTGGACTACGAGGGCGCCGGCACCGTCGAGTTCGTCATGGCGCCGAACGGCTCGTTCTACTTCCTGGAGGTCAACACGCGGCTGCAGGTGGAACACCCGGTCACGGAGCTGGTCACCGGTACGGACTTGGTGCGTGGCCAGTTCGTCGTCGCGGCGGGCGAGCGGCTGCCTGAGGAGATCCTCAACCCGGTGTTCACCGGCCACGCCGTCGAGGTGCGCCTGTACGCCGAGGACGCCGCCGCCGGCTTCATCCCGGTCTCCGGCGTGCTGAGCACCTTCGAGATCCCCGACCTCCCCGGGGTCCGCGTCGACGCGGGCTTCGAGTCCGGATCCGAGGTCAGCACCTATTACGACCCGATGCTCGCCAAGGTCATCGGATACGGCCGCGATCGAGACGACGCGTGCGCCCGCGTCGCGCGAGTACTCGAGGAGTCCCGCATTCACGGGGTGACGACCAACCGGGACCTGCTCATCGCTGTCCTGCGGGAGCCGGAGTTCCGCGCCGGCTCCACCGACACCGCCTACCTCGACCGGCATCCGGTGCGGGAGCTGTGCCCGGAACCGGCTGGCGCCGGCGTGCACCAAACACATGCCCTGGTCGCCGCGCTCGCGGCGATGGCTGCGCGTGGTGCGGAGCGGACGTCGCTGTTGTCCGGCCTCCCGGCCGGATTCCGCACGGTTCGCAGCGCCCCGCAGTCCGTCCGCTACCTACACGGGGCGGAGGAGATCGAGGTCCGCTACGAGTTGATCCGTGGCGAGCTCCGCGGCTGGGCCGACGAGCGCGCGTTTGAAGGGATCGAGATGATCTCCGGCGCAGCCGATCTGGTCGAAGCCGTGATCGATGGGGTGCGCCGGCGCTATCGCATCGCACGGGTGGGGGCGACCCACTTTGTGAACAGCGGCCTCGGCGTCAGCGAACTCCACGAGGTCGAGCGGTTCCCGGACCCCAGCGACTTCCAGGAGGCCGGCTCCCTCCTCGCCCCAATGCCGGGCGCGGTGGTCCGCGTTGAGGTGGGGGAGGGCGACCGTGTGCGCGTCGGCGACGTGGTCGTGGTGCTCGAGGCCATGAAGATGGAGCACTCCATCAAGGCGACGGCGGAGGGCTTCGTCTCCAAGCTGCCCGTCGCAACCGGCCAGCAGGTCGAATCAGGCACGGTCCTCGCCGTCATCCAGGACGAGGAGGCGCAGGCATGACCGAAGAGGTGCTCTACGAGCTCGACAACGGGGTGGCCTGGCTGACGATCAACCGGCCGCAGGCCCGCAACAGCCTGAGCAAGGCCGTCCGCGACGGGTTGTTCGAGGGCATCCGTCGCTTCAACGCCGACGCGGCGGCCAAGGTCTTGGTCCTCACAGGCACGGGTGAGAAGGCGTTCTGCGCCGGCGGAGACCTCAAGGAGATGGCCGACAACCAGCTCACCGTGCCGCCGGTGGACTTCGTCCCGCAGCTCGGACGCAACATCGAGGTCGACAAGCCCACCATTGCGGCGGTGAACGGGGCCGCGCTCGCCGGCGGCTTCCTGCTCGCCCAGACCTGCGATCTGTGCGTCGCCTCGGAGACCGCGACCTTCGCGATCTCCGAAGTCAAGATCGGCCGCGGGTCGCCGTGGTCCGCGCCGCTGTCCTGGATGATCCCCGCGAGAGTGGCCATGGAGATGTCGTTGACCGGCGCCCCGCTGACCGCGCGGCGGGCCTACGAGATCGGTTTCGTCAACAGGGTCGTCACCCCGGATCAATTACGTTCGGCGGCACAGGATCTCGCCGAGACGATCGCCGCCAACGCCCCACTCTCGGTCGCGGCCGGGAAACAGACGGTCCGGCTCTCGGCGGAGCTCCCGCTGGCGGCGGCGTTCGATCGGGCCGAGGAGATCTGGACGCCGGTCTATCACAGCGAAGACGCGCAAGAAGGCATGCGTGCGTTCAAGGAAAAGCGCCGACCAGAGTGGAGTGGACGCTGATGGCCCTCGACTATCCAGCCCTGCTGGACGAGCTCCGGCAGGAGTCCGACGGCCTCGTGGAGCTGTTACACGGCGCCGAGGACTTCGACCTCGCCACCCCGGCCGCCGGCTGGGCGATTCGCGATCAGATATCCCATCTGGCCTACTTCGACGACGCCGCGGTCAGCGCCATCCGCACGCCCGATCGCTTCCGCGTCGACGCGGCCGAGCTGATCGCCGACGGGATGGACTTTCCCGACCGAATTGCCGTGACATACCGGGAGATTCCCGCGGCCGGGCTGCTGGACTGGTTCGTCCAGGCCCGGCAGAATCTGCTGGCCACGCTGGGCGAGGCCGAGCCGAGGGCACGGATTCCGTGGTACGGGCCGGAGATGAGCATCGCGTCCATGGCGACGGCTCGGCTAATGGAGACCTGGGCCCACGGCCAAGACGTGTACGACGCGGTGCGGCTGCCGCACCCCGCCAACCCCGGCCTGAGGAGCATCGCGCATCTGGGTGTGGGCGCCCTCCCGTTCGTGCACACCCTCAACGGCCTCGAGGTCCCGGCCGACCCGGTCCGCGTCGAGCTGATCGACCCGATCACCCAGGTTCGATGGGTGTGGGGGCCGGAATCGGCGACGAACACGGTCGCCGGCCCGGCCGAGGATTTCGTTCTCGCGGTCACCCAGCGCCGCAACGTGGCCGACACCGCCTTGACCGTCACCGGCGCGGTAGCGACGGCCTGGATGCGCATCGCACAGGCCTACGCCGGGGCGCCCGGGGCCGGGCGGGACCGGGCAGCCACGACCGCTACACCCACTGGAGACCCCACATGAACCAGCCCGCGCACGCCTCCCAGCCAGCACAAGGCCGCCGCCCCCTCCGCATCGGCAACGCGTCAGGGTTCTACGGCGACCGCATCGCGGCCTTCCGCGACATGATCGACGGCGGTCCCCTCGACGTGGTCACCGGCGACTACTTGGCCGAGCTCACCATGCTCATCCTGTGGAAGGCGAAGAAAAAAGACCCCTCCGCCGGCTATGCCCGCACTTTTCTGACACAGGCCCAGCAGGTCCTGGTGGATTGTGTCGACAGGGGCATCAAGATCGTCGTCAACGCGGGGGGCCTGAACCCGGCCGGGCTGGCCGACGAGGTCCGGAAGGTTGCCGCGGACCTCGGGGTGGACGTCCGTGTCGCGCACGTCGAGGGCGACGACATCCTGCCCCGCTTGGCCGAGCTCCAGGGCCGGGGACACGAGTTCCGCCACCTCGATCAGGGGCAGAGCCTCGCGGAGTCCGACGCAGACCCTGTCTCGGCCAACGCCTATCTCGGCGGGTGGGGGATCGCCGCGGCCCTCGAGAAGGGGGCCGACATCGTCATCTGCCCGCGCGTGACCGACGCATCGCTGGTCGTAGGCACGGCCGCATGGTGGCACGGGTGGCAGCGGGACGAGTTCGACGCGCTTGCCGGTGCGGTCCTCGCGGGCCACATCATCGAGTGCGGCCCCCAGGCCACAGGCGGGAACTACTCGCAGATCCACGAGGTCACCGACCGCCGTTATCCGGGCTACCCGATCGCCGAGGTGGCGCGCGACGGCAGCTTCGCTATCACCAAGCATCCGGGCACAGGGGGACTAGTGTCCGTGGGCACCGTGACCGCTCAAATCCTCTACGAGATCGACAACCCTCAATACCTGAACCCCGACGTCGTGGCGCATTTCGACACCGCCGAGATCGTCCAGGAGTCGGAGTCGAGGGTGCGGGTCTCGGGCGTCAAGGGCTCCCCGCCGCCCACGACTCTGAAGGTCGCGATGAACTACGTCGGCGGCTACCGCAACACGATGACAATGGTCCTGACCGGACTCGACATCGAGGAGAAGGCCGCCTGGGCGACGGACGAGCTGTTCGAGATCCTCGGCGGACGCGAGGCCTTCGACGCCACAGACATCCAACTGCTGCGCTACGACAGCCCGGATCCGGAGACCGCGGCCCAGGCCTGCGCGCATCTGCGGATCACCGTGAAGGACCGCGACCGGGCCACAGTTGACCGAGCGTTCTCCAATGCCGTGATGGAGCTGTTGCTCGCCGGCTATGCGGGGGCCCACACCACCACTCCGCCCTCGTCGGCCACGGAGTTCGGCGTGTATTGGCCGGCTCTGATCGACGCGGTCGAGGTGGAGCACACCGTGGTGCACCACGACGGGTCCCGCACGGTGATCGCCCCGACCCCGGGCGTGGCCGCGCCGCGAGTCGAACACGCTCCGGCGGCCGACGCAGCGCCGGGGGCCGCGCCCACCACCCGCCGCCCGATCGGCGAGATCGTCGCAGCGAGGTCCGGAGACAAGGGCGGCAAGGCCAACGTCGGCGTGTGGACCGACACCCCCGACCGCTGGGACTGGCTCCGCTCGCACCTGACCGTGCGGCGGTTCGTCGAACTCGTGCCCGAAGCCGCAGGCCTCGAGATCGAGCGCCATGAGCTGGCGAACCTCAAGGCGCTGAATTTCGTGATCGTCGGATTCCTCGGCGACGGCGTCGCCTCGTCCACCCGGCCGGACGCGCAGGCCAAGGGGCTTGGCGAGTATCTCCGCGCCCGGTTCACCCCGATCCCGAACGATCTCCTACCCAGCTGATCAACCCGAGCCAACACCGAGGCCGTCGCGGCGACTTCGCAGACGCCGTCAACCCGAGCAAGGAGCAGATGTGTATTTCACCGAGAACGCAGAGCACAAGGCGATCCGCGAGGCCGTCGGGGCCATCACCGACAAATTCGGCCCGTCGTATTTCGCGGAGCGGGGCGCGGCGCGGCAACCGACCTCCGAACTGTGGCAGGCCCTGGCCGACAACGGCTTCATCGGGATCAACCTGCCGGAGGAGTACGGCGGCGGCGGCGCTGGGATGACCGAGTTGGCCCTGGTCTGCGAGGAGACCGCCGCGCACGGCTGCCCGCTGCTGCTGCTGCTGGTCTCGAGCGCCATTTCCGGCGAGCTGATCACGAAATACGGCACCGAGGAGCAGCGCCGGAGCTGGCTGCCGAGGATGGCGTCCGGAGAGACCAAGGTGGTCTTCGCCATCACAGAGCCCGACGCCGGCTCCAACACGCAGACCATCTCCACCACGGCGGTGCGGGACGGTGACGACTACATCCTGAACGGCGCGAAGTATTACATCTCCGGCGTCGACGAGGCCGAGGCAATCGTCGTGGTCACCCGCACCGGCCGCGACGAGCAGACCGGCAAGGCCAAGCTGTCGCTGTTCCTCGTCCCCACGGACGCGGCGGGGCTGGACAAGCAGCCGCTACCGGTTGCGGTCAGCGTGCCGGAGAAGCAGTTCACCCTCCACTTCGACAACGTCCGCATCCCGGCCGCCAACTTGATCGGCGAGGAGGATGAGGGCTTCCGGCAGGTGTTCGACGGCCTGAACCCCGAGCGCATCACAGGCGCCGCGCTATGTGTCGGGATCGGCCGCTTCGCCGTCGAACGCGGCGCGGATTACGCGCGCAAGCGCTCGGTCTGGGGCCCACCCATCGGCTCGCACCAGGGGATCTCGCATCCCCTGGCCAAGGCCAAGATCGAAGTGGACCTCGCCGCGATGGCCACGGCCCGCGCGGCCTGGCTGTACGAGACGGGGCAGCCGGCCGGGGAGGCTTCGAACATCGCCAAGTACGCGGCGGCCGAGGCGGCGGTCGCCGCGGTCGACACCGCGATTCAGACCCACGGCGGTAACGGCTTCAGCGTGGAATTCGGGCTGATCCCGCAGTGGGGCATCGCCCGCCTGCTCCGGGTCGCCCCGGTCAGCCGCGAGATGATCCTCAACTTCGTTGCGCAGCACAGTCTTCGGCTGCCCAGATCCTACTAGTCTGCTGGCGAGGGGCACACGATGATTGGACGCAACACCGACGCTGTCACGGCCGCGCATGGTTACACCTTGGCGGCACTATTCGAGCAGTCGTTCGTCCGGTTTGCGGACCGGGTGGCGGTGGCCAGCGACGACAGTTCCTTGACCTATGCCGAAGTAGGGGATCGCTCTCGTCGTCTCGCGGTCGGGCTGCAGGAAACGTCGTCGGGCAGGGGGAGCCGGGTGGCGGTGCTATCGCAACCCCGGCCAGAGTATGCCGAGTGTTATGCGGCGCTACCGCGAGGCCATCGAGGCGAGGTGAGCGTCGGGCTCGTCCTTGATGAGGCCGTGACCTTCGCCCGCATGGCGTCCGCGGGGTTGTCGCGATGACGAAGAGGCTGATCAACGCCACCACAGGGGGGAGGCTCCTTGATTGCCTGAACCTGGAGGCCACTTACCAGTCATCGGCCCTGAAGACTGATGTGGCACGCTTAGAATTCGCGGCGTTCAGTACCGAGACCAAGCCGGCGATGGAGTGATGGTGAGCGAAGACGCAGTGGTCCAAGGCGTGCGCGTGCGTGACCCAGAGCGCGGCGCGAAGATTCTCAATGCCGCCGCCGAGCTGTTCGCCGCCCGGGGTTTCCACTCCGTGGCGATGGCTGAGATTGGGCAAGCCGCGGGAATCGTGGGGTCAGGAATCTATCGGCATTTCGAGAGCAAGTACGCGGTGCTGGTCGCGTTGCTCGATGATGTTATGTCTCGTCTGCTTGCCAGTGCTGACACGATTGTCGCAGAACACGCGGACCCCGCCACTACGATGCGCGGGCTGATCCAGACACAGATTGACTTCTGCCTCGATAATCGCGTGCACGTGCAGTTGTATCGCCGTGAGATGCATGCTCTGCAGCCAGAGGACAGCCGTCGGCTTCGCAGGATGCAGCGGCGCTACAACGAGGAGTGGACCACCACTCTGCTCGAGGTGCGACCGGAGCTCGATGACGCCTCAGCGCGGTCCTTGGTGCACGCGGCAATCGGAGCGATCCAGTCGATAGTGACTTATGAGGGTGGCCAATCGCGCGACGAGCGAGTGCTTTATCTGACGGCTGTGGCCGAGAGTTGCCTCGCCACAAACTGGTAGACGACTACAGTGCGCGCCTGCGCGCTGCCATCTCTGCGCTACGTATTCAGTGCCGGCGACGTCGATGATGACGTCGTTGGTAAAGCCATGATCAGCAGGCACCCCATTGCGGCACGACCGCTATGGACGTGGTGTGGGCGGGGACCGGGCGCCCTCATGCCCCCGGCCACTCTTTAGTGATTTCCTATTGACTAGTTCGGCGCTTCTGTTTCGCGCCCAACATCTCGGAAGCGTTGCTTCATGCATTCATCAAGCCACGCCGGACCCATTGCAATCTAGATCACAATGAGATTTACTGCATCAGGCAGATTAGTTGTTCACCATTCACTAAGGAGATCCGCGTGGAGTCCAACGCTTTGGCCCTGAACCTTATCCAGC
The DNA here is from genome assembly GCF_050433545.1 of Rhodococcus sp. BE178. Taxonomy (NCBI): domain Bacteria; kingdom Bacillati; phylum Actinomycetota; class Actinomycetes; order Mycobacteriales; family Nocardiaceae; genus Rhodococcus; species Rhodococcus sp. BE178. The sequence continues at coordinate 273,992 of NZ_JBNPXA010000004.1, read as the reverse complement.
GGGTGAACGTCGGGGACAGTCTGACCCGCAGCGCCGTTCGGAATCCGCAGGCTCTCGCCCTCGTGGAGGGGGACCGCCAACTCAGCTACACGGAGTTCAACGAGCACGTCAATCGTGTATCGCACGGCCTCATCGATCAGGGGGTGGAGGTGGGTGATGCGATTGCGCTGGCATCGGAGAACAGCATCGAATTCCTCGCTACCTACTATGCCTGCGCCAAGATCGGGGCTGTATGTGTGCCTGTCAACCTCGGGTGGCGCTCCGACGAGGTGAGTCATGTGCTGAGAGACTCAGGGGCCCGAATCCTGGTGGTTCAGGCAGGGCTGGTTCCCGCCATGGCGGCGCCGGCCGCCGCTGCAGAAGCACTCGAGCTCGTGGTCGTGGTCGGCTCATCCCCGGCGACCCTAGGGGACCTCTCCACAATGTCCTTCGCGGAGCTGGCCTCCTACCCTGATATCGCGGAACCCCGCCGCCTCGTTGATGATCGGGCCCCGTTGACGTATCTCTACACAAGTGGAACCACGTCCGCGCCGAAGGGGGTTGTGGGCAACCATACAGCCGTCTACCTCGAATCGATGACGATGGTGATCGAGGGACAGTTCCGCGCGGACGATCGATTCGCAGCCCTGCTCCCGATGTTCCACACCGCACAACTGAACTGTCACTGCACGACGGCCGTCATGGTGGGTGCGGCGATCTTCATCCAGCCCGGCTTTGATGCTGATGCCCTGCTTGCCTTGATTGAAACCGAGAGAATAACCCAGATCTTTGCCCTTCCTATGATGTATCGGACAATGCTGGACCGAGATTCGATCTCGCGGCGAGACTTGTCGAGCCTGCGGCGCGCCCTGTATGCCATGGCGCCGATGCCGCAGGAGGTACTGGAGCGCTGCATCGAGGTGTTCGACTGCGACTTCTATCTGCTGTTCGGGCAAACCGAGATGAGCCCTACTGCAACAATTTTCCGGACCGAGAACCAACTCACACACCCCGGCGCCGTCGGCACTCCGGTCGTGAATGTTCAGGTCGCCATCATGGGTGACGACGGGGCGCTGTTGGAACGAGGGGAATCCGGCGAGATCGTCTATCGAGGTCCTCATGTGATGACGGGGTACTTGCACAACACCCAAGCTACCGAGGAGGCGTTCCGCTATGGGTGGTTCCACTCCGGCGACCTCGGGCACTTCGACGAGGACGGAATTCTGTGGTTCACCGATCGCAGTAAGGATGTCATCAAGTCCGGCGGTGAGAATGTCGCATCACTCGAGGTCGAGAAGGCGATCTACGCTGCGGAGCCAGGAGCCGCCGAAGTCGTCGTCGTTGGCCTGCCCCACGCGCACTGGTCAGAGGCGATCACAGCCTTCGTTGTGCCGCGCCCCCACGCACACTTGGACCCGGCGGTCATCCAGAAGAATATGCGCAATCATCTGGACGCCTACAAAATCCCGAAGGCCATTGTGGTCGTCGACGAACTACCCAAGACCTCGACGGGAAAGGTTCAGAAGAACCGCGTTCGTGACGCGAATGTAGGCCTCTATCAAGGGATCTAACTGAACCCGTACCGTTTTGATGCCGCTTGAAGGATTGAGGGCATACCCAAGCGTTACCCACCCGACCAGCGTGGACGAGCGGTGAAGACGGTCCGCGATCGCCTTGGCGAGTATCACTCATTGCATGCCGCCTGCCCGGTCATCAGTCTGAAGTTCGGCATCGACACGAGCCTCTGCGGAACTGGTGCAAACAGGGCCAGGTCGACTCCGCCCGTGCACCAGGAGCGACCGCGACGGAGCAGCAGCGGAGCAAGGAACTCGAGCGCGGGAGCCGAGATCTCTAGGAAGCCAACGAGATCCTCAAAGCGCTTTGACCTTCTTTGCGAGGGAACGCATCCCTGCGGGCGGGAGATGTCCCACCCTTGCTGCCGATGATCTGCGACCTGATGGTCAATGTAGTTGGCGATAGTTCAGCCGATGCCGGAGGCCGAGCGGACAGAGATCGAGCAGTGCTGGGCCGATCCGGACAGGCTGGAGGCTGTAGCACTCGGCTTCTGATCAGTGGCCGGCAGTGCAGCCTGCTCGTCAACTGGACTGCGTCAGCCTTCATGGGTGTCCTGAGTGCGTTCGCCATGCTAATGATCAAGCTCGCGTTGCCGTTACGTCTACCGGTTTGGAGCGCTCTTCAGCGCCGTCGAACCGGGCGGACCCGCCGGCTGGTCGAGTTCGATCGCGCCTTCCTCCACCGGACGAGGGCGGCGTACGCGGACAGCAGCTTCGTCACGGACGCGAGTGGATACACCCGCTCCTGGTCACCGAAATGCGCAACGCCTCGGCCACCGTCGTAGACGACGGCGGCCGAGGCGTCGCGCACTGGCCATTGCCCGATCCGATGACGCGAGAAGCGCGTCCGGCGATCTACCAGTCCGCCTCGGTGAAGCGGACGACGCCGCGGATGTTCTTGTTGTCGAGCATGTCCTGGTAGCCGTCGTTGACCTGCTCGAGCGAGTAGGTGTTGGTCACCATGTCCGCGAGATTGAGTCGACCGGCCCGGTACATGTTCAGCAGGTTCGGGATGTCCACGCGGGCATTGCAGCCACCGTAGATGTTTCCCCGCAGGTCCTTCTGCAGCATCGCGAACAGGAACGCGTTGAGCTTGACGTCCATGTCGGCCATGTGGCCCATCGCGGTAACGACGCAGCGGCCGTTCTTGGCGGTGAGCGTGAGGGCCGGGTCGACGTACTCGCCCTTCATCTCACCGACCGTGATGATCGTCTTCTGGCACATGCGGCCCCAGGTGATCTCCATGATCGGCGCGATCGCTTCTTCCATCGAGGCGAAGGCATGCGTGGCGCCGAACTTGAGGGCCTGCTCGCGCTTGAAGGGCGACGGGTCGATCGCGAAGACGTGGCGTGCACCCGACGCGACGGAACCCTGCAGCGCGCTCATGCCGACGCCGCCGACACCGATGATGGCGACCGACTCGCCGGGCTTGACCTCCGCGATGTTTGTCGCCGAACCCCATCCGGTCGGGACACCACAGCCGACGAGGGCCGCGAGCTCGAACGGGATGTCCTTCTCGATCTTCACCGCCTGGGACTCGTGCACCGTCATGTACGGCGAGAACGTGCCGAGCAGGCACATCGGGATCACGTTCTCCCCGCGCGCCTGGATGCGGTAGGTGCCGTCGGCGATGGCCTGGCCGCTGAGCAGCCCCATGCCGAGGTCGCACACGTTCGAATGGCCCTCGGAACACGACGGGCAGCGTCCACACGCCGGGATGAACGAGAGCACGACGTGGTCGCCGACCTCGAGATCCTTGACTCCCTCGCCGACCTTCGTGACCACACCCGCGCCCTCGTGGCCGCCCATCGCCGGGTAGGACGCCATCGGCGTCGCACCGGTGACGATGTGGAGGTCGGAGTGGCACATGCCGGCAGCCTCCATGCGGATCTGCACCTCGCCGGCGACCGGGTCACCGAGCTCGATCTCCTCGATCGACCACTTCTCGTTGATGCCCCACAGCAACGCACCCTTGGTCCTCATTGCAACACCCTCCCCTTACGTGACTAGCGGTCGCTGTGACGATAGCCACAGATCCTTCGAATTGGAACACGTTCTAGATCGTTCTTACAAAACTATGTATAGCTGTGCAAGTAACCGAGTTTGGGGGGCGTTACATGTGTGGAATCGCAGGCTGGGTGTCGTTCGACTCCGACCTGACCCGGCAGCGGGGTGTTCTCGACGCAATGACCGACACCATGGCCTTGCGTGGGCCGGACGGGCGCGGCACTTTCGTGCGCACTCACGCGGGGCTCGGTCATCGGCGGCTCGCCGTTATCGATCTACCCGGCGGGGCGCAGCCGATGAGCGTGAGCACCCCCGCCGGAGACGTCGGAATGGTGTACACGGGGGAGGCCTACAACTACCGGGAACTGCGCGATCAGCTACGGGCTCTGGGTCATGCGTTCCGCACCGACAGCGACACCGAGGTGGTGCTCCACGCATACCTGCAGTGGGGTGAGAGCATCGTCGATCACCTCAACGGCATGTACGCCTTCGCGATCTGGGACCAGCGCGAGGAGAAGCTGGTGATGATCCGAGACCGCATGGGCATCAAGCCGTTCTACTACTATCCGACACCGGACGGGGTCCTCTTCGGGTCGGAGCCGAAGGCAATTCTTGCGAACCCGTTGGCACGCAAGGCCATCGATTCCGACGGCGTTCGTGAGCTGCTGGCAATGACCAAGGCGCCGGGCACGTCGGTATGGAAGGGCATGTACGAGGTGGCACCCGGTACTCTGATCCGGGTAGATCGCGATGGACTGCACGAGCGCACATACTGGCGCCTGGAGGCTGCCGAGCACACCGACAGCACGGAAAAGTCCGTCGAGCAGATCCGGGATCTGCTCACCGACATCGTCGACAGGCAGCTGATCTCCGACGTACCTCGCTGCGTGTTGCTCTCGGGTGGACTGGATTCCAGTGCCATCACCGGCCTGGCCGCGGCGAGCCTGGCGCGCGACGGAGAACAGCTGCGCACCTTCTCCGTGGACTTCCTCCATCAGGAACAGAACTTCGTCCCCGACGAGGTGCGCGGCACCCCCGACGCGCCGTACGCGCACGAGGTCGCGGCGTTGGTGGAGTCCGCGCATCAGAACGTGACGCTCAACTCGGCCGATATGCTGGATCTGTCGGTCCGTCGTGCGGTCATCACCGCACGCGACATGCCCGGACTCGGCGATATGGATCTATCCCTTTACCTGCTGTTCAAGGCGATTCGCGAGCAGTCGACGGTGGCGCTGTCGGGTGAATCGGCCGACGAGGTGTTCGGCGGCTACCCGTGGTTCTTTGCCGATAGAGCGGTCAACGCCGGCACCTTCCCGTGGGCGGCCTTCACCGGCGACAAGCCGTGGAACGCTCTGCGGCCAGAGCTGCGCGAACAGCTGGATGTCGACAGCTACATCGCCGACCAATACGCCGCGGCGTGCGCGGAGGTCGAACACCTGCCCAGCGAATCCCAGGCCGAATACCGCATGCGCGAGGTGTGCTACCTGCACCTGACCCGGTTCGTGCGGATCCTGCTCGACCGCAAGGATCGCCTATCGATGGCGGCCGGCCTCGAGGTTCGGGTGCCGTTCTGCGATCATCGCCTCATCGAATACGTCTACAACACTCCGTGGCCACTGAAGACCTTCGACGGCCGCGAGAAGAGCCTGCTGCGTCACGCCACGAAACATGTGCTCCCGCAATCTGTCGTCGATCGCGTGAAGAGCGGGTACCCCTTGACGCAGGATCCGGCATACGCGACGAACCTGCAGCAGCTCGCGAAGGAGATCCTGGCTGAGACCAATTCGCCGCTGTTCGACCTGATCGACCGGACCTGGATGCAACAACTGACGGCGCAGGATCCGATGCGGATGGATCCCGTCACCCGGGCGGGCCTGGATCGCGCCGTCGACATCTACACCTGGCTGGACCTGTACAGGCCGGAGCTGCAACTGGATTGAGCATGAATGAGGTCCTCGGCACGACGATGGCTGCCTGCGGACGGCGGGTGCGCGCCAACGAATCATTCGGCGGGCTCCGCGTAGCATTCCCTGACCCCCACATCCATCGGGAAGCGGACGGCGGTGGCGCCGAACAGCAGACGGGTTGCCGAGTTCGCCGCGGCGAGGACATGCGCGGTGGCAGCGTCGGGGCGTGTGGTGTGCACCACCACCTCGTCGTGCTGGAAGAAGACGAGTTCGCCGTCGCCGGGATCGGCGGCCAGGCGGCGGCGCAGGTCGGCCAGCAGGCACAGCGCCCACTCCGACGCCGTGGCCTGCACGACGAAGTTGCGGGTGAACCGGCCGCGGGCGTGGGGGTCGCCGCCGGACCACCACGAGTCGTCCGGCGGGGGACAGGCGCGTCCGAGCCAGGAATGGACCACCTCGCCGCGCTCACCGGCGCGGGCGGCGTCCTCGACGAGTTGCACCGCCACCGGAAAACGCTTGCGCAGCAACCCCAGAAGGGCGCGGGCCTCGCCGGCGGTGGCGCCGTAGAGGACGCCGAGGATCGCAACCTTCGCCTTCGCCCGGTCGCCGCCGAACGCCTCCGCCGCGACGGGGGCGTACAGGTCGTCGGCGCCGGCCGCCGCCATCATGCGCGGATCGCCGGACATCGCGGCCAGGATCCGCGGCTCGAGCTGACCGGCGTCGGCGATCACGAAGGTCTGCCCTGCATCCGCGATCACGCTGGAGCGCAATGCCTTCGGGATCTGCAGCGCACCGCCGCCGCGACTGGCCCACCGCCCCGAGACCACGCCGCCGGGCACGTAGACGGGCCGGAAACGGTCGCCGCGCACCCAGGCGTCCAGCCACGTCCACCCGTTGGTGCTGTGCAGCTTGGCCAGGTCGCGGTAGCGCAACAACGGTTCGACGGCGGGGTGGTCGATCTCCCGCAGTAGGTACGCGCGGGTGGAGTGCAGTTCGATGCCCTCGCGCGCGAAGGCCGCGACCACCTCCGGCTGCGACGCCGGATTGACCCGGCGACCGAACGCCGCGCTCACGTCGTCGGCGACCGCGCGCAGGCGGTCCGGCAGCATGTCCTCCGGTACGCGCGGACCGAGCGCCTCCTCGAGCAGGGCCCGGTGCGCGGCCGCCGAGAACGGCAGGCCGTCGAAGCTCATCTCCGCCGCCGTCAGTCCGCCCGCGGACTCGGCGGCCACCAGCAGTCGCAGCCGCGGATCACCCTCGATCGCCTCGGCCTGGCGCCGGTGCCGCTCGACGATCACATCCGGTGCGGTCCACGGGACGGCGTCGAACAGGCCCAGTCGATCGTCGACCGGGGTCTCGGCCACAGGGACGTACCGGCCGGCACGCGTCTCGAGCAGCGCGCCGGTGAGCGTCAGATCGTGGCACCGCTGCACCCGCACCCCCGCCGCCAGCAGCGGCGGGTACACCCGCGCGGTGTCCTCCCACACCCAGCGTGGGTGTTCGGCGGCCTCGATCTCGCGGACCGCGGCAGCAACGTCGTTCAGGCGCAGCGGCTGGCCCAGTGCCCGGCCGGACTCGTCCGTCCGGATCAGCGTGGCACCGTCGCCGTCGGGTACCAGCACCGTTCTCACGCAGACCAGTGTGCGGGACGGCACCGACACGATGGTGTCGGACCGCCGGGTTAACCTCGGCCGGACCAACAACCGAAGTCGGGCATAATGCCCATCGAACCGACCCGAGATCAGGAGCGCCCCCCGGTGATCAGCGAGTTGCAGAACGAGTTTCACGGCCTTCCCGTCGAGGAGTTCCCGATCGACACCGACACCGCCCCCACCGTGCCCACACAGGGCCCGGTCGCCTGGCGAATCTCGGTGGCCTCGTACGACGCTGAGATCGAGTGGCAGGAGGCATTCGAGAAGTTCCGTGCCGCGGTGGATCCGTCGACCGTGCAGGCGATCGTCGTCGGTAGCTGGGCCGATCCGTACGACGTCAGTTCGGCCGACGTCGTGGCGGCTCTCGTCGCGGCCGCCGACGAACTCCCCGCGTTGCGGTCCCTGTTCCTCGGCGACATGACCGGCGAGGACTGCGAGATCTCGTGGATCGTGCAGTCGGACGTCACCGCCCTGCTCACGGCGTTTCCTCGGCTGGAGCACCTGGGGGTCCGCGGCGGCACCCAACTGGAACTGACCCCGGTCCGGCACGAGAACCTGCGCAGCCTGGTGATCGAAACGGGCGGCCTGCCCGCCGACGTGGTCCGGGCCGTGGCCGCGTCGGATCTTCCGGCCCTGACCGACCTGGAGTTGTGGCTGGGCACAGAGGAATACGGCGCCGACTCGACCGTCGAGGACCTCGCGCCCATCCTCACCGGCGAGAAGCTCCCCCGGTTGACGCGCCTCGCGCTGTCGAACAGCGAGTATCAGAACGACATCGCCGCCGCCGTCGCGACCGCTCCGATCGTTCCGCAGCTAGGTGCCCTGGATCTGTCCAAGGGCATCCTGCAGGACACGGGCGCCGAGGCGCTGGTCGCCGGGCAGTCGCTCACCCACCTCGAATCGCTGGACCTGCACCACAACTACCTGAGCGCCGGCATGCGGGAGCGTCTGCGGGCGGCACTCGAACCGTCCGGAGTGCAGTTGAACCTCGACGGTGAGGATGCCGAGGAAGACGAGTACGACGGAACGATCTACCGGTCGGTCGCGGTCAGCGAATGACCCGTCCTCGACTGGCGGTCGTGGGCAATCCGGAGAACCGTCGCGTGACGATGCTGCTGGACGCCGCGGCCCGCTCCGGCCTGCCCACCCCGCGGGTGGTGTCCTGGCGGGAGGTACTCACCGGCGGCGGGGCCCGGTTCGACGCCGACGAGTGGGTGCGGCTCGACTCGCCCGGAGAGAACCCCGAGGTGGACGCGATGCTGCGCGGGGCCGGCGATCCGACCCGGATCGCCGACGGCCCGCGCTGGTACGCGTCGCTGCTCGCCGCGGTCGGCACGCTGCGCGGCGGGCGCCGGCTGACCGATCCGGACGACCTGGCCCTGCTGTTCGACAAGCGTCGGTGTCACGCTGTCCTTGCGAGTAACGGAGTGCCGGTGCCGATCTCGCCCACGTCGGGCGCCGACGCTCCGGTGCCGCGGAGCTGGCCGGAGGTGCGCGAGTTGGCCGCCGCTGCCGGGCTGTGGCGGTTCTTCGTCAAACCCGCGCACGGATCGTCCGCGGCCGGGGTGGTGGCCGTCGAGACGGCACCGGGTGGCCGGGTGCAGGCGCGCAGCAGCGTGGAGAGCGCGGCGGATGGGGTCCACAACTCGCTGCGCGTGCGCCGACTCACGGGCGAAGCCGAGGTCGGCGCCCTGATCGACGCTCTGGCCGGTGAACGCCTGCACATCGAGGCGTGGTTGCCGAAGCCGTCGCGGCAGGGTCGCGCCGCCGATCTGCGGGTGGTGGTGGTCGCCGGCCGGGCCACCCACGCGGTGCTCCGCACCAGCGCCCACCCGATGACCAACCTGCACCTGGGCGGGCAACGTGGCGACCTGGAGACCGCGCGGGCGGGTTTCGACGCCGCGGGATACGGCTGGGACAGCGCGCTCGCCGTCGCGGAACGGGCCGCCGCCTGCTTCCCGCGCACCCTGTGTGTCGGGGTGGATCTGCTGCCCGCCGCGAACTGGCGCGGTGCCGCGGTGGGTGAGGTGAACGCGTTCGGCGACCTGCTCCCGGGCCTGACCGGCCTTCCGGGCCGCGCCGACGGGCTCGACACCTACGCAGCGCAACTGGCGGCGATCGAAGGATGGGCCGATGCTGCAGCTGCCTGACATGAACACCGTCGTCGGCTCCGACGACATCCTGCTGATCACGCTCGACACCCTGCGCTACGACGTGGCCTGCGAACTCGCGGCGGCCGGTCGGATCCCGAACCTCGCGCGGCACCTGCCCGGTGGCCGGTGGGAGGAACGCCATGCCCCCGGTAGCTTCACCTACGCCTCGCACCAGGCGATGTTCGCCGGGTTCCTCCCGACACCGGTCGGGCAGGGGCCGCACCCGCGACTGTTCGCGGCCGAGTTCGGTGGCAGCGAGTCGACCGCGGACGGCACGTTCGTGTTCGCGGAGCCGAATCTCGTTGCGGGCCTTGCCGCCGTCGGCTACCACACGGTGTGCATCGGCGGTGTCGGTTTCTTCAACCGTCGGGGTGCGTTGGGCTCGGTGCTGCCCGACATGTTCGACGAGGCGCACTGGTCACCCGAACTCGGGGTGACGTCGCCGACGTCGTTCGAGGCGCAGGTGGACGTCGCGGCACGGGTGGTGAACCGGCTTCCCGCCGAGCGCCGCCTGTTCCTGTTCGTCAACGTTTCCGCACTGCACCAACCGAACTGGTTCCACGCCGAGGGGGCCACCGCCGATCACGGCGACAGTCGCGAGACCCACGCGGCGGCGCTGGAGTACGTGGATCGGCACATCGGGCGGCTGTTCGCGGCAATGTCGAGCAGGCGTCGGTGTTTCGCGATCGTGTGCTCCGACCACGGCACCACGTACGGCGAGGACGGCTACACCGGGCACCGGCTGGGCCATCCCGCGGTGTGGACGGTGCCCTACGCCCACTTCTTCCTCGAGGGACCACGATGACCGCGATCGACCTGCCCCTGCCGATGTCGCCTGGTGTGGCGCCGATGGGATACGTTCCGCCGTACCAGAACTATGTGTACGCGTACCCGCACAAGACCGCATACCGGCCGCTGCACCCGCGTCCTGCCCTGACCGACCTGTGGGCGGGCGAACCGCAGGACGCACTGTCGCTGTATCTGCATGTGCCGTTCTGCGAGGTGCGCTGCGGATTCTGCAACCTCTTCACCCGCGTCGGCGCGCCGGGCGAGCTGACCACCCGATACCTCGACGCCCTCGAGCGGCAGGCCGAGGCGGTCCGCGAGGCCCTGGCACCGTCGGCCCGGTTCGCGACCGCGGCGTTCGGCGGCGGTACCCCCACCTACCTGACCGCGGCGGAACTGAACCGCCTGTGCGACATCGCCGAAGGCCTGGGCGCCGACCTGCGAGCCGTCCCCCTGTCGGTGGAGGCGTCCCCGGCGACGGCCACCGCCGACCGGCTCGCGGTACTGGCCGAGCGCGGCGTCACCCGGCTCAGCCTCGGCGTGCAGAGCTTCGACGACACCGAGGCTCGGGCGGCGGTCCGACCGCAGCGACGCGCGGACGTCGAGGCCGCCCTGCAGCGGATCCGCGACGCCGCGATCGAGGTCCTCAACATCGATCTGATCTACGGGATCGACGGCCAGACACCGGAATCCTGGGCCGCCTCCCTCGACGCCGCGCTGGCCTGGCGTCCCGAGGAGTTGTACCTGTACCCGCTGTACGTGCGGCCGCTGACGGGTCTGGCCCGCCGCGGCGCCGGTCCCGATCCGGAATGGGACGCGCACCGCCTGGACCTTTACCGCCGCGGCCGCGACCACCTGCTCGCGTCGGGCTACATCCAGGAGTCGATGCGCATGTTCCGCCGCGCCGACGCGCCCGATCTCGGTCCGAACGACTACGCCTGCCAGACCGACGGCATGATCGGACTCGGTTGTGGCGCAAGGTCGTACACCCGGGAGCTGCACTACTCCTTCGACTACGCGGTGGGCGCGCACGAGGTGCGTGCCATCATCGACGACTACGTGGCGGGCACCACCTCGGATTTCCGCCGCGCCGTGGTGGGCCACACGATGACCGAGGACGAGGCCCGACGCCGGCACCTGCTGCAGTCCGTCCTGCAGGCCACGGGAATGCCGTTGGCGGACTACCGTTCCCGATTCGGGGCCGACCCGCGCGAGCATTTCGGCGTAGAGCTGGACCGGTGGACCGAACGCGGATGGCTGCTCTCCGACGGTGGCCGACTGCGGCTGACCGAGCTGGGCCTGGCGTACTCCGACGCCCTCGGTCCGGAACTGTTCTCCCCCCAGGTGCGGGACGCGATGGCCGAGTACGAAGGCCGCTGACGGTGCTGACCATCCTGTACCGCGGCCCGCTGGCGTCCTGCGACTACGACTGCCCGTACTGCCCGTTCGCCAAACGCCGGGACACCCCCGAGCAGTTGCGCGCCGACCGGGCCGCCCTGGAACGCTTCTGCACGTGGGTTGGCGACCAGGACCGGGAGCTGTCGATCCTGTTCACGCCGTGGGGTGAGGGCCTGGTCCGGTCCTGGTACCGGCGGGCCCTGGTGGACCTGTCCCGGCTGCCGCAGGTTCGCCGGGTGGCGATCCAGACCAACCTCAGCTGCCGCACCGGCTGGCTCGCCGACGCCGACCGCGACGCGGTCGCGTTGTGGTGCACGTACCACCCCGGCCAGACACCCCACGACCGGTTCCTCACCAAGGCCACCGAACTGACCGCGCTCGGCGTGCGGTTCAGCGTGGGTGTCGTCGGACTACCGGAACATCTGGAGGCCGCCCGTCGGCTGCGCACCGAGCTGCCCGATTCGGTGTACCTGTGGGTCAACGCCGCCGAGGGGCACGAGTACACCGACGCCGACGCGGCCGACTGGATCGGGATCGACCCGCTCTTCGCGTTCAGCCGGCATCCGCATCCGACGCGGGGGCGCGCGTGCCGTACCGGGGACACGGTGGTGTCCGTCGACGGTGACGGCACCGTCCGGCGCTGCCATTTCGTCCCCGAGGAACTGGGCAACCTCTACGACGGCTCCTTCGAGCAGGCGCTGCGACCGCGGCCCTGTCCGCTGGACGTGTGCGACTGCCACATCGGGTACGTCCATGCCGAGCAGCTTCCGCTGTACGACGTCTTCGCCGGCGGTGTGCTGGAGCGGATCCCGTCCGAGGCGGTATGGCTGCCGCTCGCCTCGCTCGGCACCCCCGCAGATGGGCGCCGGTGAGCATAGCTGCAGCAGGGCCATGGCGCTCGCCGACAACGTGCTCACGGGACATTCGGCCGCCGGAGATCCGGCGTGCCGCGATGCGTGCATAAGTAGGGCGGGATACGGGTATGCGAGCTCGAGGAAGGACCACACTGGTCGAGACGTTCGTCGCATGGCGGCGCTGCGGCGCTGATGTGCCGCGGCATCGGTGTGAGGGGTGATCGGATGCGCGTCCTGGTGTTCGGGGCAGGTGTCATCGGCAGCGTGTACGCCGGCAAGTTGCAGCAGGCAGGTCACGACGTATCGCTGCTGGCCCGTGGGCAACGCCTGGGCGAGCTGCGGAGCAACGGTCTGATCCTGGACGACCGCGGTGCCGACGGCAACCGAGTCGCGCTCGACGTCCGCTACACAGGTACGCCGGAGGGCGAGCGCTACGACCTCGTGCTGGTGGCGGTTCGCGCCGAGCAGCTCGTGGACACGCTGCCGGTGCTGGCCGCCATGGCCGACGGGACCGACGTGCTGTTCTTCGGCAACACTGCGGGCCGCGAGTCGGAAATCATCGCTGCACTTGGTGATCGAGTGTTCTTCGGTTTCCCCGCGGTCGGCGGGACGCGTACCGGCCCGGTCGTCGAGTACGTCATGATCGGCCGGCAGAAGACGATGCTCGGCGAGGCCAACGGCACCATCACACCGCGAATCCGACAGATCCGTGCCGAACTGAACCGTGCGGGCTTCTCCACCGCGACCAGTACCGACATAGCGGGCTGGCTCCTCGCGCACGCCGCGTTCGTTGTGCCTATCGCGTTCGCACTCTTCAGAGTCGGCACCGACCCGGCGCGACTCGCCGCCGATCGGCCGGTCTTGCGGCTGATGGTGCGGGCCACGCGGCAAGGATTCGCGGCGCTACGCGCAGGCGGGAACACCGAGATCCCAGCCAATCTGTCTGCGCTCTACCGAATGCCGAACGTGTTCGTGGTTTCGTACTGGCGGCGAGTGTTCGCCGGCCCGCGTGGCGAGCTCTGGTTCGCAGCGCACACCCGCGCCGCCTCCGACGAGATGCGGCTGCTGGTCGGCGGCTTGCTGACGGCCGTTCACAGCTCGGGTCGCGCGACGCCCGATCTCGACCTGCTCACCCGAGAATTGTCGTGACTCCATGCTCCGGATCGCTTGCCGCGGTGTCTACCCGGTCTGCCGACCGCCGGAGCCGCCCGGCACCCAGGAAGGGATCCAGGGTCCGGTGCCCTCACTCGGGTCCAGCACGCCGGAACGGCGGCCGGCCGGAGCGGGCTGCATGGCGCCTCAGGATCGGTCTCGCGCGCGCCCGTGATCACCGGTTCGGTACCGTTCTCTGTCGGCCCGCGACCACGCGTTGTTCGACCGGCTCTGCACATTCGAACTGGGAGGTTCCCGTGGCTGGTGGTCTTGTGGCCCTGTTGGACGACGTCGCAGCGATCGCGAAAGCGGCCGCGGCGTCCATCGACGACATCGGCGCCGCGGCCGGCAAGGCCAGCATCAAGGCGGCCGGGGTGGTCGTCGACGACACCGCGGTCACGCCTCGCTACGTGCACGGGTTCTCGCCGCAGCGGGAGCTGCCGATCATCCGCAAGATCGCGATCGGGTCGATCCGCAACAAGCTCCTGATCATCCTGCCGGTGGCGATGATCCTGAGTCAGTTCCTGCCACAGGCCCTGCCCTATCTACTGATAGCCGGTGGCCTGTTCCTCTGCTACGAGGGCGCCGAGAAGGTCTACGAGGCGCTCACCGGTGGTCATCACGAGGACGAGGGCGAGGCGGAGGCGCAGGGCGGACCCGAACGCGAGAAGGCGATGGTGAGCAGTGCGATCCGCACCGACCTGATCCTGTCCGCCGAGATCATGGTGATCTCCCTGTCCTCGGTCGAGGACGAACCGTTCTTCACCCGGCTGATGGTGCTCATCGTCGTCGCGATCCTCATCACCATCCTGGTGTACGGCGTCGTCGCCCTGATCGTGAAGATGGACGACGTGGGCCTCGCGCTTGCGGGGCGCACGTCGTCCGTCAGCCAGCGGATCGGCCGAGGCCTCGTGGCCGCGATGCCGAAGGTGATGGCGGTGCTCACCGTCGTCGGAATCGCCGCGATGCTCTGGGTCGGCGGCCACATCCTGATCGTCAACGTCGGCGAGGCCGGATTCCACTGGCCGGCCGATCGCCTCCATGACCTCGAACACTGGTTCGGCGACCTCGTGCACGGCGGCTTCGGCGGCGTCCTGTCCTGGACCGCGGGCACTGTGGCGTCCGCCCTCGTCGGACTCGTCGTCGGCGCGCTCGTCGTCCTGATCGAGCACCTGATTCCGAAGCGGAAGAAGAGCGCGGCGCACTGACGGAATTGCGGCTCTAGTTGGCCGGTTCCTCGGCGTTCGCGTCGGTCACCGCCGGGTAGCGCCGGGCCAGGTTCTTCTCGGTGGAGGCGCCCGGCGCCCAGGAGGCGATCCAGGGTCCGGTGCCCTCGGACGGATCCAGCACGCCGGCCTCGAGCCAGGTGTACTCGCCGCCGAGGACGTCGCGGGCGATCCGGTGATCGGTGTCGTCGGTGTTCTCCCACAGCGCCGCGAACAGTCGGTCGACGCGCAGCCGGGACTGCCGGCAGAAGGCGTCGGCCAGGTCGGTGGCTGTCGCGCCCCGGGCGGGATCCTCGGTGCGGTCCATCTCGGCGCGCACGCACGCCGCCGACATCGCGAACAGTTCGGCGCCGATATCGACGATCCGGCCGAGGAAGGCCTGATGCTTCTCCATGCCGGCCTGCCAGCGCGCCATGCCGTAGAACGTGGACCGTGCCAGCTTGCGGGCGCTGCGCTCGACGAACCGCAGATGTGTAGCCAGCGCACCGAATTCGCTGTAGGAGTTGGGCAGCTGCCCCTTGCCCGAGACCAGGTGCGGCAGCCACTTGGCATAGAAGCCGCTGGCGCCGAGGGCCGCCTTGGCCTTGTGCTGCAGGTCGGCCTTGGGGTCGGCCAGGTCGCCGGCAGCGGTCAGGTGCGCATCGACGGCCTCGCGGGCGATGAGCAGTCGCATGATCTCGCTCGAGCCCTCGAAGATCCGGTTGATGCGCAGGTCCCGCATCAACTGCTCGACCGGCACCGCGCGTTCACCGCGCGCGGCGAGCGACGCGGCGGTCTCGTAGCCGCGCCCACCGCGGATCTGGATGAGGTCGTCGGCCATGCGGCAGGCCATCTCGCTGGCCCACAACTTGGCCAGCGCGGCCTCGATACGGATGTCGTTGCGGGCCTCGTCGGCCATCTGGCCGGACAGCTCCAGCACTGCCTCGAGCGCGAACGTGGTGGCCGCGATGAACGAGATCTTCGCGGCGACCGCGCCGTGCTCGCCGACCGGTCTACCCCACTGCACTCGCTCCGCGGACCACTCGCGCGCGATCTTGAGCGACCACTTGCCGGCCGCCGTGCACATCGCGGGAATCGCCAGCCGGCCGGCGTTCAGAGTGGTCAACGCGATCTTGAGGCCGTCGCCCTCGCGCCCGATCAGATTCCGGGCCGGGACCCGGACCTGGTGCAGTCGGGTGACGCCGTTCTCGATTCCGCGCAGACCCATGAAGGCGTTGCGGCGTTCGACGGTGATGCCGGGCGAGTCCGCTTCCACCACGAACGCGCTGATACCGCCGTGATGACTGCCCGGCTCGCCGGGGTGGCGCCCCTCGCTGCGCGGCACCCGTGCCATCACCACCAGCAGTTCGGCCACCACACCATTGGTGGTCCACAGCTTGACACCGTCGAGTATGTAGGCGGAGCCGTCCTCGGTCGGTGTCGCGGTCGACGCCATCCGGGCCGGATCCGAGCCGACGTCGGGTTCGGTCAGCAGGAACGCCGAGATCGCGCCCTTCGCGCAGCGCGGCAGGAACTCCGCCTTCTGTGCGGGGGTGCCGGCCAGCTTCAGCGGTTCCGGCACTCCGATCGACTGGTGCGCGGACAGCAGCGCACCGAGGCTCGGGTGCACCGACGACACCACCATGAGGGCGCGGTTGTAGGCCACCTGGGACAGGCCGAGCCCGCCGTATTCGGTGGGGACCTTGAGTCCGAAGCAGCCGAGTTCGGTCAGGCCCGCGACGTACTCGTCGGGGATCTGGGACTCGCGCTCGATCACCGACCCGTCGAGGTCGCGGCAGTACTCCTCGAGTTCGGCGATGAACGCTTCGGTCCGCGCCGTGTCGGCGGCGCCGGGCCTGGGGAAGGGATGCACCAGATCGAGCCGGAATCGCCCGAGGAACAGTTCCTTGGCGAAGGAGGGCTTGTCCCAGCCGCTCTCCCGGGACTCTTCGGCTAGTTCTCGTGCCTGTTCTTCCGTGACCTGGGTCGGTGTCACCATGATCTGCCTCCTAGACGAGAGCGATCGGAGAACCTGTCCACAAAGCTACTGACAAAGCTACTGGCGAGTATTCCCCTCGGCGGGCGCCGGCGAAAGGGATCACCTCGCGCGGGTGAGGTGGACGGACCTGCCCTCGCCTACCGTCGGCGCTGCACGCCGACGAATCCACGCCCACCAGGAGGCACAGGTGAACGACTCAAGTGACGCCCTCGCGCAGGCTCTCGCAGGGGTCGGCATGCCGGACCGGGTCCAGACCCCGATCGGCACGTTCGAGTTCTTCGACGGGGTGCCCCTGCCCGAGACCACGAAGAGTCTGTACGACGGGCTCGACTTCCTGCGGGGCGTCGAGGTGTTCCTGGGCGCGGTTCCCGGAGCCTCGCTCGTCGCGATGCGGCGGGGGTTCCGCAGCGTGGGCATCGACGGCCTGGGCACGATCGCCTACACCGAGCCGCGAGCCAACTCGGGCAGCTTGTTCCTGACTCCCAACACCGAGACCACCTACGCCACGATGTTCCTCGATCTGCGCGACGGCCCCGTCGTCGTCGAGCCGCCCACCGACTCGCTGTGCGTGGTGGACGACTTCTGGTTCCGCTACGTCGCGGACATGGGCATCGCCGGGCCGGACCGGGGCAAGGGCGGCAAGTACCTCTTCCTTCCGCCCGGCTACCAGGGCGAGGAACCCGACGGCTACTTCGTCTACCGGACCCCCACCTTCACCAACTGGGCGATCTTCCGCGCGCTCGGCGGGGTCGAGTCCGTCAAGCAGACCCGCGTCTACCGGCTCGCCGACGCCGCGAACCCGCCGGAGATGGCTTTCGTCAACATCGCCGACGAAAAGTTCAACACCGTGCATGCGAACGACTTCTCCTTCTTCGAGGAGATCGACGAACTGGTTCAGGAGGAGCCCGCGGAGGCACTCGATCCCGAACGGGCCGGCCAGCTTGCGGCGATCGGCATCCGGCACGGGAGCCCCTTCACCCCGGACCAGCGACTCCGCGGCATCCTGGACGCTGCCGCGAGAACCGCCGCCGGCATCAGCCGGGCACTGGTGTACTTCCCGCGCGACCCGGAGAGCTTTCTGCACCCCGGCTCCTCGTGGAAGCAGGCGTTCGTCGGCGGCAGCTACGAGTTCCTGCGCGACCACGCCCGGCTGCTCGACGCCCGAACCCAGTTCCACTACTTCGCCACCGTGATCACGCCGGCGATGGCGCACGCCCAGGTGGGGGCCGGGTCCGCGTACACCTACACGGCCGAGGACGCCCACGGCGCGATCCTCGACGGCGGCAAGACCTACCGTCTCACCCTCCCGCCGAACCCGCCCGCGAAGAACTTCTGGTCGGTCGACGTGTACGACACCCAGACGCGGTCGCTGATCCAGACCGACAATCCCTATCCGAGCGTCATGAGTCTGACCGGCACCGTCGTGCCCGAGGAGGACGGTTCGTTCGTGCTGTGGTTCGGGCCGAATCCGCCGCCCGGCCGGGAGACGAACTGGATCCGCACGCTCCCCGACAAGAGCTGGTTCCCGGTGCTCCGGCTGTACGGGCCCCTGCAGCCGTGGTTCGACGGGGCGTGGGCCCCGAGCGAGATCGTGGAGGCCGCGCCGGGACGGGGCTGAGCAGGCCCGTCGCCCGACTTCCCACCCGGCTCGTCCATTCGGCGGGGTGCGAGAATCGGTGCCTGGGAGGTAATAACCATCATGGTCAGCTCGGCGAGGCCGCCGGCGTACACGATGCGCCAATTGTTCGTCTTCGTGGCCGTCGCCGAGACCGGCACCATCCGCGCCGCCGCCGATCGGCTGCACGTCTCGCAGTCCGCGGTGTCCCTCGCGATCACCGAACTGGAACGGGCACTCAAGTCGCAGTTGTGCGTGCGTCGGCGTGCGCACGGCGTGCAGCTCACCCCCACCGGCGAACGGGTCCTGATGCGGGCGAAGGCGCTGCTCGAGCAGGCCGGTGACCTTGCCGCGGAGGCGTCGGGCGCCACGGGTGTGCTCACCGGTCCGCTCGCGATCGGCTGCTACTCGTCACTGGGGCCGACGCTGCTGCCGCGGCTGCTGTACGAGTTCAACCAGCTCCATCCGGGGGTCACCGTCGACTTCGTCGAGGACACCCAGGACCGGCTCGAACAACGCCTGGTCTCGGGGGAGCTGGACCTCGCGATCGTCTACGACCTGGACCTGTCGCCCGCGCTGCGTCGCGCCCGGATGGACACCCGGCAGCCCGCGATCCTGCTGCCCGCCGACCACCGCCTCGCCGACGCCCCGGTCGTCGAGCTGGCCGAACTTGCCGACGAGCCGATGGTGCTGCTCGACGCCCCGCCCAGCTCGTTCCACGCGCTGCAGATGTGCAGCCATGCCGGGTTCACCCCACGCGTGCGGTTCCGGCCGAAGAACTTCGAGACCGCCCGCGCGCTGGTGGGGCGCGGCTTCGGCTGGACGCTGCTGATCCAGCGGCCCCAGCTCGACGTCACGTACGAGGGTCTCGGTGTGGTGGTGCGGCCCGAGGTGGAGCCGCCGGTGCCGGAGGTGGACATCCTGCTGGTGTGGTCGCAGGACGCGCTGCTCAGCCGGGCCGCCCGCGCGTTCGTCGAGTTCGCCGAGGCTGACTGATCGGCGTCACCCACCCATAACCACAGGTTTTGTGGGTATTCACCCCGACTTCTTGCGCTTTTCACGCGATGTGATCCAGGTCAAGATGTCCTGCAGGCCGCTTCGTCGGCGCGCGTGCGGGTGGTTCCTTCCCTGCGCTTCCAGATGTGAAAGGCACCGAACTCATGACGGCAACCATGACGGCGACCCCGCCGCAGGTGCTGCACCGCAAGGCCCGCAAGGCCGCGCTGGGCAGCTTCGTCGGCACCGCGATCGAGTGGTACGACTTCTTCATCTACGGCACCGCTGCCGCCCTGGTACTCGGTCACCAGTTCTTCCCGAACTCGTCGGATCTGGCCGGCACGCTGGCGTCGTTCGCGACCCTCGCCGTCGGATTCATCGCGCGCCCCATCGGTGGCGTCGTCATGGGCCACTTCGGTGACCGCGTGGGACGCAAGTCGATGCTCGTCATCTCGCTGCTGCTCATGGGCTTCGCGACCGTCGGCATCGGTGTGCTCCCCAACTACGACGCGATCGGCGTCTTCGCCCCGATCCTGCTGGTGACGCTGCGCTTCATCCAGGGTCTCGGCGTGGGCGGCGAGTGGGGCGGCGCGGTCCTGGTCGCCACCGAGAACGCCCCCGAGGGCCGCAAGGGCCTTTACGGCGCCGCACCCCAGATCGGTGTGCCGGCCGGCGTCCTCGTGGCAAACCTCGTGTACCTGCCGCTGACCGCGTTCATGAGCGACGAGACGTTCAAGGCGTGGGGCTGGCGCATCCCGTTCCTGCTCAGTGCCGTCCTCGTCCTGGTCGCGATGTGGATCCGCCTCGGCCTCGAGGAGAGCAGCGAGTTCAAGGAGTCCAAGGATTCCAAGGACGACGGCAAGCCCGACAAGCTGCCCATCGTCGAGGTCCTCACCAAGCACTGGAAGACCGTCCTGCTGGCCGGCGGCACGTTCATCGCCACCAACGGCATCGCCTACGCGTACATGGTCTACGTCCTCAAGTACGGCGAGTCCGAACTCGGCTTCAGCAAGACCACGATGCTGTTCCTGCTGATCAGCTCGTGCCCGTTCTGGATGGCCGGCATGGCGTTCAGCGCGTGGAAGTCCGACACCCTGGGCCGCCGGACGGTCTACGTCCGCAGCTCGATCGCGCTGGTGATCGCCGCCGCCGTCTTCTTCCCGCTGATGGACACCGCCGTGCTGCCGGTGATGGTCGTCGCGATGATCGCGCTCGGCTTCACCCTCGGCTGCTGCGCCGGCCCGCAGTCCGCGCTGTTCGCCGAGCTGTTCCCCCCGGCGATCCGCTACTCGGGCGCCTCCCTCGGCTACCAGATCGGCGCCATCCTCGGCGGCGGCCTCGCCCCGATCATCGCCACCGCGCTGTACGCGAGCTTCGAGACATCGCTCGCGATCACCGGCTACTTCGTGCTGATCGCCCTGATCAGCCTCGCCAGCATCCTGCTGCTGAAGGTGCCCGGTACCCAGTCCTCCCGTCCGTCCCCGCAGGAAGTTGTGTAGACCATGTCGACCTACTACCAGCCCCCGAAGTACCCGGCCTCGAACTTCGAGTCCATGACCGCCGCCGACGAGACCCTCCCGGTCGTCATCGTCGGCGCCGGACCCGTCGGCATGGCCGTCGCCCTCGGCCTGGCCCAGCGCGGCATCCCCGTCACGATCCTCGAAGCGGCCGACCAGGTGTCGTTCGGCAGCCGCGCCATCTGCATCTCCCGCCACAGCCTCGAGGCCGCTGCGCGCCTCGGCTTCGGCGCCGAGCTCGAGAAGATCGTGCTGCCGTGGGTCGGCGGTCGCAGCTTCTACCGCGACCGGCAGGTGCTGCACTTCCAGATGCGCAACGCCGACCACGACGTCCGGCCGCCGATGATCAACGTCTCGCAGTCCGAGTTCGAGCAGATCATGGTCGACACGCTCGAGGCGAACCCGCTCATCACGCTGCACTGGTCCGCGAGCATCGCGGGCGTGCTCCGCGCCGACGACGAGGTGACCCTCGAGATCGACACCGCGTTCGGCAAGCGCCATCTGCGCGCCCGCTGGGTCGTGGCCGCCGACGGTGGCCGCAGCCGGATGCGCGAGCTCGCCGGTCTCCGCATGCAGGGCAACAACTACGACGGCCGCTACGTGATCGCCGACATCCACTGGGAATCGGAACTGCCGGCCGAGCGCATGGTCTGGTTCGATCCACCGAGCAACCCGGGCTCGACGATCATCATGCACAAGCAGCCCATGAACATCTGGCGCATCGACTACCAGCTCGACCCGTCGGAGGACGCCGAGCTCGAGACGCAGGAAGACCGGATCCGCGACCGGATCACCCGGCACCTGGAGTGGCTGCAGAACGACCTGCCGTGGACGCTCGAGTGGCACGGCTTCTACAGCGCCCGCGCGCTCGCGCTGCAGGACTTCACGCACGGCCGCATCCTGTTCGCCGGCGACGCGGCGCACCTGGTGCCGATCTTCGGTGTGCGCGGCCTCAACTCGGGCATGGAGGACGCCGAGACCCTCGCGTGGCAGCTGGCCGCCGTGATCCACGGAAACGCCACTCCCGAACTCCTGCAGGCGTACTCGGTGGAGCGGCACGACGCGTGGCGGCAGAACGTCGCCAACGCCGGCAAGAGCACGCTCATCATGTCGCCCGGCAGCCACGGCTACCAGACGACGCGCGACGCGATCCTCGCGCTGTCGGTGACCCGCCCCGAGTTCAGCCACCTGATCAACCCGCGCCAGTCCAGCGCCACCAACGCGCGGATCTCGCCGCTCACGTGGCCCACCCCGGCCGACGCCGACGGAGTCGCCGCCGGTGATCCCGTCGAGGACCGCCGGGTGCAGACCGCGGACGGCACCGAGACGTCGCTGAACATCCTGCGCGGCACCGGTTTCGCGGTCCTCGGCGTGCATGTCGACGCCGCGGCGCTGGCCGCCGCCACCGCGACCCTGGCCGGTGCGCTGGCACCGGAGTCGGTGCGCGCGATCCTGATCGGCTCGGATACCCCCGAGGAATCCGCCGTGTCGGTTGCGGTGGTTCCCGACGCCGACGGACAGACCGTCGCCGCGCTCGGTGCCCGCGACGGCGAGGTGTTCGTGATCCGTCCCGACGGCGTGCTGCTGTGCCGCGTCGACGGTGTCGGACGGATCGACGACGTCGTGCGCCACCTGAGCCTGGGGAGCGCCCCGGCCGGTGCGTCGGCTGCCGTCGACAACGGGCCCGCGATCGACCCGGCCGAGTTGCGCCGCGAGAACGTGTGGATGGGCCTGTCCGACGCGCTCGACCAGGTGGGCGAGAACGACCGCGAGGGCTTCCTGACCCGCCTCGCGCTGGTGCTCGGTTCGCAGGTGGGGCAGCGCGAGTTCGAGGAGGCCATCGCGGCCGCCACCGATCCGTCGCTGACCGTGCCCGCCGACGAGAACGCGGATGCCGCCGTCGGTGCCTGAGCAAGTCTCCGAATCCAGCGCCGTCCGGCAGCAGCCGGCGGCGCTGGATTCGTCTGCGTGGGGTGTGGTGGTGATCGCGCTGCTCGCAGGCGTGCTCGCCGCGAGCCAGGTCGGCAAGGTCATCGTCGCGTTGCCGACGGTGCGCGACGACCTCGGCATGAGCCTGACCGCGGCCGGGGTGCTCCTGTCGTCGTACACGTTCGTGGGCGCGCTGCTCGGCAGTGCCGCAGGCGGATTCGTCGACCGTTGGGGCAGACGCCGCATGCTGACGCTCGCGCTGACCGTGCTCGCGGCCGGAGCGCTGCTCGGCGCGGTCTCCCCGTCCACCCCGGTACTGCTGTTCTCCCGGATCCTCGAGGGCCTGGGGTTCATGGGCGTCGCGGTGTCGGCGCCGGCACTGATCGCCTCGGCCGCGGCGGCGGAGCATCGCCGACTGGCGCTGGGCATGTGGGGGATCTACATGCCGCTGGGCCAGTTCGTGGCGATCGTCGCCGGACCGTGGGTGATCGGCGCGATCGGCTGGCGCGGGCTGTGGGGCGTCAACGCGGCCGCCCTGGTGGTGTGTGCGGTGCTGGTACTCGCCGTCGTACCGAAGACGTCCAGTGGTGAGTCTTCGTCCGGTGCCGACCCGGAGTCGAAACCGTCACGCGTGTGGCGCAATTCGACCGCCATGCTGATCGCGCTCGCCTTCGGAACCTACTCGCTGCAGTACCTCGCGGTGATCGGCTTCCTGCCCACGATGTACGCCGCCGGCGGTCGGTCCGACGGCTCGGCCGCGGTGCTCACGGCGCTGGTGGTGCTGGGCAACATCGTCGGCAACATCGGTGCCGGGGTGCTGCTGCATCGCGGAGTGCGCCCCGGATCGTTGATCGCCGTCGCGGCCACCTCCATGGGCGCCGCCTCCGTCGTGATCTACGCGGGATGGGCGCCGTTCGGCCTGTCCTACGCTGCGGCAGTGGCTTTCGCGCTCCTCGGCGGCCTGCTGCCGGCCGCGGTGTTCGCGGCGGTACCCGGCGCGGCCCGGAGTCCGCGCGAGATCGGGCCCGTCAACGGCCTGGTGGTGCAGGTGTCCAACGCGGGGTCGATCATCGGTCCGCCGCTGGTTGCGGCCGTCGCGACCCACACGGGCGGCTGGTCGCTGAGCCCGCTGGTGCTCAGCAGTGTCGCCGCGGTGTGTCTGATCGCGGGATTTGCGGTGCGGGCCAGGGGCTCTCGCTGACCCGCACCGGATCTCTCAACGCAGCAGCAGTGCTGAGAGCCGTCGTGCCGCGGCCATGACGGCCTCGCCCAGCCTCTGTTCCTCGGACGAGTCGAACACCGAGACGCCGATGCTGACGAGGTCGTCCGGCCGACGATTGGGCAGCGCGGCCGAGATGCCGGTGACCGAGTGGGTCACCTCGCCGGACGTCACCGCGAATCCGCGTTGGCGCGCACGCGTGACCTCCAGGCGTTCCCCTTCCCGTGGCGGCATCGCCGCGAGCATGGCCAGGCCCGCAGAGCCGCGGTTCATCGGATCGACCTGACCCGCCTGGAATCCGACGTGGGCGCGTGAATTGCGCGGCTCGACGACCATGAGGGCGCGGACCTGGTCCTCGCCGTCCCGGACCGCGAGGTGCGCGGTGGCCTCGACGGCGTCCGCGAGTTCCTCGAGAATCGGCCGCGCCAGCTCGCGCAGATCCTGCTCCACCGAACTCGCCAGCGAGACGAGCCCCGAGCCCAGCAGGATGCGCTTGTTCGCGGTGCGCCGGCACAGGCGGTGTGCCTCGAGGGTGCGCACGAGCCGGTCCGCGACGGTTCGGTGCACGCCGATTCCGTCGGCGATCTCGGTGACCGTCAGCCCGTACTTGTGCTGCGTGAGCAGCTCGAGGATCTCGAGCCCGTTGTGCAGCGTCTTCGACATCCGTGAATCGAGCTGGACACCGCTGGTCGTTCCCGGGGTTTCGCTCGTTTTCTCATCGGATCGGACCGATGCCATGAATCCCTCCCTTGACGTGTGTGAGGTGAGCCACCTACGCTTCACCTTAATCGCACTACGCGTTCGATTATCGCACACATTGGTAGACGGTGCAATCCCCGAACAGGGGACTGCCGAAGGAGTTCGTGTCATGAGCGGAACTGGCAACGGTGAGGTCGGTGCAGTGGCTTTCGTGGAGATCCACCAGCTGTACGGCCGGCAGAGCCACCTCATCGACGAGGGGTTCGCGGCGGAGTGGGCGGCCACGTTCACCGAGACGGGCGAGTTCCACTCGCCCAGCTACCCCGCGCCGGTCGTCGGTACCGCGGCGCTCACCGAGTTCGCCCGGGCGTTCTTCACGGCCGCGTCGACGGCGGGCGAAGCCCACCGCCACGTGCTCACCAACATCCTCATCGACCGGATCGGCGAGGACGAACTCGCGGTCCGTGCCTACCTGCAGATCATCGCGACGCGGATCGGCGGGGACTCCCGCCTGGTGCGGTTCACCACCGTCACCGACCGGGTGGTGCGTGCGGGCGGGCAGTGGCGTATCGCGCGTCGCGCCGTCCGAAGGGACGACAGCGGCGGCAGCGGTGCCGGCGGCGACACAGCAGCCTGACCGTTCGGTTCGAACATCAGGGGCGCCCGCGCCTCGAAATCTTTTTGTAGACATTTGCTTTGGAGGATCCAGACATCATGACCGAGAACGCCGATACCCAGAACCCCGGACGCACCGACGCCACGCAGATGCTGGCGCTGTACCCGGAGATGGCGGGCAAGGTCGCAGTCGTCACCGGTGCGGCCCGCGGAATGGGCGCCGCCTTCGCGGCCGGTCTGGCCACGCGCGGCGTGAACGTCGTCGGCGCCGACATCAACGAAGATCAGATGACGGCCACCGCGCAGGAGATCAACGACGAGGTGGCCGCGAAGTCGCTGGCCGACAAGCCGGGTCGCGTCGTCGGTGCCCGCATCGACGTCACGAAGGCCGACGAGCACGAGGCCCTCGCGCAGATCGCGCTGAAGGAGTTCGGGCGCATCGACTTCTGGATCAACAACGCGGGCATCTTCCCGTTCGCACTGGTCGAGGAGATCACACCCGAGCAGATCGCGGCGACGCTCGACGTCAACGTCGAGGGCGTGCTGTTCGGCGCCCAGGCCGCGGCGCGGCACATGGAGGTCGGCGGCGCGATCGTCAACATGTCGTCGGTGTCCGCGTTGCGCATCCGCCGCGGCCGCGGTGCCTACTGCACGTCCAAGGCCGCCGTCGCGCACCTCACCGAGTCGCTCGCGGTGGAACTCGGCGACAAGGGCATTCGCGTCAACGCGATCGCACCCGGCTACATCGACACCGAGATGACCCGCTGGGTCCGCGAGGATCCCGCCGCGCTCGCGCACGCCCTGAACGTGGTGCCGCTGCACCGCCTCGGCTCGCCGGAAGAGGTCTTCGGACCGCTGCTGTTCCTGCTCTCGGACAGCGCCCGCTACGTCACCGGTCACTCCATCGCCGTCGACGGTGGCTCGCGCCATGTCTGATGCAGGGTCGATGGGTCATTCCGCAGGCTCCACTCCTGCCACGTACCCGGGCGTCGTCCTCGTCACCGGCGCCGCCGCCGGCATGGGTGCCAACCACGCCAGGGCGCTGGCCGCGCGGGGCTCGCACGTCTGCCTCGCCGACGTCGCCGACACCTCCGCGGTGCTGGCCGAGATCGAGGCCGCCGGCGGCAGCGCGTCGGCGCACCATCTCGACGTCGCCGACCCCGCGGCCTGGACGCGGGTGATCGACGAGATCCGCTCCGGCAAGGGCGAACTCGGCGGTCTGGTCAACAACGCCGGCATCAGCCGTCGGCTCGAGTTCATGGACACCCCGGACGACATCTGGGAGCTGACCATGCGAATCAACCTGTTCGGCCCGTTCTACGGCATGAAGGCCGCCGCCCCGCTGATGCGGGACAGCGGCGGCGGATCGATCGTGAACATCTCGTCGATCTCCGGTCAGGTCGGCTACTTCTCGCCCGCGTACGCGTCGAGCAAGTGGGGGCTGACGGGACTGTCGAAGTCGGCGTCCGGGCAGTTCGCGAAGTGGGGTATCCGGGTCAACTCGGTGCACCCCGGCCTGGTCGGCACCGCTCTCGTCGGGGGAGCGGATGCCTTCATCGAGGCGTCGCTGCAGAGCATTCCGGCCGGCCGTATGGGCACGGTCGACGAGATCACGGACGCGGTGCTGTTCCTGCTGTCCGACCGATCCACGTACATGAACGGCAGCGAGGTGACGGTGGACGGCGGCCTGGTCTCCAACGGGCTGTACCACCGGATCCTCGAAGAATCGGGAGGTGTCCTCTCATGAGTGAAGACAACTGGGACGTCGTCGTGATCGGCGGCGGCGGAGCAGGACTCGCGGCGGCGGTGTCCGCGTCCGAGCAGGGCGCGTCGGTGCTGCTGTTCGAGTCCGAATCCGAACTGGGTGGTTCCACGCAGTTGTCGGCCGGTCTGTTCACCGCGGCCGGGACCAGCGTCCAGCGCGGCCTCGGCATCGAGGACACGGCGGAGAAGTTCTTCCAGCACTACATGGACCTCAACCACTGGATGCTCAAGCCGGGCCTGGTCCGCGCGTTCTGCGAGCACGCGGGCCCGACGCTCGAGTGGCTGATCGATCTGGGTGTGGAGATCCCGGCGCGGGAGTCCGCCAACGCCCACATGCCCGGCCTGTGCCAGGCCGGCGTCGAGGACGTCTGGCGTGGTCACGTGCCGAAGGATCAGGGCTACGGGCTGGTCCAGGTGCTCGACAAGGCCCGCCGCGAGCACGGCATCGAGGCGATCCTGAACACCCGCGTCCAGTCGCTGATCGTCGAGGACGACCGCGTGGTCGGTGTGGTCGCGGACGACATCGAGGTCCGGGCGGGCGCGGTGGTGATCGCGACCGGCGGGTTTGCGCAGAACCCGGAGCTGGTCGGGCGCTTCTACCCGATCGCGAACCGGGCCGGACAGTCGCTGTTCGTGGTGGCCGCACCGGGCAGCCGGGGCGATCACCTGCAGTTCGGCGAGCAGGTGTCCGCGGCCGTCACCGGCGAGGGCTGGGGACTGATGCTGCCCACCGCGTACTTCCAGCGGTTCCACCACTGGCAGTCGGGATTCCCGCCGAAGTCGCGGATCTACGTCAACGGCCACGGTCGACGCTTCATGGACGAGGACGCGTCGTACGCGGTCTCGACCGGCATCATCGCCGCGCAGGAGGGCGGTGCGTGGGCCGTCTTCGACGAAAAGGCGCGCGTGAATCTGCCTGGGGGATATACTGATTGGATTCCGGAGCGGGTTCTCGACGAGGCCGACTCCGGGCGCACGCTCCGGGCCGACTCCCTCGCGGAACTCGCCGGGGCGATGGACGTGCCGGCCGATGCCCTCGAGGCGGCCGTCTCGCGGTGGAACGAGCAACTCCCGAACGGCGTCGACGACGATTTCCTGCGTCATCGCACGCTCGCGAACAAGGGCTCGACCGCACACCCGGACCCGATCGACGAGGGTCCGTTCTACGCCGTTCGGATGCTTCCCGCGGAGCTCGTGTGCACACACGCGGGCGTGGAGATCGACAGCGACGCCGCTGTCCTCGATCAGACGGGTCGACCGATCGACGGGCTGTACGCCGCGGGGGAGGCCGGGGCCGGAATTCTCGGACTCCGGTACGTGGGCGGCGGAAACGCCGTGGCCAACGCCCTCACCATGGGCAGACTCGCCGGTATCAACGCGGCGCGAACCGCCCGCGGCGAGTCGGAGACGTCCACGGCAATGACAACTGCAGGAATCTGACACCGGTCAAGCGTGTTGCACACCAGAGACTTTCAAAGGACCCCCCATGCCTGTAAACGACACTGCGGAGCACGAGGTTCGTAGCTCCGAGCCCGCCCGAGGACCCGACCCCGTGCAGGCCAAGCCCCCGCAGTCCACCGTCAAGGTGGTTCGTGCCGCGATCGTGGGCACCGTCGTCGAGTACTACGACTTCGGTATCTACGGCTACATGGCGACGATCATCGCGTCGCTGTTCTTCGTCTCGGAGAACGACACCGCCGCGCTGCTCGGCACGTTCGCGACGTTCGCGGTCGCGTTCTTCCTGCGGGTGCCCGGTGGCATCTTCTTCGGCCACATCGGTGACAAGTACGGCCGCAAGAACGCCCTGTCCTGGACCATCCTGCTGATGGTCGTCGCGACGGCGGCGATGGGCCTCATGCCCACCTACGTCACCCTCGGTGTGTGGGCGACCGCGATCCTGGTGTTGGCGCGTTGCCTGCAGGGCTTCGCGGCCGGCGGCGAGCTGGGCGGCGCCAATGCGTTCGTGTCGGAGTCCGCGCCGGCGAAGTGGCGCGCCTTCCAGACGTCGATGGTCAACTCGGGTACCTACATCGGTTCGCTCGTCGCGTCCCTGACCGCGCTGGCGCTCACCTCGGTGTTCACCCACGACCAGATCCTGTCGTGGGCGTGGCGTATCCCGTTCCTGCTCTCCGTCGTCATCGGCGTGGTCGGCATCTGGATCCGGAACCACATGGAGGACACCCCGCAGTTCAAGGAGCTCGAGGACAAGGGCGAGACGGCGAAGGTGCCCGTCAAGGAGCTGCTCACCACCTCCGGTGGCTCGCTCGTGAAGATCATCTTCCTGGGTGCGCTCATCACCGGCGGCTACTACATCGCCTCCGTGTACGCGGCCACCTACCTGCAGAAGGCCGGCGGGCAGTCGTCCACCGTCGCGTTCCTGTCCACGTCGCTGGCGCTGGTCCTCGGTGTCATCACGCTGCCGATCGCGGGCTACCTGGCCGACCGCTACGGCCGCAAGCCGGTGCTGTTCACCGGCACCGTCGCCGCGGTCGTGCTGGGCGTCCCGATGTTCATGCTCATGGCGGGCGGCAGCATCTGGCAGGCGGTCGTCGGCCAGTCGGTGCTGTTCATCGCGGTGTCGGTGGTCAACGGTGCGTCGTACGTGACGTACGTCGAGATGCTCAAGGCGTCGGTCCGCTACAGCGGTCTCGCCCTGGGCAACAACATCACCAACATGGCCCTCGGTGGTACGGCCCCGTTCATCGCGACGTGGCTGATCGACGTCACCGGCAACAACCTGGCGCCGGCCTTCTACTTCGTGTTCTGCGCGCTGCTCACCCTCGGTGCGATCTTCTTCGTCAAGGAGACCAAGGGCATCGAACTGCGGGTCGACTAGACAGACGACCGACCACGGGCCCTGCCGACAACGACGTCGGCGGGGCCCGCTGGTGAATCCGACAGGAGAACCAATGTCATTGCTCGACAAGCAGGAGATCACCGAGGTCCTGTACCGCTACGCGCGGGCGGTGGACCGCAAGGACTTCGAGCGGGTGGCCGACTGCTACTTCCCCGACGCTATCGACAACCACGGCGGCTACATCGGCACCGTCGACGGCCTGATCGAGGACATGAAGTCCCGGCACGCGACGATCGACTCGTCGATGCACTACATCACCAACGTGCTGATCGACCTCGACGGCGATGCGGCGCACGTCGAGTCGTACTGCCTGTGCTACCTGCGCCAGGCCCCCGAGACCCCCGAGACCCCGGGGGCGCCGCAGGCCCGCGCAACCATCAAGTGCCGCTACGTCGACCGCTTCGAGCGGCGCGACGGACAGTGGCGCATCGCGGACCGCATCGTGGTGTTCGACGAGTCCGTGACCGAGGTGATCGACGACGGCCTGGACCCCTCCTGGGTCCGATCCCGTCGCTCGTTCGAGGATCCGGTCTTCACCGGCAAGCCCTGACCGGCAACGAGTTCGGATCCGACACGGCGACGCCGGCACCCCGTCTGCGGGGTGCCGGCGTCGCCACGGACGGTGTCAGCTCACTTCAGCTCGGAGAGCACGGCCTCGATGCTGGTGATCATCGCGACCGGCGCCTCGAACATCGCGTAGTGGCCCGCGTTCGCGAGGACGTCCAGCTCGCACTGCGGCAGCTGCGTCATCCAGGTGGCTTTCATGGTCTCGGCGCCCAGCGCCGGATCATGCTCGCCGACAATCGTCTTGACCGGGATGGACGTCAGCGGCAGCTCCGCGGCGAAGTCGGCCCCGGCCCAGGAACGCAGGTACGCACCGAATGCCGGGCGGGTGGTGAAGTCCACCGAGAACTGCGTCATCTGCCGCAGCCACGTCGCGGACTGCCGGTTACCGGTGGTGAAGTCGAGGATCGCGTACCGGTTGCCGTCCTCGTTCTCGGCGCCGCCGAACAGTGCCGCGGTGTCGTCGTCGAACGGCACGCCCGACGCGGGAACGGGGCTGACGCCGATCACCGCCGTGACCCGGTCGGGGGCGTCGGCGAGCACGCGCAGCGCGGCGGCGCCGCCCATCGAGTGCCCGATGAGGGCGAAGCGGTCCCAGCCCAGCTCGTCGGCCAGCGCGAGGGTGTCCGCGGAGATCTCCTCGAGCGTGAACTCGCCCGCCTCGTCGCGTCGCGCGCCGTAGCCGCGGTAGTCGATCAGGGCGTAGGTGTACGCGTCGGTGTCGATCAACTCGGGCAGCATGCCCCAGCCCTCGGACGTGCCGAACCAGCCGTGCAGCGCGATCACCTTCACGGGGCCGTGTCCGACCAGCTTGTGAGCGATGGTCATTCGACTTCTCCTGTCTGTAGCGGTGTGACGAACGGGCCGGGCCCCGGCCCCGACCCCTGTCGGGATCGGGGCCGGGGCCCGGATGTCTAGGTCGGCGTCACCGACCGATTCTCATCGGTCACGCGACCTCGTCGAGATCCACGCCCTTGGTCTCGCGGCTGAACAACAGCGCGATCACCGTGATCGCCATCGTGATCACCAGGTAGCCGATAACCATACCGACGCCGTAGTTGTCGATCAGCCAGACCGCGATGAACGGGGCCGGCGCGCCGGCGATGATCGACGAGCCCTGGAACACCAGCGACGAACCGGCGTAGCGGTAGCGCGTCGGGAACAGCTCGGTGATCCAGGCGGCCTCCGGGCCGGCGAGCATGCCGTGGAAGAACGCGCCCACGCACACACCCAGCCACAGCATCGGCAGGCTCTCGAGCTGGACCAGCCAGAAGAACACCGGTGCCCACACCACGAGGATGATCGCGGGGACGAGCATCGCCTTCCGGCGGCCGATGCGGTCGGACCACGCGCCGCCGCCGATCATGCCGACGAACTGGAACAGCGACGCGAACGTGACGGCCATGATGATGTCGCCGCGGTGGAAGTCGAAGTACGTCGTGGCGTAGGCGATGACGAACACGGTGTAGACGTAGAACGCGATGTTCTCGCCCAGACGCATGCCGAGCCCGATCAGGACGGCGCGCGGACGGCGCAGCGCCTCGAGGATGCTC
This sequence comes from Rhodococcus sp. BE178, assembly GCF_050433545.1. Taxonomy (NCBI): domain Bacteria; kingdom Bacillati; phylum Actinomycetota; class Actinomycetes; order Mycobacteriales; family Nocardiaceae; genus Rhodococcus; species Rhodococcus sp. BE178. Next base: position 241,998 of record NZ_JBNPXA010000004.1, on the reverse strand, counting down.
GAACGCTCGTCGGCCTGCGGGGCCTTGGCGGCCTGCTCCTGCGCGGCCTTGAAGACCGGGGACTCCTCGACACCGCGACGCACCCAGAAGCCGACGATCAGCAGCGGGATCGCGAACAGGAAGGCCACACGCCAGCCCCACTGGTCGAACGCGTCGTCCGTGAGGAAGAAGCCGAGGACCGAGACGATGACGGTCGCGAGGACCGTGCCCATCGGGGCACCGGCCTGCGGCCAGGACGCCCAGAAGCCACGCTTCTTCGGTTCGCCGTACTCGCTGACCAGCAGCACCGCGGCGCCGAACTCGCCACCGAGCGCGAAGCCCTGGATCATACGCAGCACGACGAGTGCGACCGTGGCCCAGATGCCGATCTGGTCGTAGGTCGGCAGCAGGCCGATCGCGGCCGTCGCGGTGCCCAGCATGATGAACGTCGTGACGAGCATCGGCTTCCGGCCGAACTTGTCGCCGAGATGGCCGAAGACGATGCCGCCCAACGGGCGGGCGATGAAACCGAGGCCCTGGGTCGCCAGCGCCAGCAGCAGCTTCGCGACGCCGTCGTCGCCGGGGAAGAACAGCGGGCCGAGGACGGTCGCGGCGAGGATGCCGTAGATCGCGAAGTCGTACCACTCGAGCACGGCACCGGCCATGCTGCCGGTGAGGACGCGCTTGAAGCTCGACTTGGGCGGCTGGTCGCTACGAGCCGGGCCGGCCGGCGCAGAGACTGTCGGTGATCCCATTACGGATCCTTTCGGGTGCTGAAGAAGAGGGGGAGGTGGGTCAGAGCGCGAGGCTGATCTTGGTGCCGCATGCGCGAGAGCAGCAGGTCATCATCGACTTGTTCTGAGCCCGTTCGGTTTTGGTGAGCACCATGTCGCGGTGATCCACCTCGCCGTCGAGGACGGGGGCTTCGCACGATCCGCACAGCCCCTCCTCGCAGTCGCTCTGGATGTCGATGTTCGACGCACGCAGGGCGTCGAGCACCGTCTGGTCGGCGGCGACCTGGAGGGTCAAACCCGAGTCACGCAGTTCGACCTCGAACGCGTGCTCGTTGGCCGGGTCGAGCTTGGCCAGATTGGATGTGAAGTGTTCGACGTGCAGGGAGTCCTCGAGCCAGTGGGCGCTGGCCTCGTCGAGCGCGGTGAGCAGGCGTTCCGGTCCACACGAGTAGATCTGGGTACCGTCGACCGGGACGTCGAGCAGGGCGGGGATGTCGAGGCGGTTGCCGGTGGAGCTCGCGTGCACCGTGGTGCGGTCGCCGTGATCGGCCATCAGCCGGTCGAGCAGCGCCATCGTGGAGCGATCGCGCCCGCAGTAGTGGATCTCGTAGTCCTTGCCGGTGGCCTTGGCATGGTCGGCCATCGCGATGATCGGCGTGATGCCGATGCCGCCCGCGACGAAGATGTAGCGCTCGGCGTCGGGGTCGAGCTTGAAGTGGTTGCGCGGTCCGCGCAGCTTCAGCGTGTGGCCGGCCTCGAGGGTGCGGTGCACGTAGCGCGACCCGCCGCGGCTCTCGGGTTCCTCGAGCACCGCGATCTCGTACGTGGACAGGTCGTTCGGATCGCCGCACAGCGAGTACTGCCGGGACAGGTCGCCGAGGTCGATGTCGATGTGCGAACCCGGCGTCCACTTCGGCAGCGCCTTGCCCGACGGATCCGACAGGGTCACGCGCACGACGCCGTCGGCGGCCGGGGTGATCGCGTCGACGGTCACGGTCCGGGAGATGTTGGTCTTGGACGGTTCACCGATCTTCACCGGCTGGCGGTTGTCCAGGATCGACGGATCGGTGCGTTCCGGGTTCTTCGCCGGATCCCACTGCACCAGAACGTGGTCCGGTCCACGGAACGACGTGTTGGGCAGGTAGGTGAACTTCTGGTCCGGCACGAGTTCCATGTGCGGCAGACGCTTGGTGAACTCCTCGAGGAAGATCTGCATCTCCATGCGGGCGAGGTTCTTGCCCATGCACTGGTGGCTGCCGTAGCCGAACGTCAGGTGGTCGCTGGAGTTCTCGCGCCGGATGTCGAAGTCGTCGGCATTGTCGAAGTGGCGCTCGTCGTGGTTCGCGGACGAGGTGACGATCAGCAGCTTCGAACCCTCGGGGATGTCGATGCCCCCGATCGTGGTGTCGGCGGTGACCAGGCGGCGCCAGGCGGCGACCGAACCGGAGTGGCGCAGGCACTCCTCGACGGCGTTGGGGATCAGGCTCGGATCGGCGCAGATCTCCTCCCACACGCTGCGGTTCTCGAGCAGCAGGCGGAACGCGTTCGCCGAGGCGTTCGCCGTGGTCTCGTGTGCCGCAACGATTCCCGCCATCATCATCGAGTGCAGGTAGGAGTCGGTGACGACGTCCGGCAGCTCCTTCTGCATGCGGATGCCGAACGGCATCCAGCCGTGGCCCGACGGATCCTTGCGCATCTTCTCGAGTACCTGGCCGGCGTACTGCCAGAACTTGCCGACCGCCTCGGCGACCGCGACCTGCTCCTCGGGTGCGGGCCGGCCCCACGTGTTGACCGTGTGCGCGATCGAGTAGCTGCGCAGCTCGTCCATGTCCTCCTCGGGCACGCCGAGGAAGTGCAGCGCGACGGTGAGCGGGACCTCCCACAGCATCTCGTCGACGAGGTCGGCCCGACCGGTCTCGATGAACCGGTCCACGTACTCGCGGGTGAGGCGGCGGACCATCGGTTCGTGGTGGACCAGTTCCTTGGGGGTGAACGGATCCATCAGGACTCGGCGGCGCGGCATGTGCGCGGGTTCGTCCTCGTTCACCATGGTGCGCGACATCGCGTAGTCGTACTTGGCGAGCGTCGCCGTCGCCTCGTCGGATACGGGGGTGATCTTCTCGAGCGCGATCGAGGGCGAGAACAGGATGTTGTCGCGGAACACGGCCTTGACGTCCTCGTACCGGGTGACGACCCAGTAGCCGGTTTCGGGGCTGAAGAACACCGGCTCCTCGTCGCGCGACCAGCGCAGCGACGCGGCAGGGTCCACCTGGTACGGGCCCGTGAACGGGTCGAAGGCGGCGGCATTCGCGGAAACCGGGCACCCGGTGTTGGACATGGCCGCAGCGCGGCCGGCGTTCTGCAGGGCTGTGTGGTCGATCGGGCACACGCTCATGACTGGCATCTCCGTCTGTCTGAAAACTGCGCTCATCTGCGAAGTTACTAATAGCGCACATCGTGTATCGGTGAGCGAACTCCGCACAGAGTAAGTGCGGTCACATTCGGGGTCAAGTAGGCCTCAAATAACGACGCGAGTGGTCTGTTCTGTGGTAGGGCGAGCGACCCCGGAATCGCCGGTCGCGGGGGGTACGCGACCCCGCCCCCGTTCGCGATTTGCGCACTTGGCGGTCTCGGGAGGGCCTGCGTCGGACCGATAAGTGCGCGAAACGCGCGGGTGCGGGGTGGGTGGGGGCCGGAAGGCCCCGGCGGTCAGGCGCCTCGGACGCTGATGCGGGTCTCGATCTCGCGCGCGGTGCGCTTCACCGCGGCGGCGGCGCCGTCGGTGTCGAGGCCGTCGATCGCGACGACGCCGACGCTGCGTTCCAGGCCGGTGCTCGACCCGAAGCCCGGGGGCAGCGCGATGCCCGACGCGATGCCCACCGCGCCGTGTTCGAGCTGGCCGCGGGTGAGGCTGTAGCCGTCGGCGCGGGCCTGACGCACCGGGTCGGGGTCGTTCGACTGCTCGGGACGCAGCGCGAGGATCGCGATACCCGCGGCGCCCTTGTCGAGGGGGTGGCTGCTGCCGACGCGGTACCCGACCCGCAGCAGCGTGCCCTCCGGTTCGGCCACCATGATCACGACGCAGTTCTGCCCCTGAGCTGCGGAGACGAACGCCGTGGCCTTGGTCTCGTTCGCGAGGGCGTACAGCAGGGGTTGCACGTCGCCGGAGAACTGCGGTTCGAAGCGGGACGCCAGGATCGCGGCACCGACGCCGAGCCGGATGCGTCCGTCGTCGGTGCGTGTGACCAGCGAGTGCGCCTCGAGCGTCGCGACGATGCGGTAGCAGATGGCCCGGTGGACATCGAGTTCCTTGGCCAGGTCGGCCACCGAGATGCCGGCCTGCGACTGGGCGACGACGTCGAGCGCGCGCAGCCCACGATCGAGGGTCTGCAGCGTGCTCATATCCGTCCTGTCCGGGGGTTGTCGGGGCCTGTCGTGCGGGCTCGACCCCGTGCTCCGGGGCCTTTGCGCCGACTTTACGGGTCAGGTGGTCGAACGCGGTGGACCCGATCCACGGGGTGGGCACTCGGTCAGGGAAGCGCTGATCAAATAGTTAACAGATATACTAATTTGGTGAGGATTCGACGACTGTCGCAGCTGACGGCGACGACTGCCCGCCGCGATAGGGTGACCGCATGAGCGGGGATGACGGGCGGAACGGCCGGGCTGCGGGGGACGCTGCGGAGCCGGAGGCCGGCGATCTCGACTTCTGGTCGTTCATCGATCTCGCGAATCGGCGCCTGAGCACCGAGTACGGTTCCACCCATCAACTCGCCACGCAGGTTTTACTCACCCTCAACCGGGCCGCGAATGTGGTGACGTACGACCTCGAGTCGTCGGTGCACCGTCCGCGCGGGTTGTCGTGGTCGACCTTCCGCCTGCTGTTCGTGACGTGGCTGGCCGGTCCGATCGAACCCAAGAGCGCCGCCAAGCTCACCGGCATGAGCCGCGCCGCCGTATCGAATCTGACGAAGACCCTGGTGGCGAGCGGTCTGCTCGATCGGTCCCCGGACGAGCACGACGGCCGCTCGGTCCAGCTCTCGCTCACCGAGAAGGGTCGCGCCGAGATGGCCGCCACCTACCGCGAGCACAACGAACGCGAATACGCATGGGCGAGCGTTCTCACCGAGGCTGAACAGCACATTCTCGTGATGCTGCTCGACAAGCTGATCACCAATCGCAGCCAGTTCGACGTTCGCGGACGCAACTGACACACGCGCGTCACCCCCCACTCCCTTCGCGATTCGCGCACTTATCGGTGTCCGCGACGCCGTCCCGGGGCCGATAAGTGCGCAAATCGCGGGGGAGGGGGTACTCGGGGGGAGCGGGGATACCGGGGATACCGAGACGAGACCGCTCGTGTGGTTGCGCTCACGCACCGAAACTAGTTAATCTGTTTACTAACCTCGGAGCGAGCCGGCGGCGGTGATCGATACCGCGCTGCTGTTCCACCGAAGGTGACGACCACAGCCCGGGCAGCGATCCGGGCGCGAGCACTCAGGAGGCCGGTCATGGCGTTCTACCGACAGCTCGGCAACATTCCGCCGAAGCGTCACACCCAGCACCGGGACGAGAACGGCCAGCTCTACTTCGAGGAGCTGATGGGCGAGGAGGGCTTCTCCTCGGACTCCTCGCTGCTCTACCACCGCCACATCCCGTCGGCCATCGTCGATGCGACCGTGTGGGAGCTGCGCGACCAGGGCACCACCCCGAACCACCCGCTCAAGCCGCGGCACCTCAAGCTCCACGACCTCTTCCCCGAGGAGATCTGGGCCGAGACCGACGTGGTCACCGGGCGCCGGCTGATCCTCGGCAACGCCGACGTGCGGCTGTCGTACGTGGTCGCGGCCAAGGAGTCGCCGCTGTACCGCAACTCGCTCGGCGACGAGATGGTGTACGTCGAGTCCGGCGAGGCGATCGTCGAGACCGTCTTCGGTGCGCTGCACGCGCGCCAGGGCGACTACGTCCTGATCCCGATGTCGACCACGCACCGCTGGGTGCCGCAGGGTCCGGAGCCGTTGCGCGCGTACGCAATCGAGGCCAACAGCCACATCGTTCCGCCCAAGCGCTACCTGTCCAAGTACGGGCAGCTGCTCGAGCACGCCCCGTTCTGCGAACGTGACCTGCACGGACCGACCGAGCCGATGGTCGCCGAGGGCACGGACGTCGAGGTGCTCGTGAAGCACCGCGCCGGTGGCGAGATCGTCGGCACCCGCATGGTGTACCCGAACCACCCGTTCGACGTCGTCGGCTGGGACGGTTGCCTGTACCCGTACACGTTCAACATCTCCGACTACGAGCCCATCACGGGCCGCGTGCACCAGCCGCCGCCGGCGCACCAGGCGTTCGAGGGCAACAACTTCGTCATCTGTAACTTTGTGCCGCGCAAGGTCGATTACCACCCGCTGGCGATCCCGGTGCCGTACTACCACTCGAACGTGGACTCCGACGAGATCATGTTCTACTGCGGTGGCGACTACGAGGCCCGCAAGGGTTCGGGCATCGGCCAGGGGTCGATCTCGATCCACCCCGGCGGCCACGCCCACGGCCCGCAGCCGGGCGCGTACGAGCGCAGCATCGGCGTCGAGTTCTTCGACGAGCTCGCGGTCATGGTCGACACGTTCCGTCCGCTCGAGCTCGGTGAGGGCGCCCTCGCGTGCGAGGACGAGGCCTACCCCTGGTCCTGGTCCGGACGGGGGCCCGGCAAGTGACGATCTCTCCGCTGCTGGCAGGGTTGTGCGACGACGCGGCGCTGTTCCCTCCGGGGAATGCGCCGATGGACGCCGCGGTGCCCGCCCACCTCGCGCACGAGCGCAGTGACCACGCTGCACTGGTGGGGCCGTTCGTCTTTCCGGCCCCGCGGCTCGGCGAGCTACCGTCGATCCTCGGCGAGAAGGCTGCCGGGCAGGACGGCGAGCTCGCGCTGAGCCTCACCGTGCCCGGCGGCACCGACGCCGTCCCCGCCGCGCTCGAGCAGTTGCGCGCCATCGACGGCGCGAAGCTGGTCGCGATGGAGATCGCCGTGCCCGAGGGACAGTCCGCGGCCGCACTGCTCGCGGCGCTCGACGAGATCGCCGCCACCGCACCGGGTGTCGACATCTTCGTCGAGGTTCCGCGCGACGACCGCCGCGCCGAGATCCTGGCCGGCCTGGCCGGCACGCCGTACGCCGCGAAGTTCCGCACCGGCGGTGTCGTCGCGACCGCGTACCCGGACGAGGCCGAACTGGCCGCGGCCATCCGCACCGTGGCGACGTCGGGCGTGCGCTTCAAGGCGACCGCCGGACTGCACCACGCGGTACGGAACACGGACCCCGACACGGGATTCGAGCAGCACGGCTTCCTCAACGTCATGCTGGCGACCCATCGGGCTGCCGCCGGTGCGAGCGTCGAGGAGATCGCCGCGACGCTCGCCGAGCGTGACGGTGCACGTGTGGCAGCCGACCTGGACGGGCTGTCGGCCGAGGACGTGGACGCGCTGCGCGCGCGCTTCCTGTCCTTCGGCACCTGCAGCATCAGTGACCCGCTGACCGAACTGGTCGGCCTCGGCCTGGTGCCCCAATCATCCACCGGGCCCTCCGCGCCTACGGGTCCGGTGGATTTCATCTCGATCGACGAAGGACCCCTCGCATGACCGTCATCTCGATTCCTGCCGATTCCCTGTTCGGTCTCGACAACCTGCCCTACGGCGTGTTCTCGACCGCCGATACGGACCCGCGGGTCGGTGTGCGCGTCGGCGACAGCGTCGTCGACCTCGCGAAGGCACTCGGCGACGACACCTTCGCCCAGCCGACCCTCAACGCGTTCATGGCCCAGGGCCGGGACCGTTGGGTCGCGGTGCGCGCGCAGATCACCGAACTGGTGTCCGGCGAGATCGCCGACGACGCCGTCCTCTCGGTGGACGCCGTCACGATGCACCTGCCGATCGCGGTCGCCGACTACGTCGACTTCTACGCGTCGGAGAACCACGCGACCAACCTGGGCAAGCTGTTCCGCCCGGATTCGGCTGCGCTGATGCCGAACTGGAAGCACCTGCCGGTCGGCTACCACGGCCGCTCGAGCACCGTCGTGGTGTCGGGTGTCGACATCGTGCGTCCGTGCGGTCAGCGCAAGGCTCCCGCCGATGCCGCGCCGTCGTTCGGTCCGTCGATCCGCCTCGACATCGAGGCCGAGATGGGCTTCATCGTCGGTGTGGGTTCGCCGCTGGGTTCGTCGATCACCCCGGACCAGTTCGCCGAGCACTGCTTCGGCGCCGTGATCCTCAACGACTGGACGGCCCGCGACATCCAGGTGTGGGAGTACGTCCCGCTGGGCCCGAACCTCGGCAAGAGCTTCGCGACGTCCATCTCCCCGTGGGTCGTTCCGCTGCTGGCGCTCGAGGCCGCCCGCGTCGACACCCCGGTCCAGGATCCGACGCCGCTGCCGTACCTGCAGGGCGAGGAGAAGTGGGGCCTGGACATCGATCTCGAGGTCGAGTGGAACGGCGACGTCGTGTCCCGTCCGCCCTACGCCCAGATGTACTGGTCGCCCGCACAGATGCTGGCGCACACCACCGTCAACGGTGCCGCCGCGAGCACGGGTGACCTGTTCGGTTCCGGCACCATCTCGGGTCCCGAGAAGGATCAACGAGGCGCCTTCATCGAGTTGACCTGGGGCGGAGCCGAACCCGTCGAGGTTGCCGGCGAGCAGCGCACGTTCATCCAGGACGGCGACGAGATCTCGATCTCCGCGACCGCGCCCGGCGCGAACGGCGGACGCATCGGTTTCGGCGAGGTCCGTGCTCGTATTCTGCCCGCCATCGGTGATGCCCGATGAGCAAGGTCTTCGCAACGGCAGCCGAGGCCGTCGCCGACATCGTCGACGGATCTTCGCTCGCGGTCGGTGGATTCGGTCTGTGCGGCATCCCGACCGAGCTGATCGCCGGTCTCGCCGACCGCGGTGTCACGGGACTCGAGGTGTTCTCCAACAACTGCGGCGTGGACGACCACGGTCTGGGAATCCTGTTGTCCGCCGGTCAGATCCGGCGCGTGACCGCGTCGTATGTCGGTGAGAACAAGGAGTTCGCGCGGCAGTACCTGTCGGGTGAGCTCGAGGTGGAGCTGACGCCGCAGGGCACGCTCGCCGAGCGTCTGCGCGCCGGCGGCGCCGGGATCCCCGCGTTCTTCACGCCGGCCGGTGTGGGCACCCCGGTGTCCGAGGGCGGTCTGCCGTGGCGCTACAACGCCGACGGCTCGGTGGCGATCGCGTCGCCGCCGAAGGAGACGCGCACGTTCGGTGGCAGGACGTACGTGCTCGAGGAGTCCATCGTCGCGGACTACGCGCTGGTACACGCCGAGATCGGTGACACCGAGGGCAATCTCGTGTTCAACAAGACCGCGATGAACTTCAACCCGTTGGCCGCGATGGCCGGCCGGACCACCATCGTGCAGGTCGAGAAGCTGGTCGAGCCGGGCGAACTCGATCCCGCGCAGGTTCACCTGCCGGGCGTGTTCGTCCAGCGGGTGGTGCATACGGGTCTGCAGGACAAGCGAATCGAGAAGCGGACGGTGTCGGCATGAGCTGGTCACGTGAGCAGATGGCCGCGCGCGCCGCGGCCGAGATGATCGACGGCGAGTACGTCAACCTGGGGATCGGCCTGCCGACCTTGATCCCCAACTACCTGCCCGAAGGGGTGAAGGTGGTTCTCCACTCGGAGAACGGCATCCTGGGCACCGGTCCCTACCCGACCGAGGACAAGGTCGATCCCGACCTGATCAACGCGGGCAAAGAGACAGTAACGGTGAACCCGGGTGCGGCGTTCTTCGATTCGGCGTTGTCGTTCGGCATGATTCGCGGTGGACACATCGACACCGCGGTCCTCGGTGGCATGCAGGTCTCCCGGAACGGGGACCTGGCCAACTGGATGGTGCCGGGCAAGATGGTCAAGGGTATGGGCGGCGCCATGGATCTGGTGCACGGTGCCCGGCGCGTCATCGTGGTCATGGAACACACCGACCGCGATGGCGGCGCCAAGATCGTCGACCAGTGCTCGTTGCCGTTGACCGGTCAGGCGGTGGTGCAGCGCATCATCACCAACCTCGCGGTCATCGACGTCGCGGACGGCACGTTGGTGCTGCGTGAACTCGCACCCGATGTCACCGTCGAAGAGGTGCAGGAGAAGACCGGCGCCGCGCTGGTCGTGGAACTGGCCGAAGACGCCGCCTAGCACCCCCGATCGCCCGTCCGGCCCGAACCCCCCCTCGGGTCGGACGGGTTCTCCTCAGCGCGGGGCGACGGCCTCGGCGATGAACGCGGCGGCGCGTGCGAACTCCAACTCCATGTCGAAGACGGTGTCCTGACGCCAGTAGCGGATCGTGGTCACGTACACGGCGGTCACCATCTGCGAGAGGAAGCGCAGCGGGTAGTCCTGTCGGACCTCGCCCTTGTCGATGCCGGCCTCGAGAATCCGGCCGAACGCGACGATGAACCGTTCGGTGCGGGCAGAGCTGATCGCGGGTGTCGCGAGGTCCCGATCGAGCTCCCGGGTGGTCGCCCGGAAGTACTGATCGAGCGTCACGGCGGCCTCGACGACGTCGTTGAAGAGCGAGTGGATTCGTTCGGCGGTGGTGAGATCCCGGGCCAACAGATCGTCGATTATCCCCGGCAGCTTGTCCATATGGCCCTGGTGCAGCGCCGACAGCACCGCGTCCTTGCTGTCGAAGTAGTTGAAGAACGTTCCGCGGGACACGTGTGCCGCCATCGCGATGTCGTCGATGGTGGTCCGATCGAAGCCCTGTTGCGTGAACAGTGCCCGTCCCGCCTCGATCAATCGGCCTCGTGTCTGCCGCTTTCGTTCCTCACGGCGTGTGATGATTTCCCGGTCATCCATCATCGCTGTCCCCCGCGTCCCCACCTCGACTGGTTGATCGACAAGTCCCGACATTCGAGAATCTACCGGCCGGATGGTTTTCGTGGACAAACTTCGCGAATCCGACATGCGTGTTGCTCAGTCTCGCGGGACGAGCGACTCCGCCGCGTAGCTCGCGGCCTTCCGGAATCCGTCGGTGAGGTCGAACTCGGGGTCCTGGCGCCAGTACCGGATGGTGGAGACGTAGACGGCGGCGATCATCTGTGCGAGGAACCGCGGTGGGTAGTCCGTTCGAACCTCGCCGCGAGCCAGGCCCGGTTCCAGGATGCGCAGGATCTCGTCGTTGAACCGCTCCGTCCGCCCGACGCTGATCTCCGGTGTCGCGAGGTCTCGTTCGAGTTCGCCCGTCACCGCGCGCAGGTACCCCGGAAGTTGCTCGGTGGCGGCGACGAAGTCCTCGAACAGGCCGTGGATGCGTTGCTCGGTCGTCAGATCCCGAGCGAGCAGATCGGAGATGACGGCGGACAGCAGATCCATGTGCCGGGTGTGGAGTCCGGCCAGCATCACGTCCTTGCCTGGGAAGTAGTTGAAGAACGTCGCTCGGGAGACGCCCGCGGCATCGGCGATCTCCTCGACGGTCGTGTCGATCACCCCGCGCACGGCGAACAGGGTGCTCGCGGCGTCGAGGAGACGTTCGCGCGTCTCGTGTTTGTTCCGCTCGCGGCGGGACATCTTCTGGTCCTGATTCATCGACTTCCGTGACCCCGCTGTCCGCTGTTGCTCCACTTCGACCCTATCTGCCTGCGGCTTCGGTCCACGGCAACCGCTCCGTGCCGTCGTACGACCGCCCGGTTTCGAATATCGCCGAATCGTCCTCCGAAATCTAGACCCACATCTATCTTTAGCTTCGAGTCCAAGTTTGTGAGCGGAGGTGGTCGGGGTGGACGGAACGCCGACGGTGTCGTGGGAGCGGAAGGGGTCGGTGCTGGTCGTGCGCATCGAGCGCGAGAGCCGGCGCAACGCGATCGATCGTGAGACGGCGATGGGGCTGGAAGCGGCGTTCGACCTTCTCGACGACGACCCCGAGCTCTGGGCCGGCGTCCTGACCGGTACCCCGACCGTGTTCTCGGCGGGCACCGACATCAGGGAGCGCGCAGACCTGCGGATGCCGCGGGGCGGCGAGTACGGACTGATCCGTCGGGTGCGGAGCAAGCCGCTGATCGCCGCGGTGGAGGGGTACGCGCTCGGAGGCGGGTTCGAACTCGCGCTGGCCTGCGACCTGATCGTCGCCTCGGCTGCCGCGCGCTTCGGTCTCCCCGAGGTGAGACGGGGCCTCGTCGCGAGCTCCGGTGCGCTGTTCCGCGCCCCACGCGCGCTGCCGGTGAACGTCGCTCGCGAGCTGCTGATCACCGGCCGGATGCTCGACGCGCAGCGGGCGTATCACTTGGGCGTGGTCAATGCCGTCACCGAACCCGGTGCGGCACTGCGGGAGGCGCTCGTGATGGCGGACGAGATCTGCGACGCGTCTCCCGTTGCGGTCCGCGAGAGCCTGCGGGCCGTCCAGGCGCTCGGCGCGGCGGCGGACGTGCAGGGGTGGGCGGTGACCGAGGGGCGCTGGGGTTTCTCGGAAGAGGCAACGATGACGCAGCGCCGGGGTAAGGCCATCGCGATGAGCGGCGAGGAGGTGGCCGAGTTCCTCGCGAACGAGCGGACGTGCCGGGTCGCGACCACAGCGCCGGACGGGCACCCCCACGTGGCTCCGCTCTGGTTCGTGTGGGACGGAGAATCCCTGTGGCTCAACTCGATCGTGCGCAGCAGGCGCTGGTCCGATCTGCGTCGTGATCCGCGGGTCGCGGTCGTGATCGATGCAGGCGAGCAGTTCCACGAACTGCGCGGCGTGGAGATCAGCGGTGTCGCGGAGATGGTGGGCGAGGTTCCGCGAACCGCCACGCCCGACAGCCGGGTTGCGGCCGCGGAACTGCTGTTCGCGCGCAAATACATGGGTGGCGATCACTTCACGGCCGACGGCCGGCACGCGTGGCTGCGGATCGCGGCCGACGAGGTGGTCAGCTGGGACTTCCGGAAGAACGCTGCGCTGCAGCAGTGGTCACGCTAGGGGTCCGCCCCTGGTCGGCGATGCTCCCTCCCGGCTATTGACACGTGTCAAATAACTATTGACACGTGTCAATTCCGCGCTTAGCGTGTGAGCCACCTCACGATCTTCGGGGGTGAGCGCCTACATTCGGCGCTCTCCGCGTCCCCGCGCAGCAGATCGACATCGAACGGAGCACGATGGCCAACCCCACGACATGCATCATCGGAGCCGGCATCAGCGGTCTGACGGCCGGCAAGATGCTCACCGACTACGACATCCCCTACGAGTGCTTCGAGAGCTCGGATCGGATCGGCGGCAACTGGGCGTTCGGAAACCCGAACGGCCACTCGAGCGCCTACCGGTCCCTGCACATCGACACGTCCAAGAAGCGCCTGTCGTTCAAGGACTTTCCGATGCCGGAGGAGCTTCCCGACTTTCCGCACCACACCGACATCAAGCGGTACCTCGACGACTACGCGTCGGCGTTCTCGCTGCTCGACCGGATCCGATTCGAGAACGGCGTCGAGCACGCGGAGCGCCTGCCCGGCGGGGGATGGGAGATCCTCACCCAGGACGGGGAGAGCCGCCGCTTCGACTTCCTGGTGGTCGCCAACGGTCACCACTGGGATCCGCGCCTGCCGGACTTCCCGGGAGAGTTCACCGGCGAGTCCATCCACTCGCACGCGTACATCGACCCGGAGACTCCGCTGCACCTGCGGGACAAGCGCATCCTGATCGTCGGCATCGGCAACAGCGCCGCCGACATCGCGGTCGAACTGTCTCAGCGTTCGCAGCGCAACAAGGTGACGCTGTCCACCCGGTCCGGGGCGTGGATCGTGCCGAAGTACGCGTTCGGCGTGCCCGCCGACACGCTGATCCAGACGTACCCGCAGATTCCGCTGTCGTGGCAGCGTCGCCTGGGTCGTCGCGGACCGATCTTCCTGTCGGGTCGTCCGGAGAACTTCGGACTCCCCACGCCCGACCACCACTTCGGCGAGGCTCACCCGACGCAGTCCCAGGAACTGTTGGTGCGGTTGGGATCCGGCGACATCGACGTCAAGCCCAACATCGAACGCCTCGACGGCTCCGACGTCCACTTCGTCGACGGCACCAGCCGGGAGTACGACGTCATCATCTACGCGACGGGATACAACATCACGTTCCCGTTCTTCGACGAGGACTTCCTGAGCGCACCCAGCAACCAGTTCCCGCTCTACAAGCGAATGTTCAAGCCGGGCATCGACGATCTCACGTTCATCGGGTTCGCACAGTCGGCGCCGACGCTCTTCCCCTTCGTGGAGTGCCAGGCGCGCACGCTCGCGGCCTACCTGGCCGGGACGTACCGGCCGCCGACGGTCCCCGAGATGGAGCGCGTCATCAAGGCCGACGAGGAGCGGTTCGTGGGGCACTTCAACAATCGTCCCCGGCACACGCAGCAGGTCGACTACTACATCTACGAGCACGAAATGCGGACCAAGGAGTTGCCGGCCGGTCTGCAGCGCGTACAGAGGGACGGGCCGGTGCGGTGGAACCTGGTCCCGGCATGATGGCCACCCGTACGCCGTAGCCGATCCGAAAGCGACACATGAGCAGCCGAAGCGCAGACCCCACTTCCGCGGTACAGCACCGGAAGGCGAACAAGGGAGAGGAGCGGCGAGCCGCGATTCTCGGTGCGCTCGAGACGCTGCTCGACGAACACAGCCTGGACGAGATCGGCATCGTCGACATCTCCCGCGCGGCAGGGGTGACGCGATCGGCGTTCTACTTCTACTTCGAGAACAAGGCCCAGGCCGTAGCGGCGCTCTCGCGCACCTTCTACGGCGAGATCAGCGACGGGACGAGGACGTACTTCGCCCGCGAGGGCAGCCCGCGGGAGATGGTCGACGGCCTCATCGCCGAGGTGATCGGGACCTGGGCGCGCCATCCCAATCTGTATCGGGCGCTGCGGGATGCGCGCGACTCCGATCCCGCCGTGCGCGAGACGTGGGATTTCGACCGGCTGAGTTTCATCGATCCGGTGGCATCGATGATCGATGCCGAACGCAAGGCAGGACGCGCGGCCGAGGGCACCGACAGCCGGGCACTCGCCATCGTCCTTCTCGACATGAACGACCGTGCCGTCGAGAGTCTCTCACGGGGTGGCCCCGGATCTCTGGATCCGGAAACCGCTCACGAGGCTCTGGCTTCGGTGTGGCTCAACACCATCTATGGGAGCAAACTGTGACACCAACCGATGTGACACGCACCGATGTGACCTTCGCGGTGCAGGGCAGTACCTGTTCGGCGTGGCACTACCGGGGCGAAGGCGACGACTTCCGCACCGAGGCCGGCCGTCCCTGCGTCGTCATGGCGCACGGATTCGGTGGTACCAAGGATTCGGGTCTCGAGGGATTCGCGGAGGGCTTCGCCCGCGCGGGCCTCGACGTCCTGCTGTTCGACTACCGCGGATTCGGTTCCAGCGGCGGCGACATGCGCCAGACGGTCTCGATCCGCGGCCAGCTCGAGGACTACGCCGCCGCGATCGCGACCGCTCGGGGAACCGACGGCGTCGATCCCACCCGGATCGTCGCGTGGGGCGTCTCGCTGGCCGGCGGGCACGTCCTCAGCCTGGGCGCGAGCGACCCGCGCCTGGCCGCGCTCATCGCGCTCACCCCGGCGGTCGACGCGCGAGCGGCGTCCACGGCATCGATGCGCCAGTACAGCGCCGGCCATCTGGCGAAGAGTTCGTGGGCTGCGATCCGGGACAAGGCCGCCGCAGCGCGCGGCGGCGCCGGTGTGACGATTCGCCTGGCGGGACGGCCCGGCGAGGTCGCGGCCCTCGCGCTGCCCGGCGTCTACGAGGACTACCTGTCCATCGCCGGTCCGACGTGGCGCAACGAGGTCAGCGCGCGATCGTTCCTCGAAATCGGTTCGTACCGACCGATCAAGGACGCGGACAAGATCACCGCACCGCTGTTGGTCCAGATCGGCGACCTCGACCGCAGCGCCCCGCCGCACGCCGCGGCGAAGGCGGCGGAGCAGGGCCGGGCCGACGTGCGGCATTACCCGTGCGATCACTTCGACGTGTATCCGGGCAAGCGGTGGCACGACCGCGCGCTCGAACATCAGATTCTTTTCCTGCGTAGGCATCTCGCGGTGGCGACCGCGGCAACGATCGAGGAGGACGCACATGCGCGCGTTGCAGCTGGTTGAGCACGGCCGGATCGCGGTCACGGACACCGACGTCCCGGAGATCGGTCCGGGCGAGGTGCTCGTCGAGGTTGCCGGTGCGGGGCTGTGCCACTCGGACGTTCACGTCCGGCACTCGCCGATCTCGATGATTCCACCGCCGATGACCCTCGGACACGAGACCGCCGGGCGGATCGCGGCGCTGGGCGAGGGAGTCGAGTCCCTGTCGGTGGGCGACGCGGTGCTGGTGTTCCTGGTGTGGAGTTGCGGCACCTGTCGCGCGTGCGTGCAGGGTCGCGAGAACTCCTGTGAGCGTTCACCGGGCGGTCGGCAGGGCGTGCCGCTGTGTCCCGGTCTGGCCGCGAACGGCGGAATGGCCGAGTTCATGAAGGTCGACGCGAGGTTCGTGGAGCCGCTCGGTGACCTCGATCCGGTGACCGCCGGGCCGCTCGCCGACGCCGGGCTCACCACCTACCACGCAATCGACGGCGCGCGGGACCGGTTGGGCCCGGGCTCGACTGCGGTCGTGCTCGGCATCGGCGGACTCGGGCACGCGGCCGTCCAGATCCTGGCTGCGACAACCTCTGCCCGCATCATCGCGGTGGATTCGGCGGAGGACAAGCTCGAGCTGGCGACCACGCTGGGAGCGGATCACGCGTTCGTCAGCGACAGCTCCTGCGCCGCGAAGATCCTCGAGCTCACCGACGGCATCGGTGTCGACGCCGTGTTCGACTGCGTCGGAGTGCAGGAGACCGTCGACATCGCCGCGCAGGTGGTCGGTCGTGACGGTGCGGTGCGCGTCCTCGGGCTCGGTGGCGGCCGGATCGAGTGGACCGGTTTCGCGCTGCCGTGGGGAGCCACGTTGCGAACCAGCTACGCGGGCACCCGCGCCGACCAGCGCGCGGTGATCGCTCTGGCGCAGCGCGGACTCGTCACGATCGAGACCGAGACCTTCCCGCTCGAGGACGGGGTGGCGGCGTTCGACGCGCTCGAGGCCGGGAAGATCAAGGGTCGGGCGATCCTCGTACCGTAAGGCCGACACACGAATGCCGCGTTCCCGCAAAGGGGGAACGCGGCATTCGGCATCGAGAGGCTCAGTACAGCCGGCCCTCGTGCAGGGCCCGATCGAACTCCGGCATGGGATCGCCGTCGCGCAGTCGCCGCGAGATCGCCGGATCGGCCATGTGGAGGCGGCCGATCGCGACGAGGTCGAACTCGCCCTCGTGTTTCCGGCGCATCAGGTCCGGGAGGTTGTCCGTCATGGTCGGCAGCCCGACGATGACCCGCTCGTTGAGCGCGCTGTCGAGTCCGACGCTGCCGACGGCCATCACGGTGGCGCCGGTCAGCTTCTTGGCCCATCCCGCGAGGGACAGGTCGCTGCCCTCGAACGCCGGCGCATAGAACCGGCGGATGCTCGCGTCGAGCACGTCGACGCCGGCGTCGACGAGGGCGTTCAGGACCACGCCCAGCTCCTCGGGCGTCTGGGCGATCTTCGACGCGAAGTCCTGCTGCTTGTGCTGCGAGAACCGGAAGATGATCGGGTAGTCGTCGCCGATCTCCTTCCGGATGGCCTTGACCACCTCGGCGGGGAACCGGGTGCGGCGCTGCAAATCTCCGCCCCACTCGTCGTCGCGCTGGTTGCTCGGCTCCCACAGGAACGCGTCGAGCAGGTAGCCGTGGCCGCCGTGCAGGGCAATGCCGTCGAAGCCGACGTCGATCGCGTTGCGGGCCGCCGCCGCGTAGGCGGCGATCACGTCGGCGATGTCCCGCTCGGTCATCGCGGCGGTCACCGGACGCATCTGCTCGACGTACTCGTCGGAGTACATGGTGTTGCCGACCGATCCCCAGTGTCCCGACGGACGCATGGGGTGGACGTCACCGACCGGGCCCATCGCACCGAAGAGCGGTCCGACGTGCCACAGCTGCGGCACGATCTTGCCGCCGGCACCGTGGACCGCGTCGACGACCTTGCGCCAACCTTCCAGTGCCGCTTCGCCGTACATCACCGGCACGGTGTCGGCGTCCACGGCCGAGGGGTGCTCGATCGCGGTGCCCTCGGTGACGATGAGGCCGGTGCCGCCCTCGGCACGCCGACGGTAGTAGGCCACGACCTCATCGGTGGGCACGCCGCCGGGCGAGCCGTGACGGGTCATGGGGGACATCGCGATCCGGTTGCGCAGCTCCAGAGACCGGATGGTGATCGGTTCGAACAGTGCGGCCGTCAGGGCTGCGGGTTCCGTGGACTCCGTAGTTTCCGTCATCTCAGTGGTCACAGTGCTGCCATGTAGTCGAAGAAGTTGGGGGTGTGGATCTCGCGCAGGCGGGTGAGCTTGCGGTAGCTGATCAGCCACTTGCCCTCGACCTTGCGGTACTCCTCGTGGTAATGCCCGTAGCCGTGAAGGTGTTCCTCGACATCGCCGTTGGTCCACCACAGTTCGTCTTCCATGGCCCAGATGCCGGTGGCCGTGGTGTCGGAGGTGAGGGTGATCTCCGGGGTGTGCGCATGGTGCGCGGTGGTCACATAGGTGGAGTTGCCGAGCATGCCGCTGATCGCCTTGGTGAGCGGTTCGCGGCCGATGACGCGGCCCGACGCGCCGTCGGTCTGCGGCTGCTTGTCGTCGGGCAGCCCGCCCCACGACTCGCTGACGACGTCCTCGGTGTGGAAGCTGCCGTAGAGATCCCACTGCTTGGTGTCCATGATGCGCAGTCGCGCCGCGAACACCCGCTTGATCTCTTCGATAGCGAGCAGCTGCTCGGCTGCGGTCATCGTCAGTGCACCGGTGGGCTCAGCCATGGCGTGGACCTCTCTGTCGAAACGGTTCAAACAGTCAATCAAGCGATTGCTTTGGTGACGTGGGGCACAGCATAGCTAGCGGCCGGGCTTGGCCGCCTGGCGGTAGTCGAAGAAGTTGGGGGTGTGGATCTCGTGCAGGCGGGTCAGGGTGCGGTAGCTGATCAGCCACTCGTCCTCGACCTTGCGGTATTCCTCGTGGTAGTGGCCGTAGCCGTGGAGGTGTTCCTCGTCGTCGCCGTTGGTCCACCACAGTTCGTCCTCCATGGCCCAGATGCCGGTGGCCGTGGTGTCGGAGGTGAGGGTGATCTCGGGGGTGTGGCCGTGATGCGCCGTCGTCACGAAGGTGTTGCCGTCCAGCGTGTTCCGGATCGCGGCCGTGAGCGCTTCCGGGCCGACCGCTCGGGAGCCGGCGCCCCACGACTCGCTGACGACGTCGTCGGTGTGGAAGGTGCCGTAGAGGTCCCACTGCTTGGTGTCCATGATGCGCAGTCGCGCCGCGAACACCCGCTTGATCTCCTCGATGGCCAGTAGTTGCTCGGCGGCAGCGAGCGTCACGGGCGGGGTGGATTCGTGGGCGGTGCTCATGGTTCAACCTCCAGGGCGGGCGAAGTGGGTTAAACAAGCAGTTGATCGGTTCTCAGCATATCCAGGATCTGTGCCGGAATCGGCGGGATTTCCGGGCAGCGGAAGTTCCTCCTCCACCCGTCCCCGATCCGCCGCCGATCTGCGCGTCAGGCCGCGACCGAGGGGGAGGTCGCGGGCAGCGAATCCGCATGGGAGCAGCGGTGGTCGACCGCGAAGCCGTCGAGGAAGATCGACACGCAGTCCTCGGCGAGGCGAGCGGTCGAGTACGAGTCGTCGGCGTGGTGCCACTTGATCGACAGCCAGACGCAGTCGCGAATGAATCGGTGGAACACGCCCGCCGGCAGATCGTCCCGGAAAGCGCCCTGCCGCTTGCCGTCCTCGATCGCGTCCAGCCACGGACGCTGGACCGCATCGGCGAGTTCGGATGCGCGGGAAAGGTTCGCCTCCTCGCGCAGATGCGGGTATTCGTCCTGGTAGACGGCGGTCGCGTGCGGCTCCTCGTGGGCCGCGGTCCAGTGAGGCGTCGACGATCGCCTGCAACCGCGCCCTGGGGGTCAGATTCCGGGTCTCGATCGAGCGGTAGCGCTCGTGCAGCCCCTCGAGATAACCCGTGACCAACTCGTCGACGATGGCCCGCTTGGACGGGAAGTGGTGGTACAGGGCGCCCGCCACGACCCCGACGCGATCCGCGATCTCCCGGATGGTCGTGGCCCCCACGCCCTTGCGGGCGAACAACTCGGCGGCCGCGTCGAGGATCTCGCGCCGCCGTTTGGTGGATTCCGTCACTTCGAGGCCCTCCCGTACCGACCAAACAATCGCTTGGTCGGACTATAGGTGCGTCCGGAGTGTTTCGGGAAGAGTTGTTCCGCTCAGCAAAATGTGTCTGAACTGGGTAGACCTGCGACGGGATCGGTATCCTCGGTGCGAACCCGGGGCCGTGGCGCCGCCCAGCGCCGCCCTAACGGCGTTTGGTCGGGCCCCGGCTCACGCGAGGAGCTCGACCTTGCGGTCGTAGGTGAGATCGACGATCAGCTCGCGGCGGGCGATGCGCCACATGCCGTCCGCCCGGACGTATTCGTCCTGGTAGCGGATCGCCACGACGTAGTCGCGGTGCCCGTCCTCGGTGGCGTACACGTGGTGCGCCTCGCCGTACACCTCGCCGCGGGCCTGGTCGCCGGCCACGTCGACGATCTGCTGGTTCACCACGTGCCGGGTCGAGTGGAGGTGGGCGACCGCGCCGAGCACGCCCTGGGCGACGGCGCCGGACCCCGACAGGACGGCACTCTTGCCCCGGCGGACCAGCCCGGCCGGTTGCACCAGTTGGGCGTCGGTGGCGAAGAGTGCCGTCAGTGCGATCTCGTCTCGGCGATCGACGGCGATCGCGTACTGCGCAACGAGGTCGGACAGGGCAAGGCGGTCTGCGAGTTCTCGGCTCATACCCGGCATTCTTCCTGCCGATCGGAGGATCGGCAGGAAGACTTCTCGCTCATCGGTAATCGAGCGGCTACGGAGTGACCTGTGCTTCCATCGCGGCGAGGAAGCCGTCACCGTACGGTGGCAGCGTGCCCCACTCGCCGCGCGGATCGTGCTCGGGAGCCTCGAAAACCGTACGAGCGTGGCTGAATTCGAGGAATCCCTCGCGCCCGTGGTAGTGGCCCATGCCCGAAGCGCCCACGCCACCGAACGGTGCGTCGTTCATGCCCGGGTGCATCATGATGTCGTTGACGGTCACGCCGCCCGACCAGGTGCGGGTCAGGACCGCCTGCTGCTCCGCCGGATCGGTGCCGAAGTAGTACAGCGCCAACGGCTTCGGTCTGCCGTTGATGTCCGCGATGACCTCTTCGGTCTGGTCGTACGGCAGCAGGATGATGGCGGGGCCGAAGATCTCCTCCTGCATGATCTTGGAGTCGGCCCGCGGTGCGATCACCAGGCGCAGCGGCCGCTTGCGCTCCCCGTCGACCCGTTCGCTCTCCTCGACCGGGGTCGCGACGATCAGGGCGCCACGATCACGGGCGTCGGCGACGAGGGCCTCGACCCGTGCCAGGTGCCGGTCGCTGACGACCGCGACGACGTCCGGGTTGTCGGTGATGGTCGGCAGCAGCGCGGCGTACGACTTCTCCAGGGCGCCGACGAAGCTGTCCAGCTCCTCTCGGGGCACGTAGACGACGTCCGGGGACACACAGATCTGGCCCGAGTTGGTGGACTTGGCGATCGCGATCTTGCTCGCGGCGTCGTCGAAGTCCGCGCTGCGGCCGACGATGGTCGGCGACTTGCCGCCGAGTTCGAGCGTGACCGGCACGAGGTTCTTGGCGGCGTTGGCCATGACCAGCTTGCCGACCTCGGTGCTGCCGGTGAACACGAGATGGTCGAACGGCAGGGACGTGAAGGCGTCGGCGAGCTCGGGGCCGCCGGTGACGACCGCGATCTCGGACGGATCGAACATCTCCGCGACGGCATCCGCGAGGACCTGCGCGGTGCGCGGCACCACCTCGGACGGCTTGAGGATCGCCCGGTTGCCGGCGCCCAGGGCGCACGCGAGCGGGCTCAGCAGCGTGAACAGCGGAGCGTTCCACGTGCCGATGATGCCGACCGATCCCTTGGGCTGGTACTGGATGTAGGCCTTCGCGCCGAGCTGGTCGTACGGCGGGTACGGCGGGCGCTCCTCGTCGGCCATCCAGGACTGGAGCGAGTCGCGAGTGTGCTTGAGCGACGTGAGTGAACCGAGGATGTCGTTCATGATCGAGAACGCGACGAGGCGCCCGCCGAAGTCGGCGTCGATGGCCTCGGTGAGCGGCTTGTGGTGACGGACCAGGAGGTCGATCATCCGCTGGATCCGGTCGCGGCGCACGTCGGCCGAGGGCGTTCCCTGTTCGGCCGCAGCGCGTTTCTGGGCTTCCAGGATCTGGGGAAGCGTCGCGATGGTTGCCGTGTCGGTGACGTGCTCGCTCATGGGGTAACTCCTGTCGTTGCCGATGTCACGACGCTAACGAGCTGTGTCCGGCGTTACAGCGGGCCGTCTCGATGACCGGGAGCGTGTCTCGGAGAAGGGGTCGAACGGCCCCGTCGGGCGGCGGGAATCCCGGTAGGAGGTACCCGGATCGATGGGACCTCCGACTCTGTGGCGATCGGTGCGCGGACCCGTTTCGCCTGAATGTGAAACAGGTTATAGCTACGATGCGGCATGCGAATTGCCAAGACTGCCTCGTTGTCGCTCCTCGCCGCGGCGGCTGTCGCGATCACCGCACCCGCGGTCGCTACTGCCGCACCGAACCCCGCCGACACCCCGAACCGAGCGATGGCCCGCGCGTACATCGACGCACTCGTCAGTCACGACGCCGGTGGCGTGCTGTTCACTGCGAACGCCACCCGCGTCGAGGTGGGTATGCAGACCGGTTTCAACGGGCCGCAGTTGACGAACGATCTCAACCACGGCATGCAGTACGCCGTCATCCAGGGCGTGCGGAACCTGACGATGACCGAGGACGGCGACACCGTCCGCACCACCTACCTGCTCGACGCCGGGGTCGGCGACGCGCGCCTGATGACCGTCGAGATCGTCGAGAGTTTCGAACTCGAGAACGGCGCCATCGACCGGATCGTCGCCGATATCCGACCGGTCGCGCTGTCCTGACGCGTAGCGTCACCGGCGAACATCACCGGTGAGTGGGAGGTAGCGGACATGACGGACGGCAACCAGCGGGTGGCAGTGGTCTCGGGTGCTGCGCGGGGCATCGGCGCGGCCATCGCGAAGCGACTCGCGTCCGACGGGCTGGCGGTCGCCGTGCTCGATCTCGACGAATCGGCGTGCGGTGACACCGTTGCCGCGATCCGCGACGCCGGCGGCCGCGCGCTCGCCGTCGGGGCGGACGTGTCCGACGAGGCCTCGGTGGAGACGGCCGTGACGAGGATCGCCGGCGAGTTGGGCGCGCCCACCGTCGTCGTGAACAACGCCGGGATCACCCGCGACAACCTGCTGTTCAAGATGACCGTCGACGACTGGGACGCCGTCATGAACGTGCACCTGCGCGGGGCCTTCCTGCTGACCCGGGCCGCGCAGAAGTACATGGTGGAACAGAAGTGGGGCCGGATCGTGAACCTCTCGAGTATCTCCGCGCTCGGCAACCGCGGCCAGTCGAACTACTCGGCCGCGAAGGCGGGCATGCAGGGTCTGACCAAGACGCTCGCGTTCGAACTCGGCCCGTTCGGCGTCACCGCCAACGCGATCGCGCCCGGCTTCATCGTCACCGAGATGACCGCCGCGACCGCCGAACGGATGGGGGTGTCGTTCGACGACTTCAAGGCCGGGGTCGCCGCGGAAACCCCGGTCCGCCGTGTCGGGCTGCCCGAGGACATCGCGCACACCGCGTCGTTCCTCGTAAGTGAGGGTGCGGGATTCGTTTCGGGACAGGTGATCTACGTGGCGGGCGGTCCGAAGGCCTGACGCTGCACCTCGATCGCGAGCCGGGTGCGCGAGCCGCATCCGGTCGCGGCGAGGATGCGGCTGACGTACTTCTTGACGGTGTCCTGGGTGAGCGTCAACTGCCGGGCGATCGCGGCGTTGCTCAACCCGTCGGCCACCAGTCGGGCCACCTGACGCTGCCGCCCGGTCAGATCGGCCAGCACGTCCCGGTGCTCCGAGGTGTCGAGGCCGCGGGTGAGTACGGACAGTTGCCGGGCCAGGAGGCGCAGGGCCGCGTAGTCCCGGGGCCCGAGTGCGGACTCGTCCGCGTCGTACAGGCCGACGAGAGCCCGCGCCCCGTCCGGCAGATCGAGGTGTATCGCGTTGACCGAGTGCATGCGCTGCGCGTGCAGGTAGTCCCGGACGTAGGCCTCGGACTCCGCCGGGAGCTCGCGGAGATCGGTCAGGGACGCCACCCGGGTCGATTCGAGTCGGCGCCGCGCCTCCGGCGTCGCGAAGACGTCGTGGTGCGACCAGATCTCTTGGTAGACAGTGCGTATGCCCTCCCACGAGCCGGATCCCTCCACGGTGGCATCAGGGTCGTCGAACTGCCTCTCGTAGGTGTCGCCGACGAAACACGTCGCCACACGCACCGGGAACGCCTCCGTCATGGCCGCGACGATGCGGGTGCGGAACTCCGACACGGTCCGTACGTCCTCGCACCGCTCCAGGACCGTGAACACGCGCTCGTAGTCGGCGGTGCGCAACGCGACCTCGGTCAATTCTTCTCACCACCAGTTCGATGCGGATCGGAAAGTGTCCACCAAAGTGCACTGCCGGTAGGGCGGAACGAATTCTAGCGTCGGAGGGTACGTCGTTTCATCGATTTCAGAGGAGTACTCGCATGGGCAGGCTACGGTTCGGTGCGTTCGTCGCACCCCATCACGCGGCAGGGCAGAATCCGACCGTCGCGTTGCAGCGCGACCTCGAACTGGTGGAGCATCTCGACCGCCTCGACTTCGACGAGGTGTGGATCGGTGAACACCACTCGGCGGGCAGCGAGATCATCGGCAGCCCCGAGATCTTCATCGCCGCGGCGGCCGAACGCACCAAGCGCATCAAGCTCGGCACGGGCGTCACCTCGCTGAGCTACCACAATCCCTTGTGGGCCGCGGATCGGATGGTGCTGCTCGACCACCTCACCCGTGGCCGCGTGATGCTGGGCGTCGGCCCGGGTTCGCTGCCCACCGACTCGTCGATGATCGGGCTCAACCCCACCGAGTGCCGCGAACTGCTCGACGACAACCTCGACATCGTGATGCGGCTGCTGAACGGTGAGCGGGTCACGGCGAAGACCAAGACGCACAACCTGGTCGACGCCCAGCTGCAGATGCGGCCGTACTCGCATCCGATGTTCGACATCGTCGTCGCCGGCGTGGCCTCGCCCACCGGACCGCGGTTGGCCGGCAAGCACGGCTTGGGCCTGCTGTCGATCGGCGCGACCCTCACCCCCGAGGGCTTCGACGCCCTCGGTCACCACTTCGGCATCATGGAGGAGCGGGCCGCCGAGTTCGGGACCACCGTGGACCGCAATCAGTGGCGGCTGGTGTGCCCCATGCACATTGCGGAGACCGAGGAGCAGGCCCAGCAGGACGTGCGGTTCGGGCTCGGCGAGTGGATCGACTACTTCGGCAAGGTCGCGGCGTTCCCGCACTTCGGCTCCGGTGGCGCTTCCATGGAGCAGATGATCGCGTACATGAACCACTCCGGCATGGGCATCATCGGAACGCCCGCGCAGGCGCGCGAACTTATCCAGAAGCTCATCGACCAGTCCGGCGGCTTCGGTTCGATGCTGATCATGGGCACCGACTGGGCCAACCCGGCCGCGACCCGACGCTCGTTCGAGTTGATCGCGCAGCAGGTGGCGCCGCACTTCCAGGGGCAGTCCCAGCCGCTGCTGGACGCGGCGACCCGCGCCGGGAAGGTGCGCGAGGGTCACAACCAGGCGCAGCACGACGCGATCGCGCACATGACGAAGAAGTACGAGGACGAACTGGCGGCCAAGCGATGAGGGCCGCCGTTCTGCACGGCGTCGGCGACCTGCGGGTCGAGGACGTCCCCGAGCCGGAACTGCGCGACGGCCACGTCCTGATCGACGTGGCGTACAACGGAATCTGCGGATCCGACCTCGGGATGATCCACTCGTTCGGCATCTCGGAGCATCCGCATCCGCTCACCGGGGCCTGCGGACCGCAGATCCTCGGTCACGAGTTCTCCGGAGTGGTGCGCGAGGTCGGTGCCGGGGTCGAGGATCTGTCCGTCGGGGACCGCGTGGTGGTGCAGCCGAACTACAGCTGCGGCACGTGCGTGCGCTGCGCCGCCGGACTCGAGCACCTGTGTCAGGTCATCGCCTTCCACGGACTCAACTCCGACGGCGGTGGCATGTCGGAGCGCACGGTGGTCCCGGCGGGCAACGTGCACAAGATCCCGGACGGTGTGAGCCTGCTGCAGGCCGCGGTGGTCGAGCCGCTGGCCGTGACGCTGCACGCCGTCGAGTTGGGCGGTGTCGAGCCGGGGCAGTTCGCGCTGGTGATCGGGGCGGGTCCGATCGGCATCGCGACGGCACTCAACCTGCGGGCCGGGGGCGTCGACCGGATCCTGCTGAGCGAGCCGTCCGAATCGCGTCGGGCCGTGGCCGCGGGAATGGGATTCGACGTGATCGATCCCGCCGCGCAGGATCCCGTGGCGGCCGTCGCCGAGCGGACCCACGGCATCGGGGCGGACACCGTGTTCGAATGTGCCGGGGTGGCCGCGGCAGTGCAGACCGCACTCTGGGCCGCGCGGGCCCGCGGTGCGGTGGTCCTGGTCGCCACCTACAAGGAGGAGGTGCCGCTCGCCACGTACGCGCTGATGTTCACCGAGACGCGGCTGATGGCGTCGCTGGCGTACTCGCGCGAGGAGTTCGCCGCCGTCATCGACCGGATGGCGGCCGGGGCGTACCCGCTCGACGAATGGGTCGAATGCGTCCCGCTCGCCGACGTGGTGGAGGAAGGTGTGCAGGCGGCGTCCGCCGGCCGGCGCATGAAGGTACTCGTGGAGGTGGGACATGGCTGAGCGTGAGTCGATGGGCAACAGGTTCGACGGCAGGGTCGCGGTCGTGACCGGAGCGGCGTCGGGCATCGGCGCGGCCGTCGCGACGCGTCTGGTCGCGGAGGGGGCGTCGGTGGTCGGCATCGACATCTCCGCCGATGCGCTCGAGGTGATGGAGAAGGACCTCGGCGAGGCCTTCGTCGGGGCGGTCGCCGACGTCACGGTGGAGGACGCCGTCGCCGCCGCGGTCGCGGTCGCGGTGGAGCGATTCGGCGCGCTGGATCTGGCGTTCAACGTGGCCGGTGCCGCCCGCGGCGGCCCGATCCTCGACCTCGAGGAGTCGGACTGGGACTTCACCGTCGACCTCGTGCAGAAGGGCGTGTTCCTGTGCACCAAGCACGAGGCCCGGCACATGACGACGAACGGCCGCGGCGGTGCGATCGTCAACGTCGCCTCGCTCAACGCGCGGGTCCCGATGGTCGGCGGCAGCCCGTACGTCACCGGTAAGGCGGGCGTCGAGATGTTCGGCAAGAACGCCGCGCTCGAACTCGCGCCGCACGGTATCCGCGTCAACACCGTGCTGCCCGGTCTGGTCGACACCCCGCTGGTGTCCGCCGTGACCGGGTACGAGCCGCTGCTGCAGGCGTTCGTCGACCGGATCCCGATGGGGCGTCCGGCCACTCCCGAGCAGATCGCGGCGCCGTGCCTGTATCTCGCGAGCGACGATGCCGACTACATCACCGGCACGAGCCTCATGGTCGACGGCGGCTGGGAGATCTCCAACTACCCGAACTTCACCAAGTTGCACGGCTAGCGCCGTCGGCCTGAGCGCCCATTCCTTCCGGTCGCGAGCGGGTTCCCGCCGATCCGGGCGAGGAGTGGGCGCTCAGGCCTAGTGCCACCGATGGTCGACGAGCGGCGTGCGCGGTCCGAACTTGGGTTTGCGGGCCTGGCCGCTGACCTCGAGCAGGCGGATCGCGCGGTAGCGGTGCGGGCGCAGGTCGGCGAGGTACTCGACCATCGCGTCGTCGTCGAGGGGCCGACCCAGCAGCGTCCAGCCGACGATCGCCGACAGGTGGAAGTCGCCGACGGAGAGGGCGTCGGCGTCGCCGAGCGCGCGCTGGGCCACCTCGGCGGCGGTCCACAGCCCGACGCCGGGGACGGCCCGCAACCGGCGGTACGCCGCCTCGTGATCCATCCCGACGGTCTCCTCGAGGCGGTCCGCGACGCGAGCGCACGCGACGACGGTCTGCGCACGCCGCGGATCGACGCCCGCGCGGTGGAACTCCCACGACGGGATCCGCCGCCACGCCTCCGCACTCGGCGGCACCCGCATCCCGTCGGGGGCCGGCCCGGGCGCGGCGGTGCCGAATTTCTGGACGAGCCGCCGCCACGACGTGTGCGCGGCGACGGTGTGCACGCGCTGTTCGAGGATCGCCGGCACCAGGGACTCCATGACCCGCGCGGTCCGCACGATCCGCAGGTTCGGGAACCGGCGGTGCGCGTCGACCAGCTTCGGGTGGGTGGGCGCGAAGTCGGCGGACCCGTCGACGTCGTCCTCGCCGACGAGGCCGGGCACGTACATCTCGAGTTCCGCGGCGCCGGGTCCCCATGCCTGGACGCCGACGACGCTCGGGCCGCGCTGACGGAGGCGGTAGGTGACGGCACCGGACGGCAGCAGCGACGTGCGCCACACGGTCCCGTCGGACTCGCGGCGGTGACACGGATCGAAGCGCCCACGGCTCAGCGGCGCGAGCGTCGACGCGAGATCCACGGGACGTCGCGTCGACACCTCGAACTGCACTTCGGAGGCCATACCGGTCATCCCCGGCAGCCTATCGCCGCCGCGCCGAGACCGAACCGAGGCATGTCGGGGGGAGCACGTATTGTCCGAAGCCATGATCATCGTGAGTACCGACGGTTCGTGTCTGAAGAATCCCGGTGGCGCCATCGGGTGGGCGTGGGTCGATCACGAGGGTCCCAGCCGGTCGGGCGGCGCGGTCTCCGGCACCAACCAGATCGCGGAGCTGTGGGCGCTCGTCGAGGCCATCGTGGCGCATCCCGGTCCCGATCCGCTGCTCATCGAGTCCGATTCCCAGTACGCCATCAAGTGCGCCTCCGAGTGGCTGCCCGGCTGGAAGCGCAAGGGGTGGAAGACGGCGTCCGGCGGGCCGGTCAAGAACCTCGAGCTGGTGCAGGACATCGACCGGGCGATCACCGAACGGACCGGGCCGGTGCGGTTCCGCTGGGTCCGCGGGCACGTCGGCAACCACTTCAACGAGCTGGCGGACAAGCTGGCCGGTGAGGCCGCCCGCGCCGTCGCGTCCGATCCGGAGCGGGCGCGGCCGTGGGCAGGTCTCGCCTCCCACGGCCCGGACCCGCGCCCGTCCGTCGTGGCCTCCGCGCCCGCCCGCGATCCGGAACCACTGCTCACGCTGTTCTGAGGATCGCGGTGTACTTCCCGACGCCGGTCCGGTCTACCGTGCGGAGACGAATTGCGGCCGCCCCGCGTCCAGCCAGGCGTGGAAGCGGGCGCCGATCCGGTCCGCGATGACGTCGTAGGTCTCCCAGCTGTCCTCGACCCGGTAGATCTCGGTCGGGGTCGTACCGAACGCATCCAGGTAGTCGACGAGATAGCAGGAGTCGTCGTGCTCGCCCGCGTAGTACGCGACCGCGAAGGCGTTGCCGTCGGCGGTGAGGTCGTCGCTGACGAACTTCTCGTCGAGCACGTCCATCAGGAAGGCGCCGGGCGTCGACTCTCGCGACTCGAGCGGCTCGAGCTCGTCGGCGATGTCCTCGCCCGCGAAACCGGACAGCAGGCACCATGCCACGAACATGCCGATGTGGGTGCCGCCGGCCGCGTTCGGCAGGTCGTCGGGAAAGATGCCGCCGTAGTGCCAGTCGGCATCGTCGTACTTCGTCAAGGATCTGCCTTCTTCGAGTAGGTTCGCGGTGCATTGTCCCACAGGCGACCCGGTCGCCGAACCTTCGATGCGACTGTCGCGCAGCGACTTTCCGATACCGACGCTGCCGACGGCCGGCGTGATCGCGCCGGTGGCTTCCTGGGCCCGCTCGGCGACAGGTCGATGGTGCGACGCGGGCTTACCGCTCATTCGCACGTATTCATCGCGAATATCCAGTAACTTCCGAAACGCTTGTATTGCGCGGCACCTGAGTTCGAAAACCCGATTTGTCCTGTATGTGGCGAAAAGGAGTATCCAGCGTGCGTAATTTCGGTGCAACTTTCCGGATTCTGGTTATCGCAGTGCTCACAGGCCTGGTTGCACTGACGACACTGGCCTTCGGGCCGACCGGCATCGCCCAGCCGGCTGCAGACGGCCTCTCGCTCGCGAAGTCGGGCTCTCCGGCGGTCGGCCTCCAATCGGGCGACACGGTCACCTACACGTTCGTGGTGACCAACACCGGTGGAACTCCGGTCTCCGACGTCGCCGTGGATGAAGTCGCATTCACGGGTTCCGATCCGGCGCCCGATGCCACATGCCCGTCGGGGACGCTCCAGCCGGGGGCGTCGGTGACCTGTACCGCCACGTACGACGTGACCGACGCCGATCAGGGCGCCTGCTTCATCGACAACACGGCCAGGGCGACCGGTGTCGATCCACAGCAGAATGCGGTCACATCGGCGCCGGCGTCGACAAGGGTCCTCACAGCCTGCCGGAGCGACTTCGCCGGCAGCGGAATCCTGCCACCGGCACTGGGATCGTTGGGTCTGGGACCGCTGGCCGTGGGATCGCTGGGATCCTTGGGGTTGGGGTCGTTGGGGTCGTTGGGCGCGTTGGGGGCATTGGGCGCCTGGGCGCTGAGCACTCCGTACCAGCCGGGCGCGGGCACACGATGCTCGAACGAGCCGCCTCCGAATGTGCCGTTCCTGAATGTGCCGTTCCCGAGTCTGCCGTTCCTGAACCCGCCGTGCCCGGACGCGCCGGGTCCCGAAGCTCCCTGACGAACCTACCGAGCGGCGTCTGCATTCGGCCAGGGTGGCAGTCGTCGTCCGGTCGGGATGTCGTGTCATCCCTTCAGCTGGCCCAGCTCGGTGTCCAGAGGTTGTCAGGTGGGGTGGGTCGCGATTCGAGTAGGTGCCGACGCAGCGCGGTCAGGGCTGGATGCGGGTTTCCGCTCCGGTACACGAACGAGTGCGGATAGACCGGCGTCGGATCCATGATCGGGATTCGCCGCAGGCCGTGATTCGCGGGCCACACGTATCGGTCACCGGAACCGACCAGGGTCGACAGGGCGGACGAACCCGCGATGGCGTCCATCAGCGCCTCTGCCCCGAAGTCGGGCCCGACGGCATCGATGCGCAGGTCGAAAGCTTCGGTGAGCTCGTCGTAGAACGCGGCCCACTCGGTGCCCTGCTTGATCCCCGGGATCCAGATGCGGTGCCCGGTCAGGTCTTCCGGACTAAGAGATGGCGCCGAGGCGAGCGGGTGCTCCGGTCCTACCAACAGCTGCAACGGATCGTCCAGGACTCGCTCGGCCACGATGCGGTCGGGCAGGTCGCGTGGGGACACTGGAACCGAGCGGAATGTCGCGTCGATCGAGCCGGCGAGCACGGCCTCGATCGCGTTGGGCGCGTTGGCATCCGGCAGCGTGACGACGTCCAGATCGATCCCCGGATGAGCCTGGTAAAAACTCTGCAGGGCGAGGGCTGGGGCGATGCGCCGGTTGAGGACATCGACCCGCAACGTGCGTTCGCCCGGACGTACCGACGCTGCCGCACGGTCCACCGCCCGCAGAACGTCGCGAGCGTGCGGAAGAAATGCCTGCCCGTCCAGCGACAGCCGTGCCCCGCGCGCGGTGCGGGCGAACAATCTCACCCCGAGCACGCGTTCGAGGTTTGCGATCCGCTTGGAGACGGCCTGCTGGGTAATTCGCAGGTCGACGGCGGCTTCCTGGAACTGTCCGGCGTCCGCGACGGCGACGAAGGTGCGCACGGCTTCGATGTCCACCGCCCAGACCCTACGGATACAACCCCCGGTTGTGACTCGCGGGTCCGCTCGTTGTTTGCTTCGCGTCCGCCTGGTTGGTCGAATCCTCGCTGTCGATGATCGGTTGTGGGGGAGGGGTTTTCATGGCTCGGGAGAATCTGGGGCGTTCGTTCGGATGGCTCTGGTCGGCGTTCGCCGCCTCGACGGCCGGCACCTGGTTGGGATTCGGCGCGTTCCCCCTGATCGCGATCCTGGTCCTCGATGTCGGCGCCGCGGCGGTCTCCGTCCTGGCGGCGGCCGGCCTGCTGGTGGGGGCGGTGCTGGCCGTTCCGCTGGGGCCGTGGGTCGAGGCCCACCGCAAGAAGCCGGTCATGATCGTCGCCGACGTCGTCCGTTTCGCAGCCCTGCTGACCATCCCGGTCACCTACATGCTGGGAATGCTGACCTATACGCAGCTACTGGTGGTCTCGGTCGTGAGCACCGCGTCGAACATCGCGTTCGCTGCCGCCAGCGGCGCCTACCTGAAGCAGATCGTGCGACCGGATCAGCTGTTGGTGGCCAACGGCCGGTTCGAGTCGACCACCTGGACCGCCACCGCGGTCGGCCCCACCGTGGGCGGCGGAGCCATCAGCGTTCTCGGTCCCGTGGTCACGGTGATCGCCAACGCCACCGGGTTCCTCCTGTCGGCGCTGAGTATCGGGATGATCCGCGAGCGAGAACCCGAGCCGATCCGCGAGAAGGCCTCGGCGTTCCGAACCACGGACGTGGTCGAGGGCTGGAGGTTCATCAACGCCGACCGGCGGCTGCGCCCGCTGTTCTGGAACACGGTGGCCGTCAACGCGCTGATCATGGCCACCGAACCCCTGCTCGCCGTCCTGCTGCTCAGGGACTTGGGCTGGGAGGCCTGGCAGTACGGACTCGCATTCGGGCTCCCCTGTATCGGTGGGTTCGTCGGCGCTCGGATAGCTCCCCGGCTGGAGGCCCAGTACGGGCGCCGCCGCGTCCTCGGCGTCTCCGGTGCGCTCCGCGCAGTGTGGCCGGTGGGGCTGATCCTCGTGATGCCCGGCCCGGCCGGCGTCGTCCTCGTCATCGTCGTCGAACTGGCGCTCATCACCTGCATGGGAGTGTTCAACCCTCTGTTTGCCACCGAGCGGCTGCAGCGCGTTCCCGCCGAGAGGATCGGCCGGGTGATGGTGGCCTGGAACGTGACCGGTACCGGTGCTATCGCCGTAC
Organism: Rhodococcus sp. BE178; assembly: GCF_050433545.1. Classification (NCBI taxonomy): domain Bacteria; kingdom Bacillati; phylum Actinomycetota; class Actinomycetes; order Mycobacteriales; family Nocardiaceae; genus Rhodococcus; species Rhodococcus sp. BE178. The sequence goes on along the minus strand of NZ_JBNPXA010000004.1, from coordinate 209,128 downwards.
TGACCGCTCTGTGGGGCGTGCTCGCTGTCATCACTGACGCCCGCATCGCCATCGGAATCGCCGGTGTCCTCCTCCTTGCGACCCCGTTCCTTCTGTCGCGAAAGGACACATCCGAGCCCGCGCTACCACTTCCGTCTGAGGGAGGAGCGATATCTGTTCCACTGCAACGACATCGAAAGGTTCCGTAGCGCTCCTGATTGCTGGGACACTATGTCGGGCCGGGCGTCGCATTCCCGGCGAACGTGACATCTCTCTGCACGAGCAGCCGCGCGTCCCCGTTCAGGTCCTGATGTGGCGGATGCCGACCGCGGCTCGTCGAAGCTGATAGCGGGCGGGGGTCAGGCGGCCCCGGGCGAGCTGCAGCCCTGTGCGCGCTGCGATGTCTTCGACGACGTCGTCGATGGTGCGATCGTCGGTGGCGATGTGTTCGGTGAATCTGGCCTCGGCCAGTGCTGCGACGCAGCGGTCGATCTGTTGCATCGCCCAGGTTTCGTCTCGCCCGACGGCCCGGCCCAGTCAGTAGCCACTGCGCGTCCGCAGCCTACGTTGGAGGGTCTCGGGCGAGGCGGTCAGCGAGAAGTGCCTGACATCAACGTCTTCGGCGGCCAGGCGGTGATGTGGGAGTGGGGGACACGTCGATTCAACTCGAAGGCAGTCTGCGTCCTTCCTGCACCGAACGCGCCATTGATCCATACGAGCACCGCGCCGAGTCTATTCGTGCGCCGGCGGTCGGCGCCACCGAAAGACGACAGGGTCGTCGCAACTCCTCGGCGAGAGGAGGCGCGACGACCCTGTGGGCGACGTCGAGCGGGGGGCTTACGTCAGCGAGGCCTCGTGCACGTCGCGGACGAACTCGGGCAGCGGGTCGCCGGCGCGCAGGCGCGAGGCCAGTGCCGGATCGGCGAGGTGCAGGCGACCGATCGCGATGAGGTCGAACTCGCCGCCGCCGATGCGCTTCTCGAGCTCGGGGATGTTGTCGACGACCGGCGCCGAGCCTTCGATGCGGCTGTCGCGGAGCGACTTACCGATGCCGACGCTGCCGACGGCCATGGTGATCGCGCCGGTGACTTCCTTGGCCCAGCCGGCCAGCGACAGGTCGCTGCCCTCGAAGGCGGGGAAGTCGAAGCGGCGGATGCTGGCGTCGAACACGTCGACGCCGGCGTCGGCCAGCGCGCCGAGGACGACCTTCAGCTCGTCGGGGGTCTCGGCGATGCGCGCGGTGTAGTTCTGCTGCTTGTGCTGCGAGAAGCGGTAGAAGATCGGGTAGTCCTCGCCGATCTCGGCACGGATCGCCTCGACGACGGCGACGGGGAAGCGGGTGCGGCGCTCGAGGTCGCCGCCCCACTCGTCGTCACGCTTGTTGGTGCCGGCCCACAGGAACGAGTCCAGCAGGTAGCCGTGGCCGCCGTGCAGGGCGATGCCGTCGAAGCCGACGTCGATCGCGTTACGGGCGGCGCGGGCGAACGCGGAGATGACGTCCTGGATGTCCTGCTCGGTCATCGCCTCGGTGGTCTGCTGCGCCCACTCGACGTACGAATCCGGGTACGAGGTGGTGCCGAGCGGGCCCCACTCGCCGGACGGGCGCATCGGCTTGAGGGCCGGGTCGACCTTGCTCATCGCGCCCCACAACGGTCCCACGTGCCACAGCTGCGGGATGATCTTGCCGCCGGCCTCGTGGACGCCGTCGACGACCTTGCGCCAGCCCGCGAGGGCGTCATCTCCGAACAGGCGGGGCACGCGCGAGTTGTCTACCGAGGTCTCGTGGTCGATCGCGACGCCCTCGGTGACGATCAGCCCGGTGCCGCCCTCGGCGCGGCGGCGGTAGTAGCCGGCGACGTCGTCGCCGGGGACCCCGTCGATCGAGTAGGAGCGTGTCATCGGCGACATCACGATGCGGTTCGCGAGCTCGAGCGACCGAACCTTCAGCGGCTGGAACAGGGGAGATGAACTGGTCATGTCGTCAATGCCTTCTCGAGAGCCGTGGGAAACCAAGCAAGTGTTAGGTAGATTTTCAGGCCCTTTCGGCCCGCGTCAAACCCAGGTCTCACTCAGCGCAAACGCTCGGGACTAGGGTCGTCTGGAGTGTCCGGCGTCACCCCGGACAGCAGGCCGGCGAGAGGGGCAGTGCGTGTGTGAATCCGCTGATCGGGTGGAACAGGACTGGGAGTCCGACGCCGCGGACGTGATCGCGTTCCGGGAGCGCCTGGGATTGCCGTCGCTGATCGACGTCCACACCCATTTCATGCCGAAGCGGGTGATGGACAAGGTGTGGGCCTACTTCGACTCCGCCGGCCCGCTCATCGGCCGGGAGTGGCCGATCCGGTACCGAATGGAGGAGGACTCTCGCGTCGAGCATCTGCGCGCGTTCGGCGTCAGCCACTTCACGTCCATGCTGTACCCGCACAAGCCGGACATGGCGGCCTGGCTCAACCAGTGGGCCGCGGACTTCGCGGCCCGCACACCCGACTGCCTGCACACCGCCACCTTCTACCCGGAGGAATCGGCGCCGGAGTACGTCACCGCGGCGCTCGACGCCGGGACCCGGGTGTTCAAGTCGCACATCCAGGTGGGCGAATACGACCCGGGCGACCCGCTGCTCGATCCCGTGTGGGGACTGCTCGAGGACAGCGGCACCCCGATCGTCATCCACTGCGGATCGGGGCCGGCGCCGGGCCGGTTCACCGGGCCCGACCGCATCGCGAGGCTGCTCGCCCGGCACCCCCGGCTGGCGCTGGTGATCGCGCACATGGGGATGCCGGAGTACTCGGAGTTCCTCGACCTGGCGGACCGCTATCCGAGCGTGTATCTCGACACGACGATGGCATTCACCGACTTCACCGAGGCGCAGGTCGCATTCCCGCGCGGAGAGGTGTCGCGGCTGCGGGACCTGGGCGAACGCATCCTCTTCGGCAGCGACTACCCCAACATCCCGTACTCGTACCGCGACGCGCTCGACGCGCTGGAACGCTTCGACCTCGGCGACGACTGGGTGCGCGCGGTGGTCCACCACAACGCGACGAAGCTGTTCGACCTCTCCTGACGAGGCCGCGGCCGGGACCGGATCAGGACGCCGGTTCCGGCTGCATCACGCTGAACACCGCCCCCTGCGGGTCCGTGAGCACCGCCATCCGTCCGACGGTCTTCATGTCGAACGGTTCGGCCATGAGCGCGCCACCCTCCGCGGCGGCCTTCGCGACGGTGGCGTCGGTGTCGTCGGTGCAGAAGTAGACGTGCCAGTGGTTGGGGACGTCGGGACGCGGCGGCGGCGCACAGCCGCCGACGCCGTCGCCCTGCACCTGGAGGACGGTGTAGTCGCCGTCGGGCATCGGCATCGTGGCACTGCCCAGCCCCACCACGGCGGCGTAGAAGGGGAGGGCGGTCGACGGCTGGTCCGTGATCAGCTCGTCCCAGATCAGGGTGCCCGTCTCGTTGACCAGGGTCGCGCCGACATGTTCGCGGGCCTGCCACAGCCCCACCTCGGCGCCGGTGGGGTCGGCGACCAGCGCCATCCGCCCCGCCTCCCCGACGTCGAAGGCCGGGAGCAGGAGCCGACCTCCGGCGGGTTCCACCTTCGCGGCCGACGCGTCAGCGTCGGCCACCGCGAGGAAGGTGTTCCATCGGGAAGGGGTCTCGGAGGGTGACGATCCGGCGGGGAGTGGGGCGATCGCCGCGACCCGTTCGCCCCGCAGGGTGGCGATGGAGTAGACGGCGTCGTCCAGCATCGGACGGTCGTCGTACGACCAGCCGAACAGTGCGGCATAGAAGTCCTTCGCCGCCGGCTGATCGGAGGTCTGCAGATCGACCCAAGCGGGTGTGCCCTCGACGTAACTCGAACGTGTCGACATCGCGATGTCCTCTCATTCACCTCATTCACAGTCGACCGGTCACGGTCGACTCGGGCCGCCTGCCGCCGATGAGATGTAGGGAGAGAACGGACATGGTCCGTCCGGAGACCGCTGCGACACGCGGTCGAGCATGCTGAAAGGCTATCGCAGAAAGGGCCTGCTCGCGTCCCTGTGAGGCATTCGAGGGGACGCGAGCAGGGCGCCTAGACGAGATCGGTCGAGATGATCTTCTCCATGTTCCGCTCGGCCAGCGCGGTGATCGTGACGAACGGGTTGACGCCGACATTGCCGGGGACGAGCGAGCCGTCGACCACGTACAGGCCGGGGTACTCGGGCAGGCGCCCGTAGTTGTCGGTGGCCTTGTTCAGCAGGCAGCCGCCCAGCGGGTGGTACGTGAAGTCGTCGCCCCAGGTCTTGTAGACCCCGAACAGGTCGGTCCGGTAGATCGTGCCTTCCTTCTTGTTGATCTTGTCGAAGACCTTCTTGGCCATGTCGATGCTCTGCTGGTTCTGCGACACCGACCAGGAGAGATCGACCTTGCCCGTGCTCGAATTGAACTGGAAGCGAGCGCGTTCGGGGTTCTTCGTGATCGCCAGGTACAGGCTCGCGTACGTCTCGAGGCCTGCGGGGAGCGGTGCGATCTCGGCGAAGATCGGCGCGGTCGGATCCGACCAGTTGTCGATGCCCATCGTCGGGATGGTCGCCTGCTGGGAGCCGGTGGCGTCCCACATGTGGTTGGCGCGGCCGACCATGACGTTGCCGTTGTTGCCCCAGCCCTCGCCGACCTGCGAGGAGAGGTTCGGCAGATGCCCCTGCGCCTTCATCGAGACCAGCAGCTTGCTGGTGCCGACGCTGCCGGCGGCGAAGAACACCCGGTCGGCGGTGACGACCTTGGTCGCGATCTTGTTGCCCTGCTCGTCGATCTGATCCATCGTGACGCTGTAGCCGCCGCCGGACGCCGGGGCGACCTTGGTGACCTGGTGCAGTGTCGTGATCGTCAGCTTGCCGGTGGCCGCGGCCTGCGCCAGATAGGTCTTGTCGAGCGACTTCTTGCCGGCGTTGTTGCCGTAGATGACCTCGCCGCCGAGACCCGACTTGGTGACCTGGCCCGCGGCCTCCTGCTTCATGTACTCGAAGTCGTACACGTTCGGCACGAAAGTCGTTGAGAAGCCGGACCGTTGAGCGGTCTTGCGGCCCGTGCGCGCGAACTGGTACCACGGCGTCGACTCGAACCAGGCCTGGTCGATGTTGTTTACGCCCAGACCGGCGTTCGCACGCGGAAAGAACTTGTCGTACATCTCGGTGGAGTTCACCGAGGGCAGGATCTCCTCGAAGTAGTTGCGCTTCGGGGTGACGGCCATGCCGCCGTTGACGAGCGAGCCGCCGCCGACGCCGCGACCCTGATAGACCTTGACGCCGGAGAACCGCTCGGAGTCGAGCACGCCGACGTACTTGTCGATGCTCTTGTTGATGCCGAAGCCCATGAAGTTGCTGACGGGCTGATCGGTGGTGTCGGACAGCCACATCGAGCGCTTGTCGGCGTTGAGCATGCCGCAGAAGATCTTGCCGTCGGGGCCGGGGGTGTCCCAGCTGCGGCCCATCTCGACGATCTGGGTGGGGATGCCGGCCTGCGTCAGCCTCAGCGCGGCGACCGCGCCGCCGTACCCACTGCCGATGACGAGTGCCGGGATCCGGTCGCCGTCGGCGATGGCTCGGCGGGGGGACGCGGAAGCGGACGTCGACATCGACGAGAGCAGCAGCGCTCCCGCGGTCAGGCCCGTACCGGCAAGGAATCGGCGGCGTGAGACATTTGCAACCCCCCGAGTTGCAGCGGCTCTGTTCGCCCGGCTATCGGTCATGGAACTCCTCTGTCGACGGTTTGTTGGGTGGCTTGCATCACACAGCAAGCTGCCAGGGTTATACCGCCGACAGAGGAGGCTACGAGGCGGTACCGGAAAATTGGTACAGCCGGGACATTCTCAGCTCCGCTGTCGAGAAAGTGATCAGCGCAGCTTCAGGCTGCCGCCGTCCGCCATGAGGGTCTGGCCTGTCATGTACTTCGAATCGTCGCTCGCGAGGAACAGCGCGACGGGCGCGATGTCGGTCTCGGGATCGCCGATCCGCTGCAGCGGGACCTTCGCGACGGACGCGGCCGCGCGCTCGGGAAATGCCTTCTGCCAGGCCACGACTCCCTCGGTCGCCGCGAACGGGCAGAGCACGTTGACGCGGATCTGGTCCGCGGCCCACTCGTTGGCGGCCACCCGGCTGACGCCGCGGATGGCCTCCTTGGCGGCCGCGTACGACGTCTGCGTCGGCATGCCCTCGAGGCCGGAGCTGGACCCGAAGTTGATGATCGAGCCCTGCGACTTCTTCAGCTCCTCGTAGCAGGCCTGCATCAGGTGCACCGTCGGATAGAAGCCCGTGTTGAACGAGATGTCGAACATCTCCTGGGTCTGCTCCAGCAGTGGGGCCTGCCGCGACGCGTGCGCGTTGTTCACCAGCACGTCGATGCCGCCGAACGCGGCGACCGCCGCGTCACGGATCGCCGTCGCCGAATCCGGCTGCGAGATATCGACGCCCAGAAACTTCGCCTCGCCCCCGGCGTCCGCGATCTCCTTCTCGAGCGCGAAGCCGTTCTCATCGCTGATGTCGACGAACAGCACCTTCGCGCCCTCACGGGAGAAAACGCGGGTGATCGCGCGGCCGATGCCGCCCGCGCCACCGGTGACGATCGCGACCTTGCCCTGCAGTCTCATGACGAACCCCCGCTGCCGGATCAGACGCCGGCGGGCGCGTCGGTGGCCAGGGCGATCTTCTCGAGGCCCGCGACGCTGTAGGCGGCGTAGGTCTCGTACGGCCCGCGGCCCGAGAAGTACGGGGTGAGCTGCCCGGCGAGCTCCTCGACCGAGAACTCGGAACCGGCGGCGTCGAAACGGTTCTCGACCTGCGGCGCGGCCATGAGGGCGACCATCTTGCCGTAGACCACGAACACCTGGCCGTTGATCTCGTCGGACTCGGGGGAGGCGAGGTAGCGGACCAGGGTCGCGACGCGCTCGGGAGCCAGCGGATCCAGACCCTGCGTCGCGGTGTTGTCGTCACCGAACGCCTCGGCCGTCATCGCCGTCCGTGCGCGGGGGCAGATCGCGTTGGCGCGCACGCCGTAGCGGGACAGGCCCGCCGCGGTCGACAGCGTCAGCGCGGTGATGCCGGCCTTCGCCGCGGAGTAGTTGGGCTGCCCGGCGGAACCGAACAGGAATGCCTCGGACGAGGTGTTGACGACGCGACCGAAGATCGGGCCGCCGGCGTCCTTGCTGGCCTGGCGCCAGTGCACGGCCGCCGCGCGCGACGTCGCGGCGTGCCCCTTGAGGTGCACGCGGATGACGTCGTCCCAGTCGGACTCGGACAGGTTGAAGATCATCTTGTCGCGCAGGATGCCCGCGTTGTTGACCAGAATGTCCATCGAACCGAAGTTCGTGACGGCCTCCTCGACCATGCGTGCGCCGAGCGACCAGTCGGAGACATCGCCGGTGATCGCGAGGGCCTGTCCGCCCGCGGCCTTGATCTCGTCCACGACGTCGTGGGCGGCCGAGCCCATGTCGTTCACGATCACCGCTGCGCCGGCCTCGGCGAGTGCGAGCGCCTCGGCGCGACCGAGTCCCGCTCCCGCTCCCGTGACGATGGCCGTGCGGCCGGCCAAGCTGAGGGATTCCACCATGTCAGGCTCCTTACCTTCTATGCGATGTCCCCAAACTAGTATTCATTCTAGTTTTTTCACAAGGGTCTGGCGGATTTTGATCGCGCGCGTGCGACACCCTGCTTCCGCTGATCAGCGCGGGATCCGGTAGACGCCGGGGCGGGCCCGGGAACTCTTCGCGGGGCTATTGATCGGCATATCGAAATATGTTCTACTCGGTATGTTGTGATCTCAGGCACACGGGGGCGTGTTATGTGGTAGAACGCACTCTTGCTCGTTGTGCGATTCTCCATGAAGGGCCACCCATGTCACTCAACCTTGCGGACCTGACCGAAGCTGTCATCGACGCCATCCCCGAGAAGGTCGCGCTCGTGTGCGGCGACGAGTCGCGGACATTCGCCGAGTTCGACGCCGGCGCGAACCGTATCGCGCACCACCTCGCTGCTCAGGGCGTCCGGCCCGGCGACCACGTCGGTCTCCACGCCCGCAACAGCATCGAGTTCGTCGAGTCGCTGCTCGGCTGCCTCAAGATCCGTGCCGTCCCGGTGAACGTCAACTTCCGCTACGTCGACGCCGAGCTGACGTACCTATACAACGACGCTCAGCTCGCGGCGGTGATCGCGGACGGCGAGTTCAGCGATGTCATCGCCGACGTGCTTCCCAAGTGCCCCACGGTGCGCCACATCGTGCTCATCGGTGAGGCCGCCGGACCCGCGCTCTCGGAGGCCGCTGCCGCCGCGGAGACCACCATCTCGGTCGCCGACTTCCACAAGGCCGTCGCGGACCAGTCGCCCGAGCGCGACTTCCCCGAGCGCAGCAACGACGACCTGTACATCATCTACACCGGCGGCACCACCGGCATGCCCAAGGGCGTGATGTGGCGGCACGAGGACTTCTACCACGCCGCACTCGCAGGCGGCGCCATCATGGGCGGCGATCCGATCCTCTCGCCCGCCGAGCTCGGTGCCGCTGCGGCCGCGAACCAGTTCGCGATGTCGTACCTGATCACTGCACCCCTGATGCACGGAGCCGCGTCGTACTCGCTGTTCACCTGCATGTTCATGGGTTCCAAGCAGGTCCTCATGTCCAAGTACGACCCGGTCGATGCCCTCGAACTGGTCGACCAGCACAAGATCAACACCGTGATGGTGGTCGGCGATGCGATCGCCCGTCCGCTCTCCGACGCGATCGAGGAGCACGGTGAACGGTTCGACCTCAGCTCGCTGTGGATCATCGGTTCCGGCGGCGCGTTGTGGTCCGCCAGTGTCCGCGAGAAGCTGGGCAAGCTGCTGCCGAACGTCTACCTCCGGGACGCGTTCGGCTCGTCGGAGTCCGGCAACGACGGCGAACTGAAGAAGGATGAGGACGGCCTGTTGCGGATGGCGCCGTCGCCCAAGGCGCGCGTGGTCGACACCGACTTCTCCACGATCGAACCCGGCTCGGACACCGTCGGTTACCTCGCCCGCGCCGGACACGTGCCGCTCGGCTACTTCGGCGACCCCGAGAAGACGGCCGCGACGTTCCCCGTCGTCGACGGTGTGCGGCTGTCGGTTCTCGGCGACCTCGCGCGCGTCGAGGCGGACGGAACCATCATCGTGCTCGGCCGTGGATCGTCGTGCATCAACACCGGCGGCGAGAAGGTGTACGCCGAGGAGGTCGAGGAGGCGCTCAAGAGTCACCCCGACGTGCTGGACGCGCTCGTCGCCGGGATCCCGGATCCCACGTACGGGCAGCGGGTCTCGGCCGTCATCTCGGCCCGCGCCGGCGTCGACGATCTCGACGAGAACGACGTGACCGCGCACTGCCGGACCCGGATCGCGGGCTACAAGGTGCCGCGCACCCTCGTCGTGGTCCCCGAGGTCGTCCGGTCGCCCGCGGGCAAGGCCGACTACCGTTGGGCGAAGGCGACTCTCGAAGCCGCCGACTGACGTTCCGGTCCTGACGGCAACGGCCCGCTCCCTTTCGGGGAGCGGGCCGTTTCGTCGTTCGGGAGGTCAGCTACCGGCGCGGGCCAGCAGGTCGCGTGCCTCGGGGCGGCCGTCGAGCACCCGACCCGTGCGGTACGTGATCTGCCAGCGGCCGTCGATCCGGGCGAACTCCCAGCGGTTCGCGGTCACACGCCAGACGCGGAACCCGTCCGAGTTGTCGTCGTTCATGATGAGCTGCGAATGGCAGGTCGCGACCGCGGTGTCGCCCTCGACGCGGATGTTCATCGGGTCGAGCAGGTGACCGCAGCCGCCGCCGATGTAGTCCTGGTGCGGGCGGGTGCGGACCATCTCCATGATCTCGGCGCGGCCGCGCATGATGCGCATGTCGACGTCGTACACGCCGTCCTCGGCGAACAGTGCGCCCACCCGGTCGGCGTCGCCGGAGTCGACCGCCGGACCGTAGGCCGTCATGATCTCCTGGATGGCGATCTTGTCTTCGAGCAGCTGAACCCGCTCGACGAGGGACTGGACGAGCGCGGCGGTATCGGTCATCGGATCTCCTTCAAAATGTTTGTCCAGCAAATCGGGTGTAACGGCTGTTCTTCGGCGCCGCGTCAGCTGCGCGCGGGATCGAACTCGAGGCCGAGGCCGACGCCGAGCTCGCGCAGCGCCTCGAGCTGTTCGCAGTAGTGCGCGCTGCCCGTCGCGGCGATGGACGCGCTGGTGATCGTGGCGCCCGCGTCGCGTCGACGTTCGAGGGCGCGGACGGTGCGCTCGCGCGCCCCCAAGGGATCGAGGGGCGCGCCGGCGCTCAGGACGACGTCGAACTGGTCGGGGACATCGACCTTGCCGAGCATGGTCGCGAGCTCGTCGACGCTCAGCCCGAACGGGACCCATCCGTCGCCGTGTTCGGTGGCCCGGCGCAGCGACCGCATCGTGCGCCCGCCGATCCACAGCGGCACCCGGTCCTGGACGGCGTGCGGTTCGACGAGGAGGTCCTGGAATTCGTAGTAGGTTCCGCGGTACTCGGGCACGCTCCGGGACAGCGCGGCGCGCAGCGCGGCGAGCGCATCGTCGGCGCGGGCGCCGCGATCCTCGAACGCCGCACCCAACAGGTCGAACTCTTCCTTCAGCGTTCCGACGCCGAGCCCGAGGACCAGTCGTCCACCGCTCACGACGTCGAGGGTGCCGTAGCGCTTGGCGATCTCGAGCGGGTGGTGGTAGCCGAGCACGAGGACCTGGGTCGCGAGGCGGATCCGGGTGGTGCGGGCGGCGAGGTAGCCGAACGTCGCGAGCGGATCCCAGTACGTTCCGCCGCGGGCCTCAGCCACCTCGACCGGGACTGCGACGTGTTCACTGCAGGTCAGGTGGTGGAAGCCGAGACGATCCGCGCATTCGGCCACCCGGGCGAGGTCGGAGATTCCGCCGCCACGCTCCCACTCCGAGTGGGCGCCGGGGTGCAGCACCACGACGGGGGAGACGATTCCGATATGCATCCCTACAGCTCCGTTGCTGGATCGGCCATTGTCGATTCGTTCTACCCGAGCACCATGACGGGCGCCGCAGGTTTTCCGGTGACCGGGAGTTTGTCGGCGCCCGGTGCGTCCGCGCGCTTGCCAGGGCGTCTGGCGGCATGATGTCGATGTCCGATTTCGGGCAAATAATCAATCGATATCGGTCCCGCCCAGCGGGATGCACCTGCTAGCCTGACAGAATTGATTTCAGTTTTGCACCGGTTCGCCCCGCTGATCAGGGGCGCGGATGTTGTTTGGAGGTGTCGATGACTGTCGTCGATTCACATGAGTCGGTCGATGCTCCCGCGCCGCGGCGCGATCTGCCGCCGTCCATGGTCGAACGGATGACGCTGATCCTCGACGCGTTCGACGGCCGCGCATCGCGCTTGACCCTCGAGGAAGTGGCCTGCCGTACGCAGCTGCCGCGCTCGACGGTCCACCGCATCCTCGACCAACTCGTTCGGCTGAACTGGGTGGAGCACGCCTCGTTCGGCTACTGCCTGGGTCGGCGGGCACTCGGACTCGGCGGCGGCGACGGCGGCCACAGCGAGATCCGTGCCGCGGCAGCGCCGTTGCTGCACGAACTGCACATGCAGACCGGGATGGTCGTGCACCTCGCGGTCCTCGACGGGAGCGAGAGCGTCTACCTCGACAAGGTCGGTGGGCGCTTCGCGGCGTCGCTGCCGTCGCGCGTCGGCGGACGCGGTCCCGCCTACTCGACCGCCGGTGGCAAGTCGATGCTCGCGTGGCTCGACCCCGAGCGGGTCGACAGCCTGTACGAGGCGCGCCTGAGCCGCTGCACCGACCGCACGATCACCGACATCCCGACGCTGCACCAGGAGCTCAACCGGATCCGGCAGCGTCGCGGGCTGGCCTTCGAGCGCGGCGAATCCGTTCGCGGCGTGGCGTGTGTCGGGGTCGCGATCCGCGGTCACGACGGCCCCGTCGCCGGCATCTCGCTGTGCGGCGACGCGCGCACCGCGCAACTCGAGCGCGTCGCGCCGCTCGTGGTGGACGCGGCCCGCGAGGTGTCGCGCACGCTCTACCCCGAACTCGGCGCGCCCCGGCGTGGCCGTCGTGCACCCGAGACGCCCGCGAACACCTGGTCCGCCGACGCGATGGACCGCCTGCTGTCCATCCAGAGCGGGCAGTGGATCTAGCGGGATCTAGCGCGCCGCCTGCGCGGGATCGGGAATCGCGATCGGCGCGGGGCCCTCGATGCCGAACTGGCCGCGGAAGAACACCATCGGGCGCTCCTCGCAGACGGTGTCCAGTTCGAGGACGCGGGCGACGATGACGTCGTGGTCGCCGGCGACGTGGACGTTCTCGACCTCGGCGTGGACGCGCATCAGGACGTCCGGTAGCGACGGCGTGTTCCACCGCGACAGCTCCCAGTCGAGATCCTCGTACTTGCGGCCCCGGCTGGAACCGAAGCGCGAGCACAGGTCGGACTGCTCCTCGTGCAGGACGTTGACGCAGAAGCGGCCGGTCTCACGGATCCGCGGCCACGCCCGGCCGCGATGGTCCGCGCAGATCAGGATCAGCGGCGGCTCGAGCGACACCGACGCGAACGACTGGCAGGCGAACCCGACCGGCCCGTCGTCGTCGAGACCCGTCACGATCGTCACGCCGGTCGCGAACTGGCCCATGACCCGGCGCATGTCGGCCGGAGTCGGCGCTCCCACCGAGCTCTCGTGTGCAATCACCTCTGTGGGCATGGGGCCACCTCCGATTCGGTGTGATCGATCGGCGCCCAGCGCGCCGAAGTTGATGTTGGCGAGCGTATGGCGGCACGTTCGTGGCCCTGAACTGCTGTCTCGGTCAGCGGAACCACCCCTGACAGGCGCAGACAGGGAACTTATGGTCTCGCTCATCGGGATGAGATATGGCCCACCTCGGCGCGGACTGGCAGCCTGCCACCCGAATGGGCTGTGACCCGGATGACACATGAGGGACAGAGGCAACGATGACTGCTGAGTTGAGTTACGAGGGAACTCTGAGGGAGCTGCACACCGATGGGGGTGTGCTCCGATACCACGAGGCCGGCGACGGTCCGCCGCTGCTCCTGCTGCACGGTTCGGGTCCGGGAGTCACGGGCTGGCGCAACTACCGCGGCGTCCTCGCCGACTTCGCGGAGCACTTCCACTGCTACGTGCTCGAGTTCCCCGGATTCGGCGTGTCCGATCCGTGCGACGGCCACCCGATGGTCGAGGCGATCAACGCAGTGCCGACCTTCCTCGACGGTCTCGGCCTGGGCGCCGTCGACATGATCGGCAACTCGATGGGTGGTGTCGTCGCCACCCGGATCGCGATCGCCCAGCCCGAGCGTGTCAACAAGCTGGTCTCGATCGGCGGCATGGGCAAGAACGTCCTCTCGTCCAACCCGGGCGAGGGCATCAAGCTGCTCATGGAGTTCACGGACAACCCGACCCGCGAGAGCCTCATCCGCTGGCTGCAGTCCATGGTCTACGACCCCGCGATCGTGACCGAGCAGCTCATCGAGGAGCGCTGGGCGCTCGCGACCGAGCCCAAGACCCTCGAGATCGCCCGCCGCATGTACAGCTCCAAGGCATTCGCGGCGATGGCTGCGGCGAACGCGCAGGCCGACGGCACCCCCTACTGGGCGCAGTTCGGCAAGATCAAGGCCCCCACCCTGCTCACCTGGGGTCGTGACGACCGCGTGAGCCCGGTCGACATGGGCCTGCTGCCGATGCGCGACATCCCGAACGCGGAATTCCACGTGTTCCCCAACTGTGGCCACTGGACCATGATCGAGGCGCGCGACGCTTGGGTCTCGACGGTCCTGGCCTTCCTTCTGCGTGACGAGAAGTAGGCGAAACCCAATGGCAGACAAGAAAGCCGGCACCGAGAGCTTCGACACTGTCGTCGATTTCCTGATCGTCGGCAGTGGCGGCGGTGGCATGGCTGCCGGCATCACCGCGGCGGATCGCGGTATGTCGGCCCTGATCATCGACAAGGGCAAGACCTACGGCGGCTCCACCGCGATCTCCGGTGGCGGCATCTGGATCCCCAACGCGCCCGTGCTGGTGCGCAAGGGCGCCGGCGACTCCCGTGAGTCGGTCCGTCGCTACCTCGACGTCGTCACCGACGGCAAGGTGTCCGACGAGCGTCTCGACGCCTACGTCGACAACGGCCCGCCGATGATGGAACTGCTCGAGCGCAGCCCGCACATCGAGTTCTACTGGGTGAAGGGCTACTCGGACTACCACCCCGAGGAGGAGGGCGGACGCCCCCTCGGCCGCACCACCGAGTGCACGCCGTTCGACACCCGCAAGCTCGGCGAGGACGAGAAGTACCAGCGTCCCAACAGCCTCAAGGGCCCGCTCGGCCTGTGGATCACGTCGAAGGACTACCGCGACCTGGCGATGGTCAAGCGCACGTGGCGTGGACGCCGGGCATCGCTCATCGCGGCGTGGCGTGTGTCGTCGAACGTCATCCGTCGCCGCCACATGGCGACCGGTGGCCGCGCGCTGGTCGCCCGTATGCGCATGGCGCTCAAGGACGCCGGCGTCCCGCTGTGGCTGCAGACGTCGATGAAGGAACTCATCGTCGACTCGAAGGGTGCCGTCGTCGGCATCACCGCGGAGCGCGAGGGCAAGCTGGTGCGGATCGGCGCCCGCAAGGGTGTCCTGCTCGCCACCGGCGGTTTCGACCACAACAACGAGATGCGCGCGCAGTACCTGCCCGAGCACGGCGCCCCGAACATCAGCGCCGGTGCACGCGAGAACCTCGGTGACGGCATCCTCGCGGGCCAGAAGCTCGGTGCCGCCGTCGATCTCATGGACGACGCGTGGTGGATGCCGTCGGTCATGCACCCGATGGGTGCGGTGATCCCGCTGGTGTCCGAGCGGTCCATCCCGCCGGCCGTCATCGTCAACCAGGACGGCAAGCGCTTCACCAACGAGTCGTCGCCGTACGTGAACTTCGTGCACGACCAGCTCGACGGGGGACACGTCCCGGCGTACTTCATCATGGACAGCAAGGCTCGTTCGCGGTACCCGTTCGCGCAGGTGCTGCCCGGTGCTCCGTTCCCGCAGGGCTTCTACGACAAGGGCATCGTGCACAAGGCGAACTCGCTGAGCGAGCTGGCCGGCAAGATCGGCGTCCCGGCGCAGAACCTGCTCGAGACCGTCGACCGGTTCAACGGCTACGCCCGCACCGGCAAGGACGAGGAGTTCGGTCGCGGCGACAGCGCGTACGACCAGTACTACGGCGATCCGACGATGAAGAACCCGGCGATGGACGAGATCGTCAAGGGCCCCTTCTACGCGGTCCGCATCGAGGCCGGCGACCTCGGCACCAAGGGTGGTCTGGTCACCGACGCCGAGGCTCGCGTGCTGCGCGAGGACGGCTCGGTCATCGACGGCCTGTACGCGACGGGCAACACGTCCGCGTCCGTCATGGGCAACGAGTACGCCGGTGCCGGCGCGACGATCGGCCCCTCGATGGTGTTCGGTTACGTGGCCGCAAACCACGTCGCCGATACCGCCTCGGACCGCACCGCCGCGTCCGACACGAAGTAGCACGCACAGGGTCCCGAGTGATCACTCAGCGGGACTGGGAAACAGGCTCTGACGTGGCCGAATTCCAGTCCCGCTGAGCGGGAGATGTTTTGTTCTCCAGGCGCCGTTCCTGGGACCGTTCCACCTACACGATCAGCGCGGTCGAAGAGCGTTGGTCCCCACTCGCACCAGGAGGGCGCGATGCTCGATCGTCTGTCGCCGACGATGGGCCGCGCCGGTGCTCACCCCAGCTTCCTCGAGCATGCCGACGAGCATGCCAAGCGCCACGGCGCATCCGAACCGCGATTTTCGTCGAGGCCGGTCGCCCGAGCTTGCCGGAGGACAGGTAGACCAATTGCTCTAGACCGCAGTCGGTCTGCCGCTAAGAATTGACCCGCGTCGCCGTGGGATCGCAGAGAGAGAGCTGATAGCTATGGGTCAGGTTTTGGACAACATCATGCAGTTCGCGGACGAGATCCGCGAGGGTGGCATCGAGGGCGAGAAGCTGATGCGCCTGTCGGACGGCAACGCGAAGCGTGTGCGCGACGCCGGCGTCATCCGGATGCTGCAGCCGAAGGAGTTCGGCGGCCTCGAGGCGCACCCGCGTGAGTTCGCCGAGACGGCGATGGCCCTGGGCGCCGTCGACGGCTCGACCGGCTGGGTCTCCGGCATCGTCGGTGTCCACCCGTGGGAGATGGCTTTCTTCGATCCCAAGGCGCAGCACGAGGTCTGGGGCGAGGACGTCGACACCTGGATCGCGTCGCCGTACGCCCCCATGGGTGTCGCGGTGCCGGTCGACGGCGGCTACATCCTGAACGGCCGCTGGTCGTTCTCCACCGGCAACGACCACTGCGAGTGGGTCATGATCGGTGCTCTCGTCGGTGACCAGAAGGGTGTCCCCACCGGCAAGATCCTGCACGTGCTGGTTCCGAAGGCGGACTACACCGTCGACCACGACAGCTGGAACGTCGTCGGCCTCCGTGGCACCGGTTCGAAGGACTTCACCGTCAAGGACGCCTTCATCCCCGAGTACCGCACGATCGACTCCGAGATCGTCCTCAGCGGCAACGGTGCCAAGCACGCCGGCCGTGACGAGACGCTGTACAAGTTCCCGTTCTCGTGCATCTTCCCGCTCGGCATCTCCTCGTCGCTGATCGGCATGTGCCAGGGC
Organism: Rhodococcus sp. BE178; assembly: GCF_050433545.1. Taxonomy (NCBI): domain Bacteria; kingdom Bacillati; phylum Actinomycetota; class Actinomycetes; order Mycobacteriales; family Nocardiaceae; genus Rhodococcus; species Rhodococcus sp. BE178. The sequence goes on along the minus strand of NZ_JBNPXA010000004.1, from coordinate 192,453 downwards.
GGTCTCGCGCTGTACATCAACGCGCAGAAGGAGCGTGTCGCGGTCACCGGTGTCCCGATCAAGGAGGACCCGTACGTCCTCTACGCCATCGGTCAGGCCGCCGACGAGATCAACGCTGCGCGCGTGTCGATCCTCGAGACCGTCGACCGCTTCTGGGACAAGACGGAGAAGGGCCAGGAGGTCACCTTCGAGGAGCGTGCGATCGGCCGCCGCACCCAGACCAACGCCGCGTGGCGTGCCGTGAGCGCCCTCGACGAGATCTTCGCTCGCGCCGGCGGCGGTGCGATGAAGGTGACGCTTCCGCTGCAGCGCTTCTGGCGTGACGCGCACGTCGGCCTGACCCACGCGATCCACGTGCCCGGCTCGATCAACCATGCCTCGGCACTGACCCAGCTCGGTGGTGAGCCGCAGGGCATTCACCGCTCGATGATCTAGTTCGAACCCACCTGCATTCCTTACTCAGGGACGGATTGATATGACGGAAATTCGGGGTCTCGGCTACCTCAGGATCCAGACTCAGGACATCGCTCGTTGGCGGGAACTGCTCGTCGACGGCCTCGGCATGGCAATCGGCACGGGACCCGAAGAGGATGGCCTGTACCTGCGGGTCGACGAGCGCCGTGCGCGCTTGGCCGTCCTGCCGGGCGAATCCGACAAGGCTCTCGCGGTCGGCTGGGAGGTGCGTGACGAGTTCGCTCTGCAGCGCGTCCAGGAAGCTGTCGAGAAGTCCGGCATCGAGGTCGAGGTTCTCTCGCACGAGGAATCCATCTACCGCGACGCCGAGAAGGTCATCGCGTTCGACGACCCGGCCGGCACCCGCATCGAGGTCTTCTTCGGTCCGGTTCTCGACCACAGCCCGGTCGTCACGCCGCACGGCGGCAAGTGGGTCACCGGCACGCAGGGCCTCGGCCACGTCGTGCTGCCGACCGCGAAGTTCGCGGAGTCGTACGCCTTCTACACCGAGGTGCTCGGCTTCCTCCCGCGCGGTGCCATCCGGCTCGCGGACGGCGTCTCGCGCGTCCGCTTCCTCGGTGTCAACGAGCGCCACCACAGCCTGGCGCTGTGCCCGGCACCGCCGACCGACGAGCCCGGCCTAGTGCACCTGATGACGGAGGTCGACACCCTCGACGCCGTCGGCCAGGCGCTGGACCGTGTCGCGAAGAACGGCTTCACGATCTCCTCGACCCTGGGTCGCCACACGAACGACAAGATGGTGTCGTTCTACGTGCGCGCACCCGGCGGCTGGGACCTCGAGTTCGGTACCGAGGGCATGGCGGTCGACGAGACCTTCTACACCGCCGAGGAAATCACGGCGGACAGCTACTGGGGCCACGACTGGTCGGCCTCGGAGCCGCTGAAGGCGTTCATCCCCAAGGCATGATCGTCCGGTAGAGACGGGACGGGCCCCGCACGGATTCGTCCGTGCGGGGCCCGTTCGTCGTTGGACGGTGCGGTGTCAGGCGGGCAGGTCGAGTGAGCGCGCCAGCGTCGGCCACGCCTTGGGCAGTCGGTCCCGCCAGTACGACCATCCGTGGATGCCGACGGCCTCGTAGTCGAAGGTGGCGGGGATCTTCAGCTTGTCGAGCCGGGCGTCGAGCCGGTGGGTGCAGGCGTTCGCGACGGCCTCCATGGGGCCGCCGATGAACACCCGGTCGACGAAGTCCGGGGAGCCCAGTTCCTCGTACTTACCCGGGATGCCGGTCGACACCGAGACGTAGATGTCCATGCCGCGCAGCTGCTCCGCGTTGCGGACCGTGTCGTGGGCGGCCCACTCGGGACCGCCGACCTCGCCCCACAGGTTGCCCGGGTCTCCGCCGCGCGACGACACCGTCGCCTGCACGCTGGCCCGGCCCAGGTCGTCCGTCGTCGAGTAGCACCCGCTGAACACCGCGATGCCGCGGTACATCCCGGGATTCCGGTGCGCGAGCATCATCGCGCCCTGCGAGCCCATCGAGATACCGAGCAGCGACTTGTCGCCGTTGGTGTGCAGGCGCGTGTCCAGCAGCGGCGGCAACTCCTCGGTGATGAACGTTTCCCACTTGTGCAGGCCGACACCCGAATCGACCCGGTCCCAGTCGGTGTACAGGCCGGACACGCCGCCGTTGATCATCACGACGTTGACGTTCTTGTCCGCGAAGAAGGCGGGGGCCCCGCCGATGGTGGCCCACCCGCTGGTGTCCTCGCCCGCGTCGACACCCTCGAGCGCGTAGATCGACGGTCGCGGCACCGAGTTGTCCTTGGGAAGAAGCACTTCCACACCGACCTCGCGGCGCAGCGCGGGCGAGGCCACCGTGAAGCGGACCATCTGCTCGGTCTTCTGCTCCTCGCCCACGATGGCGGCGACGGTGATGTCGTCGCGCAGCGGCGGTAGCGGCGGCCGTTCGTTCTGGAGTGGACCGGGGATGACCGATCCGGCGCTGACGCTGCCCCCGTTTTCGCCGCTGCCGGTCGAGCTGCCGGCGGTCGCCGCGCTCCCCGCGTTGCTGGCGCTGCCCAGGCTGCCGGCGCTGCCCGAGTCCTCGGAGCTTCCGGTGCTTCCGGTGCTTCCGCTGCTCCCGGGCGCCGCCGCGGCCTCACCCGCCAGCGGCAGCGCCACCAGTGCGGCGAGCGACAGGCCGAGCAACCCGCGTCGAAGCCTGCGCGCCGGTGCGCACGTCGGATCGGAACCCCACATCGAGAAAACCCCCAGAAGTCATGGATAGAGCGATCTGACGGTACTCCGCCGCACCGACACGCGTCCCCGAGTTACGCAGAACCGGACGTCGGACCTCGCTCGACCGGTCTACACTCCGGCGGCATGGCGGACGTCCGCGTGGGCATCTCCGGGTGGGTGTACCCGGGGTGGCGCGGTGGCTTCTATCCCGAGGGGCTCGTACATCGCGAGGAGTTGGCGTACGCCTCCGCGCACCTGACGTCGATCGAGATCAACGGGTCGTTCTACGCGTTGCAGAAGCCGTCCAGCTTCGCGAAGTGGCGGGACGAGACGCCCGACGGCTTCGTGTTCGCGGTCAAGGGTGGCCGCTACATCACGCACGTGCGCAGGCTGCTCGACGTCGAGATCCCGCTGGCCAACTTCTTCGCGGCGGGGGTCCTGGCACTGCGCGACAAGCTCGGTCCGATCCTGTGGCAGCTGCCTCCGAACATGCAGTTCGACGCCGACCGGCTCGACGCGTTCCTCGCGCTGCTGCCGCGGACCACCACCGCCGCCTGCGCCCTCGCGGAGCGCCGCGACGACAAGCTGCCCGACGACCGGGTCCTGGTCGTCACCGACGCCGAGCGTCCCATCCGGCACGCGCTCGAGGTGCGGCACGCGAGTTTCGCCGTGCCCCAGGTGGTGACGATCGCCCGAGAGCACGGCGTCGCACTGGTCCTCGCCGACACGGCCGGGAAGTACCCGCGGATCGACGAGACGACCGCCGATTTCGCCTACGCGCGGTTGCACGGCGACGCCGAGCTGTACGCGAGCGGTTACACCGACGAGGCCCTCGACGGATGGGCCGAGAAGGTGCGCGGGTGGCAGCAGGACGGCAGGGACGCGTTCGTGTACTTCGACAACGACATGAAGGGCTACGCGCCGTTCGATGCGATGGCACTGTTGGACCGTCTCGGGTAACCGGGACGGCTACGTCCGATCCGGGCACTGTCGCGCGGTGAACGAGATACAGGCGATCGGCGCGTCGTGTCCGGCTTGTCGTAAGTTGACAGGAGTCGAAGTAAATCCAGTGAAGTGGAATCAACCGAGCGATCCGGATGTACGGACGCAGCCTTCCCACGAGATGGGGTCCGATGGATAAGTCCGGTGTCAAGGAAACTTTCGATTCCGTCGCGTTGTACTACGACCGGATGAATCGCGTGATGACCTTGGGGCGACACCGGCACTGGTGAGATCGCTCTCGCCGCGCGGTCCTTGTATCCGCACGCCGCGATCACCGCTGCAGACTTCTCGGAGCGCATGCTTGCCGCCGCGGCTACCAGAGCAATCGGCGATGCCATCTCGTGGCAAGTTGCCGACGCCAACGACCTGCCGTTCCCGGACGAGGCGTTCGATAGCGTCACGTCCGGGTATCTGCTTCGAAATGTCGACGACGTTTACCGGGTATTGGCAGAAAAGTTCCGCGTGCGGGACACATGTTCGGATATCCACTACCTGGCCTTCCAACCGTCCTGTGGCGGCGTCAGGTACGCGTTGCTTCCAGGAAATCCGAGATCGCCGCGGTCAGCTTCTTCAGGGTGCATCTGCTTCCGGTGCCCGCCCAACGGCCAGGTGGGAACGATGCATCGGTACCGGTCGCGTAGTTCGGCGACAACGTTCCGCCACACCGAACCGTCCATGATCAATCCGTGAATGAACATCAGGACCGGACCATCGCCACCGGTGTCTTCGTACTCGATAGGTCCCGCCGATAGTTCCACCTCGCGCATGTCCATTCCCCCTCGTGACACAGCAACCGAACGTCAGCCGCACGCCATCAGCGCGGCAACCTAGTGCCGGAACCGCCAAAGATAATCGACTCCGAGAAGCGCCACGCGTAGTGTGCGAAAGTCAAGTCGTGACTGGACGTTCGACGCGATTGCACTGTTGAACCGTCTCGGGTGAGCTGAGATGGCTGCATCAGGTTCAGGGATTCGTGAGCGTCGGCGAACACGGAGGATTGCTGGCGTATGAGTCCGCAGTCAGAGGGTCCGAACCCGCCGATGTCGAATGCGGACTGCGATGCGACGATTTCGGCGGCGAGACCGAATGCCTAGACCCAGACCTCCGCGGTACATAAGGCTGTGCTGGAGCGGCCCAGCGGTGACCAGGAGATCGCCGCCGGGCCGCGGTGGCGGTCGAGGTCGGACAGGGCTGTCGGTGAATCACCGCGAACTCCTGGACCAACCCTTTGCCGCTGAGGAACTTCCTAGAAGGGGCGCGCCGGAAGTGGCTTGATCAAGTGTTCGAGTAGGGGTGCCGACTGTGCACAGGTGAGCACCTCGGACGGGTCGAGTCGGATGTACTCGCGTGTGGATGGGTCGACCTCCCACACATCCTCACCGATGAGTCGACCCTGGTCGTCGTAGGGCCAGTTCATGTACTGCCGATTCTTCATCAGGTACGTGGCCTGCGGGTCGACATCGATGCCCTCCGCCACGAGCGCGGCTCCTGGAGTCTGCTGGTAGAGAACAAAGTCGGTACAGATCAGATTGTCGCCGACAGCGATCTTCTCGTCTTCGACGTAAAAGATGCACTCCCCGGTGCCAGCCCATTCGCTGTAGACACTCTTGATCGCGTCGGCGCCCTCGAGCCTGATCGTGCGACCGAAAGTGTTGAAATTGTAGACGGGTTCCTCGACCATCATGTCGGGCGCGAAGATTTCCTCCCAGCGACCGGCGACCTCCAGGTTGCGGTGCCGGTTGTAAGCATGCAGCAGGTAAAGGTGCCGCGGGTTGACGGTCCGCTCGATCAGCTGCGCGACCGCGATATTCGTCTCGGTGACGTCGAATCTACTCATCACTGTTTCCTTTCAGGATCTGAAATTGGGGCGTGGGCTTTTCGAGGGCAAGCCCCGAAGCGCATATGTCGGTAGGGGATATTTCAGAATGGCCTGTCGCCCGCGATCGTCGCGCGCTCCATTTTCCGGACGGCCGGCCAGTAGTCCTGAACCGCGTAATGCTGCGTAGATCGGTTGTCCCAAATCGCGACGCAATCCTTCGTCCAGGTCCAGCGGACCTGGTACTCGGGGATCGCTGCCCGACTCTTCAGATGGTTGAGCAAATCGCTCGCGCCGGGCGAGTAATCGGCGCCGTAACGCACTCGGTCCGGGGTGTGGAAGTTGGTAATGTGCGTCGTGAAAACATTCACATAGAGGATCTCTTCCCCCGTCTCAGGATGCGTGCGAACCACCGGATGCTCGGCATCGGGGAAGCTCTCTTTCAGTTCGTGCCGTACTTCTATCGGCTTCGAGGCGCCGAAGACTGCCTCGAAGCTGTGCCGGGCACGCAAGGATTTGACCTGATCCTTGACGTGATCCGGAAGTTCGCGGTATGCCTCGACCATGTTGACCCAAATGGTGTCGCCACCAATTTCAGCCGGTTCCACACAACGCAGTACGGACGCCATTGAGGGGCTCTCCCGCCAACTCGTATCGCTGTGGTAGGAATTCTCGTAGTGGCCCTCGCTCGACGTATCCTTATACAGGAGAACAACACCGGAATCATCGTCGGTGTTTGGGTGGCCATCTTCCAGCGGTCCGAACTTCTTGGCGAAGGCCACGTGTTGGATGCGTGTCATTTCCTGGTTTCGGAGAAATAGCACTTTGTGCTTCAGGAGAAGCGACTTCACCTCGGCGAAGAGGGCATCATCGCGGGTGATGTCAGGAATCTGTATGTCGAGCAGTTCGGCCCCGATATGTCGGGTCAGTTGCTTCACCTTGATCAAGGAATTCCCGGCTTGCGATGGCTCCTCGATTTGAACGGCGTGCATGGGTGTCACTCCTTTGATTTCGGGGGAGAGGGGTACTCGGCCAGCTCGGCCGGAGGGCGACAGGTTCGCTCGTTGGGTGCTCTTCATTTGCGGTCCGGTGAAGCATGGATCCGCACCGTCAGATGTCGAAACTCTAGCGCCCAGTCCCGGCAGGAAATTGACCTCACGTTGCACCTTGCTTGACGCGCTATTGCTCCGCCCGCAGGGTTACCGATGGGGGAGGGGCTACGTGAACGCCCTACCGGCGCATCGGATATCGGATTCGGTTTCCGTGCGCTCCCGCACCCGTTGCGGCGGCGACGATTGCTACCCGCCTGTCCTGCAACTTCCGCGGGGAGGCGGGTATCTGGGTTTCCAATCCTGTTGGCCGGAGCCGCTATACGCCCGGTCGAATGTAGGGTAGGAGCGGGGCACGAGCGTGGTCCGGTGTCGAGGATGGTGAAGCTGCTGTGGATCCCGACCGAGCAGTATTGGAATGGGATCTCGCCCTCGAGCCGACCGCCAAAGGCATCTGCCGGGTGATGCCGGCCAAGCTGACGGACGCTCGAAGGCAATCGAAAGGAGGCTTCGATGACCCGGCTTGTCCGTAACGCAACGCTGACGGGATACCTGGAGCTCATTCGTTCTCGGGAAGTCGACCCACTTCCGTTGCTCAGGTCTGTCGGGCTCCAGGTAGCCGACCTGGCCATGCCGAATCAGTGGATCGCCATCGACGCCGCCGCCCGACTCCTCGAGATCTCTGCGGTCGCAACCGGTCTCGAAGGTTTCGGATTGCGCCTGGCCGAGAACCGAAAGTTCTCCAATCTGGGCCCGATCAGTGTAGCCGCGCAGGGCGAACCGGATATGCGCAGTGTGCTGATGATGCTCAGTCGCTATCAGCACCTACGCAGCGAGGCTATCAACGTTCGGATAGCTGAAACTGATGACCTCGTAAAGGTTAGGCTTGACTTCGACATAGTCCCTGCCAGCGCCTCGCGGCAGTTCTCCGAGATGATCGTAGGGGCACTTCTTCGGCTGATCAAGATCGTTTCCGGAGGCCGTTGGACACCGGCAACCGTTTGTTTTACGCACGACGCACCGGACGCCCTGACGCTTCACCGCCGTACCTTGGGAAATTCGATCCGATTTGGCGAGAATTTCAATGGCTTCGGGTTCTACGCTGGCGATCTTGATATCCCCAATAGCCTGTTCGACCCTTCATTTCAGCCGTTCGCGAAGGAGTATATCGACACGATCGCCAGCCCGCGACCCGTCGACGATCTCGACCGCATTCGTGAACTGATCGAAACCACGCTGCCGACGGGGCGGTGCTCGCTGCAGCATGTCGCGAAGACGCTGGGAGTCAACCGCGTCACGGTCCATCGGCTTCTTGCCAGATCGAACACATCATTCTCGGAGATCCTCAATACCACCCGGGTGGATTTGGCTCGGATATATGTCACACAGCGGACGCGTTCCCTAACGGATGTTGCTGGTCTGCTTGGGTTTTCCGAACTATCTGCGTTCTCGCGCTGGTTTCGAACCGAGTTCGGGTCCAGTCCAACGGCCTGGAGGGCTGCACTTTAGAGCAGGTGTTGGTCGTCGGGCCTGTGCACTGTCGGCGCGGGACCACTGAGTGCATCACCGGTCGCGGCGGGCACTGCACATTCACGGTCGAGGGGTCCGAATGGTCGGCGGTCCTCGGGTGATGGGGGCTTAGGCCGGTGCCCGGAGCGTCCGATCAGCGGAGAGCGCTTGGCGGCAGACGCAGTGCAACAGTATGTCAATCCAGCCGTAACGCAGCGTCAATCGAATGTGGCGCAGTCCCTATAGCGTGATGTGCAACATAACTGCGGCATTAAGTGCCGTCGAACACATGGTGTCTGCGGTGATCCGGTGGGTTCACGGGACTCCGCTTTCCGATATCGGGTCAATTCGGGTGGGGGCTTGTGAAGGCTCGGTCGACTAGTTCGGTCGACCGGCGCGGTTATGCCCCCGGGGAAACGGTGAACCCGCAGATCCGCCGCTGGCCGCGATACATGAGCTGGCTCTGCGGCCTGCTGATTCTGCCGAATTATTGGACGCCACAACATGTTCCGATCCCGCACTGCGTTCGCTACGACCGCACCACGAAACTGAGAGAGAAGCCACATGCTCAATCTGTCCATGCTCCTGGAGGATTCCGCTCGTCGGTATCCGGACCGTGACGCGCTCGTCCAGGGCGAACAGCGGTTCACCTATGCCCAGGTGGATGCCGTCTCGAACCAGGTAGCCAACCTTCTCGTCTCGAGCGGGATCCGGCCAGGCGACAAGGTGGCACTTTCTCTCCCGAACGTGCCATGGTTTCCGATTCTCTACTACGGAATCCTCAAGGCCGGCGCGGTCGTGGTGCCACTGAATATTCTGCTCAAGGGCCGTGAGATCGCCTATCACTTAGCCGATTCGGACGCCAAAGCGTACTTTTGCTTCGAGGGTACATCGGACCTGCCGATTGCCGAGTTTGCCCGGGAGGGCTACGGAGACGCCCCGACCTGCGAGCACCTGTTCGTCGTTGGCGCAGACCGAGCGCCTACCGCCGAGGGCATTGCCCAGCTGGCGCAAGCGCTCGTGGATCAGCCCAGCGAGTTCGAGAGTCTGCTGTGCGAGGCCACCGACACCGCGGTGGTCCTGTACACCAGCGGCACCACCGGCCAGCCCAAAGGCGCCGAGCTGACACACTCGAACATGGTGCTGAATGCGCTGACGGCTAACCGACTGTTCGACTCGCGGCCCAGCCGGCACGACACGCACCTGACGGCCCTACCGCTCTTCCACACCTTCGGTCAGACCGTGAACATGAATTCGGCGTTCTCGATGGCCGCGACGTTGATCTTGTTGCCGCGGTTCGACGCTCAGTCCGCACTGCGGATCATGAACGAACAGGACGTGACCGTCTTTGCGGGCGTACCGACCATGTACTGGGGTTTGCTCGAGGCCATCGATACGCTCGACGACGGGATCGATGTCGAACGGATCGCCAAGAATCTTCGCAGGGCGATCTCGGGCGGGGCGTCGATGCCGGTCGAGATTCTCAAGCAGTTCAACGAACGATTCGGAGTTCAGATCCTCGAAGGTTACGGGCTCTCGGAGACGTCACCGCTGGCGGTGTTCAGCGACTCCGAGCGGGATCCGCGACCCGGGTCCATCGGCACGCCGGTATGGGGCGTCCAGGTCCGCCTGGTGGATGAGCAATGGAACACTGTGGCCGAATCAAATTCAGTGGGAGAGATTGCAATTCGTGGACACAACGTGATGAAGGGATACTACAACCGGCCCGCGGCAACCGAAGAGGTGATGTGCGACGGCTGGTTCCGCAGCGGGGATCTCGCCCGCCGCGACGAGGACGGCTTCTACTACATTGTCGACCGGGCAAAGGACATGATCCTCCGCGGTGGGTTCAACGTGTACCCGCGAGAGATCGAGGAAGTGCTCATGGCGCACGAGGCCGTCTCCCTGGCGGCAGTGGTCGGCGTACCGCACGAAAGTCACGGCGAGGAGGTCAAGGCGTTCGTCATCCTCGACAAGGATGCCGAAATCTCCGAAGGGCAGTTGATCGACTGGACCAAGACGCAGATGGCCGCCTACAAGTACCCGCGTCTGGTCGAGTTTGTCGCGTCATTGCCGATGACCGCCACCGGAAAGATCCTCAAGCGCAGCCTCGCCTGAAGCCGAACAAATGCGTGCCGGCCGGCCTGCGGTGGGCGCCTAGTCGCAGCGCCATTCCGATCGCTACCGGTTCGGTCAGCAAACCATTTAGGAGCAAGCCATGCTTGACGAATTGCAAATCGTTGTCCGAGACGTTCGCTCACCGGTCGTAACTAACAGATCCGACTCCGATGAGGCTGTGGTCTTCGTGCACGGTAATCCAGGGGCAAGCAACGACTGGGCCCCACTACTGACGAAGGTCGCCGACTTTGCGCGAGTGATTGCGCCCGATATGCCGGGCTTCGGCGATGCAGAGCAGCGTGCGGACCAGGACTACACCGTGCCCTCCCAGGCAGCGCATCTTGGTGGAATCATCGATCAGTTGGGCGTCGAGCGTGCACATCTCGTCCTACACGATTTCGGAGGTCCATGGGGCCTGACCTGGGCAATCAACCATCCGGAGCAGGTCGCGAGTATCACCCTCATCGATACCGGCATCAACCGGGAGTCGCATTGGCATGGTCTTGCGCGCCTGTGGCGTACAGCGATTGCGGGCGAACTGGTGCAGCTGATGCTGAGGCCCCGGATCAACCGATCAATTATTCGCCGCAAGAATCCCGCGTTGCCCGATCAGTGGCTGGAGCAAATTGTGGGCCACATGGCTCCCAGCGGGACCAAGCGAGCAGTGCTGCAGATGTACCGTTCCCTCGATCTTGCTGCGCTCGAGAGGGCGCTGACAGGCCCGCTGCGCGACCTGACTACTCCCACCCTAGTCGTCTGGGGCGAGGACGATCCGTTCGTTCCCTCCGATCTCGCCCGCCAGCAGATGCAGAGTTTCCCAGGCGCGCGGGTCGAAATCGTGCCGGGGACCGGGCACTGGCCCTGGCTGGATGAGCCCGAGAAGGTCAACGAAATTGTGCTGCCGTTCCTTCGCGCGCAGCTCGGCAGTTCGTTGTCCGACGCGGCCGGTGATTCTTGCCAGGACATGCCCTCGACTGCATCCGGTCATTAGATTAGGAGCACACATGGTGCTACCCACCACTTCCAGTGAAGACCCGGCTGACACACCAGTTGCCCGGTCGAGCAGGTATCCGTGGATAGTGTTCGCCCTGACCTTCGGACTGCTGCTCTCGGACTATATGTCCCGACAGGTTCTCAGTGCAGTCTTCCCGTTCTTGAAAACCGAATGGGCGCTGTCTGATTCCCAGCTTGCCTCGCTCTCCAGCGTCGTGGCGCTAATGGTCGGCCTGCTCACCCTGCCGTTGTCCTTGCTGGCAGACCGGTGGGGTCGAGTCAAGAGCCTGATCCTCATGGCTGTTCTGTGGAGCGTCGCCACCCTGTTGTGCGCGCTGGCCACCAGTTACGAACAGATGCTCGGCGCCCGCTTCCTCGTCGGAGTCGGTGAGGCCGCCTATTCGAGCGTCGGTATCGCCGTCGTGCTCAGCGTCTTCGCGCCCCGACTGCACGCCACTCTCAGCGGGGCCTTTCTGGCCGGCGGATCGTTCGGGTCGGTGATCGGTGTCGCATTCGGTGGTGTCATCGCCGTCCACTTGAGTTGGCGCTGGTCGTTCGCTGGTATGGCTGTCTTCGGTCTGATCTTGGTCGCGCTCTACCGTGCCCTGATCACCGACCACAAGCTGGCCCAGCACGCCGCCGATGACGTGTCCGCGGTCGCTGCTGCGCCGCCGGTGGGTTACCGCGCCCCGGTGTCGAGTCTGTTTACCAATCCGGCCGTCTTGTGCGCCTACATCGGTGGCGGACTTCATCTGTTCACCGCCGGAGTGTTGCTGTCTTGGCTCCCGAGCTTCTTCAACCGCTACTACGGCCTTGCTCCGGCCGAAGCCGGGCTGATGGCGTCACTCTTCGTGTTGCTCGTGGGCAGTGGCATGGTGATCTGCGGCATCATCACTGACCGGGTCGGTCGTACCGACACGAGCCGCAAGTGGACCGCCGCCATCGCCTTCTGCGTAATGTCGCTCGTATTCTTGACGATAGGATTTCGCGTCGGTACCGGGGCCGCGCAGATGGTCCTGATCGGAATCGGCGCCTTCTTCTCCGGCGGGGCGTCCGGACCGTCCGCGGCGATGGTAGCGAACCTCACGCACTCTTCTGTCCGAGCCTCTGCAATGGGTACTCTCGCCGTTGCCTACAACCTGCTGGGCATGGCACTGGGGCCATTCGTCGTCGGTGTCCTTGCCGATCGTCTCGGGCTGCTCGGGGCTCTGCAACTCTCCCCGCTGGTCTACCTCGGCGCGATCGTCGCACTGGTCGCCGGCAAGCGTCTCTACCCGGCAGGCTTGCGCAAGCTCACTGCACTGACGGCGAACACGTCAATCCCTTGAACACCTGGCCCACCGAAGCTGCTGGTATAGCAAGCACTGTCGCAGTGTGACGCCGCGAGAGTTCGATACTGTCGAGGTCGTCCGCGTTGATCACGCCGATCGCACAGTGCGTCACGGCGCCGGACGACCCCGCCTCGCCAGGCCCCGGTTGGAAGGGTGATGTCGGAATACATGGAGCCGCGAATCTTGCTGTGGGCGTTCCACGTAAGGGACTCAGGACCGCCGGCGAACCTTCTCGACGACCCGCGTGAACACTTCGTCGAACTCGGCGCGAGAGTCCTTGCCCTGGTATCCGAGGACCATCACGGTGTATCCGTCGACGGCCGCGTATCCCAGGAGAATTTCGTCGTCGGTCCAGTTCGGGTTGTCGGGGTCGGTGACCTCGGACCGGACGACGGCGTCCTCCGCCGCGAGAGCCGGCGGGAGGTCGAGGCGTTCGGTACGCACTGTACGGGCCGATGCGCGGGGGTCGTCGTAGGTGACCGTGTAGGTCGAGCAGGCTCCAGTGTGGGAGTTCGCTATTCGCTGCACATCCAGGTCGGTCTCACTGACCAGCATGATGTAGGCGCGTTCATCCCCGAGAAGCGCGCCGGTGGCGGAGCCGTTCTCGATCAACCCGATCCGAGCCCCGTCCGAGTAGATGTTCTCGGCCTCGCACCCGGGCGGATCGAACGTCGGCGTCGTTTCCAGCCCGGTGCCGGTGCTCGGGGCGTCGAGCTCGAGGTTGAGCACCATCTCCTCCTCGCCGGGCAGCGGTTGGGTTACCGCCCCCGCGGGAAGTTCCGACGCGTCGGGCAGCAGACTTGCCCGCAGATCGGCCCCGCTCGCAGGGGGAGTCGCGTCCGTGGTTCCGCATCCGGCGATGCCCAGCAGTGTGACGATCCCCAGCACGGCGACCCGATGCCTCGACATGTTCCCTCCCCGTTGCGCACCGGAGTTCCGGTCGCCTGTGCAGACGGTATCGGGCAAATCGGTCGAGCGTTACGCCGTGTCGGTCCGCAACCGACTCAGGCGCATCGCAGCGATCTTCCAGCCCGCCTCCGTCTTCCGGTACTCCTCGACGTAGTGCCCGTAGCCGTGGAGGCTGCGCACCGGGGCGCCGTCGGGCCACCACAGCCTGTCCTCCATCGCCCACGTCCCGGTCGCGGTGGTGGGGGAGGTGAGGGTGATCTCGGGGGTGTGGCCGTGGTGGACGGTCGCGACGTTCTCGATGCTGGCCCGCAGGAACGGCATGTAATCCTCGACGGAATGGGTGATCCCACCGCCGGTTTCGGTCATGTCGATCTCGGCGTCGGGGGTGAAGACCGCGGCCAGACCGTCCCAGTCCTTCGTGTCCATGAGCCGGAAGTAGCCGGCCTTGAGCTGCTTGATCGCCTCGATGTCCGCGGCCGCGGTACGCGGGTCCACGGGCGACCGCCCGCCGTCCCAGTGACCGGGCCCGGCACCGAGGACGCTGATGTCGCCCTGGGTGCCGCGCATGTGCTTGGTGCGGTGGCTCATTCGCCACGCGCCGTCGGTCAGCCGCCACTCGTCGTGGTAGTCGCCGAGGGTGGAGAAGCTCAGGCCCTGCTTGTCGCCGACACCGAGGTGCAGGTCGGTCACGTAGGTCCGGCTGGTGGCCGTGCCGGCTGCGAGGTCCACGTCGATGAGCATGTTGCCGAGCAGGTGCTGGGTGGGGCCGCAGTCGTCGAGGAACGAGCGGATCGAGGCCTCCACTCCGCCGGGGCCGTGGAGAGTTCCGGTGCCGAGTTCCGCGGTCGCGTCGGGCAGCATGATCTCGTGCAGGACCGGCCAGTCGCGGTCGTCCATCGCGCGAGCGAAACGGATGACGGCGCGGGCGATCTCCCGCTCGGCCAGTAGCAACTCCAGGTCCATCGACGTTCCCTCCAGGCTCGGGTGGCAGGTGCGAATACAGCTGTGGCTGCGACCTTTCGGTCGCAGCCACAGCCGGTCGAGATGAACTTCTACTTGCGGTTGAGCAGCTTGCGCATCGCCTCGGCCGCACCCTTGACCATCTTGTCGCGGGGGAAGCCGCTGCGCTTCTGCGCTGCCTCGTAGTTGCCGCCCGCGACCCACACCGGGCCGTCGGTGAGGTGCTCGAGGCCCTCGCGGGCCGCGTCCTCGGGCTCCTGGACGAGCATGCCGGGGATGTCGAAGTTGAGTCCGGCGCGGATCATCGCGGGAGTGCGGGTGACGCCCAGGATGAACTCCACGACGTGGACGTTGAACGGCGCCAGCTCGAGCCACAGGCTCTCGGCGAACACGCGACTGAACGCCTTCGACGACGCGTAGATGCTCTGGTGCTCGGAGCCCATGTAGCCGGCCAGCGAGCCGAGCAGCATGATGCCGCCGCGACCGCGGTCCTTCATCTTCGCGCCGAAGTGGTGCGACAGCTCCAGCTGCTTGGTGATGTTGAGGTTGATCACCCGGTTGAACCCGTCGAGGTCGCCGGTGACGAACTCGTGGCCGTAGCTGTTGGCGCCGGCGTTGAAGATCAGCAGGCCCACCTCGACGTCGTCGGTGACCTTGCGGATCTGGTCCATCGCGTCGTCGGCGAGCAGATCCAGCGCGAGGGTACGAACCTCGACACCGTGCGAGCGGACCTTCTCCGCGGTCTCCTCGAGCGGGCCCGGTTTGCGGGCGATGAGCACGAGGTTCAGGCCGGCCTGCGCGAGCTCGTCGGCGAAACCTGCGCCGACACCCTCGGAGCCGCCGGCGATGACGGCCCACGGGCCGTACTGGTTCTTGTCGATCATGAACGATCCTTTTCGTCGAGAGAGATGACGTCGAATGACGTGGCTCAGTGGCCGGCGACCTGCGGGGTGGGGACAGGAGACTCGTCGGTGATGGCGAGGCGGCCGTCGAGCGCGGCGACCTGGATCGCCGCGCTCAACGCCTCACAACGCATGACCGGTGCGCCCGGGCGGCCCTCACGGCCCACCCAGGTGTGGATCTCCTGGCACGCCTCCTGGGCGGCCTCGTTCCACTGCACCGCGGTGTGCTCCCAGCTGTGCTTCTGGACCTGTACGCAGGCCCCGCAGCGGTCACACTCCAGCGGCTGCATTCTCGCGTGCCTTCTCCTCGATGTTCGCTTCGACTTCCTTGCGCCAGGCGGCGACGGCCTTGGTGGTGTCCATCTCGTGCTCGAAGCGCTCGACCATCTCGGGCTGAATGTCCGCGCGGTCCACGTAGAACTGGTCGTACCAGCGGCGCAGCTGGTAGACCGGGCCGTCCTCCTCGCACAGGAGCGGGTTCTCGATGCGGGTCTTGTTCTTCCAGATCTCGATGTCCTGCTCGAAGCCCTTGGCGATGAACGTGCCGAAGCCCTTGGCGATCTCGTCGGCGGCGTCGCCCTGGAAGCGGTCCGACTTCTTGACGATGATGCCGTACATCAGCACGAACTTGTCGGGGCTGACCGGGTAGTGGCAGTTGATGAGGACGGAGTCGACGTCGTAGCCCTCGTACTGGTAGGTCAGGTCGTCGATCATGAACGACGGACCGAAGTACGACGCGTCGGAGCGGCTGCCCAGCATCTTCGGCTGACCGCTCGCGTGCGGACGCATGTCCTCGCGGGCCTGGCCACGCATGAACTGGCTCGCCACCTGTCCCTCGAAGACGTTCTTGAAGAACGTCGGGAACGAGTAGTGCACGTAGAAGAAGTGCGCCATGTCGACGATGTTGTCGACGATCTCGCGGCAGTTGGTGTCGACCTCGGTGGTGTACCAGACCCAGTCGGACCACTCGTCGCTGAGCGCACCCTCGATACGCGGGATGTACATGTCCGTCTCGGACGGCGCCTTGCCCTCGGGGTCGTGCCAGACGAACAGCATGCCGTCCTGGTCGAGGGTGTGCCACGCGCGGGTCTTGGCGACCGGGGGGACACGGCGAGCGTAAGGAATGTCGGTGCAACGGCCCTTGCCGTTCCAGCGCCAGTCGTGGAACGGGCACGCCACGGAGTCGCCCTTGATCTCGCCCTGGCTCAGGTCGCCACCCATGTGACGGCAGTACGCGTCGAGAATGTTCAGCTCGCCCTTGCTGTCGGCGAACACAACCAGCTTGGTGCCGAACGCGTGGACCGAGTGCGGCTTTCCGTCCTTGAACGACTCGGACAGGCCCAGGCAGTGCCAACCACGGGCGAAGCGCGTGGGGGCGGCACCGGCGACGATCTCGCGGACTTCGGCTTCTTCGGACTGATTGAGGGTCACTTCGTCCGTCCTTTCAGGGAAATGCAATTCGAGTTCAGACGCGTTCGAAAATCGAGCGCTGGCCGCGGGGCATCGGTTCCTGGCGGAGGATGCACCTGTGGCATTGAGGGTCACGCTAGGTGAGACGGATCACCCGGCATCCGGGAGTCCCACTGGGCGGGACCGTCCGGACCGGAAGTCTCGAGGCCGCCGGAACCCCAATGGAGACTCCCGCGAAACGGACAAGAGGAATCTCGCCCTACCATGCGGGTACCCCCTGTCCCGACATCCGACCCCGCCCGGGGTCGTCGAGGAGCACCCCATGGCCCACGAGGTTCTGCGGTCGGTTCGCGAGTTGCTGCCCGCCATCGCCGAGCGCGCACAGACTGTCGACGAATCGCGCCGCGTGTCCGACCAGTCGATCCGCGACCTGACGGCCGCCGGCGTCTTCCGGATGCTGCAGCCGGCCCGCTACGGCGGAACCGAGTGCAGCCCGGTCGAGTTCTACGAAGTGGTGCGGGCCATCTCCGGGGTGTGCGGGTCCACCGGGTGGGTGACGTCGGTGCTGGGGGTGCACCCGTGGCATCTGGGCCTGTTCGACGTCCGCGTCCAGGACGAGGTGTGGGGTCAGGACAGCACCACGCTCGTGTCGTCGGCGTATGCGCCGGTCGGGGAACTGATTCCGGTGGAAGGCGGCTACGAGCTGTCGGGGAGCTGGCGGTTCTCGTCGGGCTGCGACCACGCGTCGTGGGCGCTGCTGGGCGCGTTGGTCGTCGGTGCCGAGGGGCGGCCCGTCGACTTCATGACCGTCGTGGTGCCGCGGACCGACTACCGGATCAAGGACGTGTGGGACGTCGTCGGCCTGCGCGGAACCGCGAGTAACGAGATCACGGTGGAGAGGGCGTTCGTGCCCGAGCACCGGACGCTGCGCAACTACGAGGCCGCGCAGCTGCGTGCCCCCGGCCACAAGGTCAACGCGGCGCCGCTGTTCAAGCTCCCGTTCGCGGCGATCTTCACCAGCACGGTCGCCGCGCCGGTGATCGGCACCGTCGCGGGGTGCTACGAGACCTACCTGTCGGCGATGCGCGACCGGGTCCGCCTGAGCCTCGGCGGCGGACGGTTCGCCGAGGACCAGTTCGCTCAGGTCGCGGTCGCCCGGGCATCGTCGGAGATCGACGCGGCGATCCTGCAGATGGACCGCAACATCCGCGAACTGCTCGAGCTCGCGGAGGCGGGGGAGCCGCTGCCGATGAGCATGCGGCTGCGGGTCCGGCGCGATCAGGTCCGCGGCACCGAGCGGGCCCTCGAGGCGATCGACCTGCTGTTCAAGACCGCCGGCGGCAACTCGCTGACCCGGGGCAATCCGATCGAGCGCGCGTGGCGCGACGCCCACGCCGGCAGCGTGCACGTGGCCAACGACGCCGAACGCGCCCTCGCCATGTACGGCAGGGGCGCGTTCGGATTGCCGGTCGAGGACAACCTGGTCTAGCCGGACCAGGTCACCTCAGGGCCGAATTGTTCAGTTGCCCAGCATGTTCTGGACGGCACGGTACGAGAACACCATCGCGGTACCGAGCGGCACGCCCGGACCCGGGTAGAACGCGCCACTGACCGAGGCGCCGGTGTTGCCGGCCGCGTACAGGCCCTCGACGGGGGTGCCGTCGGCGGTGAGGACGCGGGCGTCGGCATCGGTGACCAGACCGCCCTTGGTGCCGAGGTCGCTCAGCACGATCTTCGCCGCGTAGAACGGGCCGCTCTCGATCGCCGTCAGAGCGTTGTTGGGGCCACCGTTGGGCGGGCAGAAGAACGCATCGTAGGGGTCCTCGCCGCGGTGGAACTGCTCGTCGACGCCGTGCTTGGCGTAGTCGTTGAACTGCTCGACGGTGGCGCGCAGGGCGTCCGCGGGGATGCCGGTCTTCTCGGCCAGGCCCTCGAGCGTGTCCGACGACGCCCAGGTGCCGGCCTCGAGGTGCTTCGCGGGCGCGGTGTTCGGGATGCAGATCGCGGGCAGCCCGCCGCCCTCGCGGGAGTCGAAGATCAGGTACGACGGGATGGCGCAACTGCCGGCCCCGCCATCTTCGCGGCTCGCCGCGGTGGTCGCCTTGTCGTGCGCGTCCATCCCGCGACCGAACTGGTCGTAGGGCAGCGACTCGTTCAGGTAGCGCCGGCCCTGTGCGTCGACGAGGAGGCCGCCGCGCACGCCGACCATGAATGCCGCCGAGCGGTCGGGCTGCGCGACGCCGGGGCAGAACCACGCCTGATCCAGCAGCGCGGTGGCGCCGCCGACCGCGACACCCGCGGCGATCGCGGTGCCGGTGTTGGCGCCGAACGGGCCCATGCTCCAGTCCGCCTTGCCGGGGGTACCGGCCTGCTCGCGCATCTCGGCGTTGCCCTCGATGCCACCGGCCGCCAGCAGCACGCCGCGGTTGGCCTTGATGCGGATCTGCTCGCCGTTCGCCTCGGCGACGACGCCGACGACGCGGCCGTCCTCGACCACCAGTTCGGTGAGGGCGGTGCCGGTGCGCAGCTCGGCGTTGCCGGTGCCCTGCACGGCGGCGAGCAGGCGACCGATCAGCGCGCGACCGCCGATGAGCTTGCCGGGCGCGTGACCCTGGCCGGTACGGTCCTGGTCCAGCTCGGGGCGGATCTTGCCGGCGAGGTCACCGATGTCGGCGGGGTCCAGGTCGAGCGGGTTGATCGAGCGGCCGGAGTCCATCCGACCCTCGGCCTTGTAGTAGTCCGGGAAGGCGCGGTACTCGAACTCGATGTTCGGGTCCTTCTCGAGCAGTGCCACGACGACGGGTGCGGTGTCGACGTACGCGTCCTGCCGCACGCTCTCGGTGTCGCCGAGCAGGTTCCGCAGGTAGGTGCGGGCGTTCTCGGTCGAGTCCTGCAGGCCGGCGCGCTCCTGGACCTGCGTTCCGGGCAGCCAGATGGAGGCTCCGGAGTACGAGGAGGTGCCGCCGAAGAGGTCGGTCTTCTCCAGAACGATCGTGCTCAGCCCCTGCGATGCAGCGGTGTACGCGCCGGTCAGGGCGCCGCCACCGGAGCCGATCACGACCACGTCGCACTCGGTTGTCCAATCCTGCATGGTTGTATCCTCCATCGATTTCGGGTTCGATGTTGAACGCAATCGCAGGTGCCCACCGGGGGACAGCGTGACTCCCACTCAGCGGAAGCATCGACTGTTCCGATGCCGGGTGGGAGCATTCCAGTGTGTGTCGCACCCTGCGATGCACGGACGAGCAAGTAGGGGGTCGACTGTGCCGAGAGTCGCCGAGGCGCGGGACGCAGCCGAACCGAGTTCGGCCGAGCAGCGGGCACGGTTCGCGCGCATGCTCGACGCGGCGGCGCAGCTGGGCACCGAGAAGGATCTCGAGCGCGTCCAGATGCACGAGGTCGCCAAGCTCGCCGGCGTCGCCATCGGCACCCTGTACCGCTACTTCCCGTCGAAGACGCACCTGTTCGTCGCGGTGATGGTCGACCAGATCGACCAGATGAGCGAGGGCTTCGCGCGCCGGGCGCATCCGGCCGCCACCCCGCAGGACGAGATCTTCGAGACCCTGCTGCGGGCCACCCGCGCGCTACTGCGCCGGCCGTTGCTCGCGAACGCGATGATCCAGTCGACGAGTACCGCCAAGGTGACGGCGATTCCCGACGTCGCTCGGGTGGACCGGCTGTTCCGCGACGTGCTGTTCGACGCCGCCGGGCTCGAGCAGGTGACGGAGAGCGATTCGGTCCTCGTCCGCGTGCTGGTGTCGGCGTGGTTCGGCATCATCCAGTCGTGCCTCAACGGGCGGGTCTCCGTCCCGGACGCCGAAGCCGACCTGCGAATCGCGTGCCGCCTGTTGCTGGCCGACCTGTCCAACGCGCAGGTGCCTGCGGGCGGCTGACCGGCCGCCCGCCACCTGGGCGGCAGGCAAGAACTGAAATGAATTCTAGTTCGATCGGTCCCGGTCGATCGCCGTGTCGATGACGCGTGCCGCGGGCACCCTCGCCGACGACTCGTTCGGCGATTCTCAATAGTTCACTCTTTGCACTGTATGCGGCGCCGGCCGCGAACCTCGGCGTCCGCTCGATCCGATTCGTCGGATCCATTGCCCTCGGAACGAAAGTAGAATACATTCCAAAAATGAACGAGTTGCAGTTCCCGATGGAGGGTTCGGTGACCCGTCCTTACTGCACAGATCTGTCGAGGAGTTGTCCATGACCAACGTCGTCATCGTCGAGGCCGCCCGTACTCCGATCGGCCGCCGCCGTGGCGCGCTGGCCGGCCTGCATCCCACG
The DNA here is from genome assembly GCF_050433545.1 of Rhodococcus sp. BE178. Classification (NCBI taxonomy): domain Bacteria; kingdom Bacillati; phylum Actinomycetota; class Actinomycetes; order Mycobacteriales; family Nocardiaceae; genus Rhodococcus; species Rhodococcus sp. BE178. The sequence continues at coordinate 171,514 of NZ_JBNPXA010000004.1, read as the reverse complement.
ACGCTGCTCGGCGCCGCGCAGCGCGCGGTGCTGGACAGGACCGGGGTCGCGCCCGAGGAGATCGGCCAGATCGTCGGTGGCGTCGTGACGCAGGCCGGCGAGCAGTCCAACAACGTCGCCCGCAACGCCTGGCTGCACGCGGGACTGCCGTACACCACCGCAGCCACCACGATCGACTGCGCGTGCGGGTCGTCGCAGCAGGCCGTGCACATGGTGGCGGGCCTCATCGCATCCGGTCAGATCGACGCCGGCATCGCGTGCGGTGTCGAGTCCATGAGCCGCGTCTTCCTCGGCCAGGCGCTCGCGCCCGGCACCGGCATTCCGTACCCGGACGACTGGACCGTCGACCTCGGCGACCAGTTCACCTCCGCCGAGCGCATCGCCGCCCACCGCGGCCTGAAGCGTGGCGACACCGACGCCTTCGGCCTCGAGTCGCAGCGCCGCGCCGCGCAGGCGTGGGCCGAGGGCCGGTTCGATCGCGAGATCGTGCCCGTCGAGGCTCCGGTCGTGACCAAGGAGGGCGAGCCCACCGGCGAGATCGCGACCGTCTCCCGCGACGGCGGCCTGCGGGAGACCAACGCCGAGGGCCTCGCCGCACTCGAGCCGGTCATGGACGGTGGCATCCACACCGCCGGTTCGTCGTCGCAGATCAGCGACGGTGCCGCCGCCGTGATGCTGATGAGCGAGGAGAAGGCCGCCGCGCTGGGGCTGCGTCCGCGTGCGCGGATCGTCTCGTCCGGCATGGTCGGCTCCGACCCGTACTACCACCTCGACGGACCGATCGACGCCACCCGCCACGTGCTGGCCAAGGCCGGAATGTCGTTGGGCGACATCGACATCGTCGAGATCAACGAGGCCTTCGCGGCCGTCGTGCTGTCGTGGGCGCAGGTCCTCGAGGCCGACATGAGCAAGGTCAACGTCAACGGCGGCGCGATCGCGCTCGGCCACCCCGTCGGGTCCACCGGCTCGCGCCTGATCACCACGGCGCTGCACGAGCTCGAGCGCTCGGACCGTTCGACGGCCCTGATCACGATGTGCGCGGGCGGTGCGCTGTCGACCGCCACCGTCATCGAGCGCATCTGACCCGTTTCCCTAGAGCTGCTTCTACTTCCGAGGAATATTCGATGACCATTGGATTGAGTGACGAAGACCGCGAACTCCGCGATTCCGTGCGTGGCTGGGCCGCGCGCCACGCGACGCCGACGGTGATCCGGGAGGCCGTCGAGGCCAAGGCAGAGACGCGTCCCGCGTACTGGGGCTCGCTGGCCGAGCTGGGCATGCTGGGCCTGCACCTGCCGGAGGAGGTCGGCGGCGCCGGCTACGGTCTGGTCGAACTCGCCATCGTCACCGAGGAACTCGGACGCTCGATGGTGCCCGGTCCGTTCCTGTCGACCGCGGTCGTGTCGACGGTGCTGAACGAGGCCGGCCGCACGGCCGAGCTGCCCGGTCTGGCAGACGGCACCCTGTTCGGTGCCGTTTCGCTGCAGCCCGGCGGGCTGAAGCTGGTGCGCGAGGCTGGCAAGGCGACGCTGTCGGGCACGTCGAGCTACATCCTCGGCGGCCAGGTGGGCGACCTGTTCCTGCTGGCGGCGGACGCTTCCGGTGAGCTCGCGTTCGTGGTGGTCGAGCGCGGTCGCCTCGACGTCACCGAACTGCCGAGCCACGACGTCGTGCGGCGCAACGCCGAGGTCGTCGTCGACGGTCTCGAGCTGGCCGACGGCGATGTGCTGGAACTCGATTCGCAGCGCGTGCTCGACATCGCGGCGACGCTGTTCTCCGCCGAGGCCGCGGGTCTCGCCGACTGGGCCACCACGACGGCAGCCGACTACGCCCGCGTGCGGCAGCAGTTCGGCCGCGTCATCGGCCAGTTCCAGGGTGTCAAGCACAAGGCCGCCCGCATGTTCAGCCTCACCGAGCAGGCCCGCGTCACCGCGTGGGACGCCGCCCGCGCGCTGGGCGAGGACGTCCCGTCGGCGGAGGCGTCGCTGGCCGTCGCGGTGGCCGCATCGGTCGCCCTCGAGTCCGCGTTCCAGGTCACCAAGGACTGCATCCAGGTCCTCGGCGGCATCGGGTTCACGTGGGAGCACGACGCGCACCTGTACATGCGTCGCGCGCAGTCGCTGCGGATCCTGCTGGGCTCCACCGCTTCCTGGAAGCGCCGGGTCGCGAACCTCACGCTCGAGGGTGCCCGCCGTGTGCTGAGCATCGACCTGCCGCCGGAGGCGGAGCAGATCCGCGCCGACGTCCGGGCCGAGCTGAATCCCGCCCTCGAGCTCGCGGGAGCCGAGCAGAAGGCGTACCTGGCCGAGCGCGGCTACACCTCGCCGCACCTGCCCGCTCCGTGGGGCAAGGGCGCCGACGCCGTGACCCAGTTGGTCATTGCCGAAGAGCTGCGCAGCACGGAGCTCGTTCCGCACGACATGATCATCGGCAACTGGGTCATCCCCACGCTGATCGCGCACGGCAACTCCGAGCAGATCGAGCGCTTCGTGCCGCAGTCGCTGCGCGGCGACATCGTGTGGTGCCAGCTGTTCTCCGAGCCCGGTGCCGGCTCCGACCTGGCGGGTCTGTCCACGAAGGCCACCAAGGTCGACGGTGGTTGGAAGTTGCAGGGCCAGAAGGTGTGGACGTCCATGGCCCGCGAAGCGGACTGGGGAATCTGCCTGGCGCGCACCGACGGTGACGTCGCCAAGCACAAGGGTCTGTCGTACTTCCTGATCGACATCAAGAACAGCGGCCTCGACATCCGTCCACTGCGTGAGATCACCGGCGAGGCGCTGTTCAACGAGGTGTTCCTCGACGACGTGTTCGTGCCCGACGAGTGCCTGGTCGGCGAGCCGGGAGACGGTTGGAAGCTGGCCCGCACCACCCTCGCCAACGAACGCGTCTCGCTGTCGCACGACTCGTCCCTCGGTTCGGGTGGCGAGGCACTGCTCGACCTGGCGGCCGAACTTCCCGGCGGGCTCGACGACGAGCAGCTGACGGTGCTCGGAAAGGTGCTGTGCGACGCGCAGTCGGGTGGGCTGATGGGTCTGCGGACCACGCTCCGCTCGCTCACCGGCGCGCAGCCCGGCGCGGAGTCCTCGATCGCCAAGCTCCTCGGTGTCGAACACATCCAGCAGGTGTGGGAGGTCGCGATGGACTGGGCCGGCCCGCGCTCGCTGCTCGGGGATCAGCATCGCCGTTCGGCAACGCAGATGTTCCTCAATTCGCAGTGCATGTCGATCGCAGGTGGTACCACCAATGTTCAGCTGAACATCATCGGCGAGCGGATCCTCGGGCTCCCGCGTGACCCCGAGCCCGGAAAGTGAGTTGCACAGCATGAATCGCACCTTCGTCGTCGGCGTCGGCATGACCAAGTTCGAGAAGATCGAGTCTCGGGACTGGGAGTACCCGGACATGGTCTCCGAGGCCGTGGGTACCGCGCTCGCAGACGCCGGGATCTCGTACGACCAGGTGCAGCGCGCCGCGGTCGGCTACGTCTTCCAGCCGTCGGCCGCCGGCCAGCGCGCGCTCTACGAGACGGGTCTGACCGGCATCCCGATCGTCAACGTCAACAACAACTGCGCCACCGGTTCGTCGGCGCTGATGATGGCGCGCGAGTGGGTGCAGGGCGGCATCGTCGACGTCGCACTCGCGGTGGGCTTCGAGAAGATGACCAAGACCGCGCTCACCGGCACCGGTGAGATGCCCAAGGTCTCCACGCTCGACGACCACCTGAAGGTGATGACGGCCAAGCACGAGTGGGGTCGCGGCCCCATGACGGCCCAGCTGTTCGGCAACGCCGCGCTCGAGCACATGGAGCGCTACGGCACCACGGTCGAGCAGATCGCGTCCGTCGCGGTCAAGAACCACAAGCACTCGGTGAACAACCCCTACGCGCAGTTCCGTGACGAGTACACGCTGCAGCAGGTGTTGGACGACAAGATGATCCACGCGCCGCTCACCCGTTCGCAGTGCTCACCCACCTCGGACGGCGCGGGCGCCGCGATCGTCGTCAGCGAGCGGTTCGTCCGCGAGCACGGCCTCGAGGACCAGGCGATCGAGATCGTCGCGCAGGCCCTCACCACGGACACCGCCGAGGCGTTCGCCGACCAGTCGATGATCGACGTCGTCGGTGCCCCGATGACGCGGGCCGCGGCCGAGCAGGTGTTCGCCGAGTCCGGTCTCACGATCGGGGACGTCGACGTCATCGAGTTGCACGACTGCTTCGCGATCAACGAGATCATCACGTACGAGGGCCTCGGCCTGTGCGGTGCGGGCGAGGGCGGCAAGCTCGTCGAGTCCGGTGCCACCACGTACGGCGGCCGGTGGGTCGTCAACCCGTCCGGCGGTCTCATCTCGAAGGGCCATCCGCTCGGTGCGACCGGCCTGGCGCAGTGCGCCGAGCTGACCTGGCAGCTGCGCGGCAAGGCCGACGCCCGCCAGGTCGACGGTGCCCGCGTGGGTCTGCAGCACAACCTCGGCCTCGGTGGTGCGTGCGTGGTCACGCTGTACCGGGCCGGGACCATCTCGAAGGAGTCGTAACACTATGCCGATCGACGTCAAGGCCGCACTGTCGGCCGAACCGACGGTGCGCGAGGCCAATTGGACCGAGCGTGACGTCCTGCTGTACCACCTGGGCCTCGGTGCCGGGGTGAACTCGCTCGATCCGGCCGAGCTCGGCTGGGTGTACGAGAAGGGCCTGCGGGTTCTGCCGACGTTCGCGATGGTCGCGGGCCAGGGCGTCTCGGCCGGCACCCTGAAGCCGGCCGGGATGAACATGCCCGGCATCGACATCGACCTGCGCAAGATCCTGCACGGCGGCCAGTCGCTGACGCTGCACGCTCCCATCCCCACGTCGGGCTCGGCGCGCATCTCCTCGCGCGTCGCCGACGTGTGGGACAAGGGCAAGGCCGCGGTCATCGTGCTCGAGCAGTCGGCCACCGATCTCGACGGAAACCCGTTGTGGACCACGGGAATGCAGATCTGGGCCCGCGGTGAGGGCGGATTCGGCGGCGATGCCGGACCCGAGGTCACCACCGCGGTTCCCGAGCGCGAGGCCGACAAGGTGCTGGTCTCGCCGACCAGCACGCAGCAGGCCCTCGTGTACCGGCTCAGCGCCGACATGAACCCGTTGCACGCCGACCCGGCGTTCGCGCAGATGGCCGGCTTCGACCGCCCCATCCTGCACGGACTCGCGTCGTACGGCGTCGTCTGCAAGGCCGTCGTGGACGGCGTTCTCGGTGGCGATCCGGCTCGGGTGCAGAGCTTCTCGGTCCGGTTCGCCGGCTCGATCTACCCGGGTGAGACGATCGAGACCTCCGTCTGGCAGGACGGGGACACACTGACACTGCTCGCCGCGTGTCCCGAGCGCGAGGGCCAGCCGGTGCTGACCCACGCGACCATGGAGGTTCGTTCGTGAAGACCGGGGACCATCCCACCACCCACACCCACCCGCACGGCACCGTGCTGACGTCGGCGCCGCAGGATGCGCCGGTGGACCGTGCGACCGCCGCGGCCCGTCGCGTGATCGACGCGATGCTGCGGACCGATCGGGGCAACGCGAATCTGGATCGTGTCGCGGAGGAACTGAACAGCATCGCCGATCATCTCGAGGAGCACGCTCCCGAGGTGGCCGAGCGGATGGTCGACATGTGGAGCGGTGAGGGCGTCACCCGGCACGACCCGATCACCGGTCCGGAGAACGCGATCGCACCGCCGCTCGTGCTCGAGGGACTCGACGACGGCTCGGTCCAGGGTGTCGTCACGCTGAACCTGCCGTACCAGGGTCCTCCCGGGTGCGTGCACGGCGGCGTCTCGGCGCTGCTTCTCGACCACGTGCTCGGTGTCGCGAACGCGTGGGGTGGCCAGGCAGGCATGACCGCGCAGCTCAACGTGCGCTACCACCGTCCGACGCCGCTGTTCGAGGAGTTGACCATCACCGGCAGGCAGGAGTCGGTGGAGGGCCGCAAGATCCACACGGTCGGCGACATCAAGAACGCCGCCGGCGACGTGTGCGTCTCGGTGCAGGGGCTGTTCATCGACGCATCGGTCCCGCGTCCGCGTTGATTCCCCTTCCTTGGCCGAATGTCACATACGTTCAGTTGGACTGAGCGTATGTGACATTCGGCCGGGATGCGGTTCGGTCGCGGGCGCTTCTTTGAGGAGAACTGGTATGGGAAAGCTCGAAGGTAGGACCGCGATCGTCACCGGCGCGGGTATGGGTATCGGCCGCGGCATCGCGGGTGCGTTCGCCCGCGAGGGCGCGAACGTGCTGGTCGCCGAGATCGACGAGGCCGCAGGTGAATCGACCGCGCAGTGGCTCCGCGAGGAGTGGGGCGTCAAGGCCGAGTTCCAGCGCACCGACATCACCGACAAGAATCAGGTGCACGCGATGGTCGACGGCGCCGTCGCGCAGTTCGGCCGACTCGACATCCTCGTCAACAATGCTTGGCGCAGTACGGGCTTCGCGCGGTTCGAGAACATGACGGACGAGCAGTTGCGCGGTGGGTTCGACATGGCCGTGATGGCCGCGTTCTGGGCGATGCAGCGCGCCCTGCCCGAGCTCGAGAAGCGCGGCACCGGCCGAGTCATCAACCTGGCGAGCCTCAACGGCGTGAACGCGCACATGTACTCGGTGCACTACAACGCCGCCAAGGAGGGCCTGCGCAGCCTCACCCGCACCGCCGCCCGGGAATGGGCGCCGAAGCAGGTGTGCTGCAACGTGATCTGTCCGGGTGCACAGAGCGAGGCGTACCGCCGGGTCGCGGAGGCCAATCCGCAGATGGCGGCGTCGATGGCGTCGGCCAACCCGATGGGCCGCATCGGCGACCCCCTCGACGACATCGGGCCGGTCGCCACCTTCCTCGCGAGTGACGACTCACGCTACGTCACCGGCAACACGCTGTTCGTCGACGGCGGTGGCCACATCAACGGTGTCCAGTGGGCACCGGAGGTGGACTGACCGCGCGGCGTCCCGCGACGGCTCCCCCCGATCAGTTGAAGGGGGAGTCGACCACGCTGCCGAAGGAACTGCCGAAGCTGCCGGTCGCGGAGCTGCCCAGGCTGCCGGTGGATGTGCTGCCGAGGCTGCCGGTGGAGCTGCCGAGGCTGCCGGTGGTGGGCTGGCCTCCGATGCGCACGCTTCCCAGGCTCCCGGTGTCGCCGCCGAACTGCCCGAGAAGCGTTTGCATCCCGCCGGACAGGTCGATGAAGGCGCTCCCGAGCGAGCCGATCGGGGTCGGCTCGGGCAGCAGCGGGGTAGCGCCGGCAGTGCCCGGGGCGAAAGCGATCAGCGTCGCCGTTCCCGCGGCCACCACGACGGACCCGAGTACTGTCCGCACGCGCGACCGGTTCGTCGTGGACTGCCGTGTCGTCAGGTCCTGCACCACCATGTTCCGAGCTCCTTCTGTCGATGTTTGGACGTATAGAACACGATGAGAGGGCTGCCGGTGGTGAGAACGGACGGATTCGTTCCGGTTGTTTGTTGTGCGGGAATCGTTCGCGGGCCTCAGCTGCCCAGGCTTCCTGTGTCGGTACCGAGCAGTTGGAGAATCGCCGCGACGGCACCTTTCGTCTCGATGACGGTGCTGCCGGGCAGGATCCCGGCGGTACCGACTTGCAGTGTCGGGCCGATGAAGGTGGGCGCGTAGTCGACCGCGATTCCGCTGAGTCCGCACTCATGCGTGGGGCAGAGCCTGACCGAGAATGGAGCCAAAAGATCAAAGCATGCAGCGACGCCCGCCCGTACGATGCCATCAAGTCGTGCCACTGCCGCTGCGGATCTTGGTACCTGACGAAGGGATAAATCGCCGACGGGCTTCGAACGAAGTCCGCAGCCGTCGGCGGCGGAGTGGCGCGCTGCTGCTGTACCGAATGCGCAACTGGATGATGCAGTGGGCCAGAAGAGCTGACGCCGCGAACGCTCTTCGATTCCAGAGTTTTACTGTTGCAGCCTATGTCGGCTGCGGACTTTGCATCGGTCGCGCCACCCGCCCCTGCCTCCCCACACCTGAACGGCGCCACCACTGCGGGTGAACCCAGTCGACTGTCGGTCCGAGCCGCATGTCGTTTGGTAGCCACATGATCGCTGACAACTGCGATGCAATCACGGATACTGGCAGAGAGTCCCGGCTGCTTGGAATCGCAGGACCGGATGACTGGTACCCAGATATCGCCAGCCGGGTGATTGGGGACGAGATCATGACAGATACAGCGGAACGGTCAAGGGCGAAGACATCTTCAGCGGAGCTTCAACTCTCGTTTCGTGATGGTGTGACGAGCGCCGATCGGCAGATCGCAGAGCAATCGGTCGCCGCAATGGTGGAGCGTTCTGCAGGGGCGGTCGCGCAGCGTCGTTCCACTGAGGCGGAGATAGTTGAAGCGACCAGATCGATCAGTGGTTCTATTGCCAAGCCGATTGGCGAAGATCTGCACGCCGACGACGCAATTGCGGGGCTGCGTACCAAGCAGATCGTGCAACCCGACGTAATCGACGCGATGGGTCATGGCGTACCGGTGGCGGCCGGTATGCCGTATTCGCCTGAAGATCTAGGAACAGTTCGCGCAGGCTCTGTGGGATTTGTACCGCCATACGATTTCCAATGGGCGTGGCACGATTCTGCCGGTCATCCGCCGAAGAGCATTCTCCAAAATCGTTCCAGCGGCACCCTCGGACTTGATGCCCGATCCGGCGCGCTACCGGGTGGAGCATCGGGGTTTGTGAACGCGCATGCAGGATTTGGAGTCTTCCTCAGATCGGACACCACGGGGCAAAGATTTCCTCACGCAGTCCTCAATCCGGGTCGCTTCACGTTTCAGCTCCGAGCAGTCGGGGTGGGGGCGAACGCGACGTCCGAAGGCGGTTTCGAGCTCACGGTATTCGAGGACGGGAAGTTCTTGACGGGTGCCAGTCGGAAGCTATGGCGGAGCAGGGTTGGTTCAAGCTTGTTCAACCCAGACGAATCATCGTCAGGTGGGCAGGAGAACCACCCGATCACAGGCCCTGAACTCGAGTTCACCCTACGTCGCGATCATGGGTACACGTTCAACGCGGGTATCTGGGTATTCAGCGATCGCTCAACCGGAGTGGGTGCGGGAGCGGTGCAGTCCCTCTTGCAGGGCATCCTCACGCGAATGTGGGTGTTTGGCTGAACTCGGTTTCGGACCACGAGAGGCCCCGTCCCATACCGTCGCATGGCTCGGCCAAGCAACGGCGTTCGCATCAGGGTTCTTTCGCGCGAAACGCCGGAAGTGTCCGTATGCGGCGCGGGTTGTCCGGTCGGTCACGGTCGTCACCGAGAACGGCAGCGACATCGGTTCGAGGTGGGACGCCGGACTGACGGGCGTCGATCGGCGGGGCTGTCCGAAAGATCCAATCCTGGTGGGTGAGGCGCGCCTAGCCTGATCGGTATGAAACCTCAGCTGAACGCGATCGGCCTGGTGACGACGGACCTCACGGCGTCGCTGCGCTTCTACCGGCTCCTCGGCCTCGAGATTCCGGCCGATGCCGAGAGCCAACCGCACGTCGAGACGAACGCCGGAGGTGTCCGGCTGATGTGGGACACCGTCGAGGTGGTCGAGTCGTTCGGCGGACCGTACACGCCGCCCACGGGCGACTCCCGCGTCTCGCTCGCGTTCGAGTGCGACGACCCCGCCCAGGTGGACGAGGTGTGGGCGCGGCTCGCGGCGGCGGGGCACGGCGGAGTCGAACCGTTCGACGCCCCGTGGGGGCAGCGCTACGCCACGGTCAAGGATCCCGACGGCAACGGCGTCGACCTGTTCGCGTCGCTGCCAGGCTGATCCCGGCCGGTCAGCTCACCGAACGAACGACCGGTGATCCGCCGCGACTCCCGGATCAGGTGCGCCTGGTCCACGTAGCCGCACCGCACGGCGACGTCGGCGGACGGGATCCCGAGCCCGGCGAGGTCGCGTGCCCGCTGCAGCCGCAGGATCCCGGCCAGCGTCTTGGGCCCGTAGCCGAAGGAACGGGTACCGAGCCGGTGCAGCGCGCGGGCGGACAATCCGACCGTGTCCGCGGCGTCGGCGACGGTTCGGCCGGACGCGAGCAGTCGTGCGGTGGTCGTCACCACCGGATCCGGCGGCCCCACCTCCGCCAGCCGTGCCCGACCGAACGACTCGAAGGCGCCCGACGCCTCGGCGGGATCGAGCCCGCGCAATCTCGTCGAGCGGCCGCGGCCGATCACGTCGGCGAGCGGGACCCGCCGGTCGCGCAGATGCGCGGCCGGCACGCCGAGCAGGTGGGGGAGCATGCCGGGCGGAAAGCGCAGGCCGACACCGGGCACCGCCGACGCGGTCACCGTGAACGGGTGCGTGTCGGGACCCGCCACCACGACGTCGCCGTCCCGCCACACCAGGTCCATGCAGCCGTCCGGCAGCACGGACCCGTCGGCGGTGCGCACAGTGCGCCACACGACCGCCCCGGGAACCGCCGGTGATGCATGCTCGCTGTACACGACGCCAGTACAGCACGGGTGGGTGACAGGCTCAGCCCAGCCGGCTGCGCAGGGCGTCGAGCGGATCGGTACCGTCGCGACGCCCGCGGGGGCCGTCGCTCTCCGGCAGCGTCAGGCGGCCGGCGTCGGAGCGGGTCCATTCGCGGACCGCCCAACGCTCGGCGATGGCCCACCTACCGTCACGGCGTTCCATGAGGTCCACGTAGCGGCAGCCGCTGGTGAAGTTGACCATGCCGATCCCGTCGCCACCGCCCCAGTGCGCCGCCGTCGAGTACGCCTCGCTCACCGCGTAGTCGCCGTGCAGTTCCACGAGGTGGTTGCCGATGTGGTGCATCGTGCCGCCGATAGCCCGCAGCTTCGGCTGCACCCAGGTGATGAAATCCTCGACGCTGCCGTCGAATCCGGTGTGGTGGTCGATCGCGTCCGGGTGGTAGGCGTCGCGGACCAGGTCGAAATCGAGTCGGTCGATGCCGCGGCAGTAGCGCATGACCACCTCGTAGATGGCCTGCTTGTCGAGCAGTTCGGCTACAGCCTGGTCCGTCGTAGTCACTGGCCCTCCCGGGTGTCGTCGGTCGTGGACTTCAGTCCTACCGCCCAGTCGATCAGCTGCGGAACCTCTTCTCCCGCTGTGCAGAATGTCGCGGGACGGAACACCGCGACGGTGGCGCCCGCGTCGTGCCAGGCGTGGGTCTTGTCCGCGGTCGCGTCGAGGTCCACGGTTCCGTCGTCGCGGCGTTCGGGTGCGACCGAGACCTGGACGACGGCGGAGTCGGGGTCGCGGCCGTGCTCGGCGAACGTGTCGCGCAGCAGGGAGACGCTCTGCGAGAACGTCTGCATGTCTGCGGGATTGACGGTCCACCCGTCGGCGACGCGGGCGATGCGGTCGAAGTTGCGCCGGCTGGGACCGAACCCGAAGATCACCGGCACCCGCTCCTGGACCGGGAACGGCAGCGAGTGGAAGTCCGCGAACGAGAACTCGCGGCCCTGGAAGTTCGCCGGAGCCTTGGTCCACAGCTCGCGGCACGCGCGGACGGTGTCCTCCATGCGGCCGAAGCGGGCATCGAACGGCATGTTGGTGGCGGTGTATTCGGCCTCCTGCCAGCCGACGCCCATCCCGATCGCGGCACGGCCGCCGGAGATGGCGTCGAGCGTGGCGATCTGCTTGGCGAGCAGTACCGGTGGGCGGACGGTCGCGATCAGGACCGAGACATTGAGCAGCACTCGATCGGTGACCGCGGCGACGGAGGAGAGCAGCGAAAGCGGCTCGTACCAATCGTGCTCCAGCGGGAAGGGAAAGCCGTTGGTCTCGACGCGCTGCGCGTGCGCGGCCGCGTTGAAGCCGATGTGATCACCGGTGGAGATCACGTCGACTCCCGCGCGGTCCGCGTCCGCCGCCAGCCGGAGCACCGGGCGGATCTGCCCGCCGTAGAGATTCTCGGCGCCGAGAATGTTCAGACCGACCTGCATGGTGCTCCTGTTCTCGCGGCTACTCCTGCGCAGCTCGCGCTCGGCTAGCGTTCATCGACGATGAACTGAAGGGTCCTCGACATGTCGAGGAAGAGGTTCGCGTCCTCGGCGACCGGCCCGCCGATCGCGGGATCGGCGTGCGCGGCGAGCATCGCGTCGTAGCCGGCGCGGTCCTCGAACCACATCTCGGTGATGACGTCGAAGCTCGGATCGGCCACGCCCGGAGCCCGCACGCTGTCGGTGAGGTCGACGAAGTTGCGGCGGTACTTCTTGATCTGCGGGAACGACCGCAGGATCAGCGGGACATGGACGGTCTCGTAGTGCTCGACGAACTGCTCGCGGGTCAGTTCGGACTTACGCGCGAGCAGGGCTACAGCTTTGAACATGGAGTCTTCCTCGTCGAGATCAATTGAGGGGAGAGATTCTCACAGAGTGCGCTTCGCGTGCTCGCCGAGATCCCCGACCAGGTCGATGCACGTGAGCCGCTGCGTGAACACCCACTCGCCGTCGCGGACGGCGAAGGCGTCGAAGTACCGGCCCGCCAGGATCGGCTGCAGGGGGAGCGCTTCCGTCGCCTGCAGCACCGTGAAGTACGAGAGGGAGGTCGCGGTGCGGTAGTCGTCGGCGACGTCGACCCGCAGGTTGGTGACGACGTGCTTGGTGCCCGGACGCGGCGGCGTGCCGTGCATCCGGATGAAGCCGCGGCACGCGGCCAGCACGCCGGCGGGGTCGGAGTCACGCACCGACCCCACCGGGGTCCCGTCACCGTCGCATTGTCCGTACACCGCCCGCGTGAAGAGCTCCGCGACCTCCTCCAGCCGTCCCTCGTCGATGAGGTGCGTGTACCGGTGAGCGAGATCGCGGACCGCCTCGACAGCGCCCAGTCGCTCGAGCGTGTAGGGGGTCACTGCACGCTGATCTCTCGTCGGATCATCTTGCCGGTCGCGTTGCGCGGCAACAGGTCCGTCGTGAGGCGCCACTTGGTCGGCACCTTGAAGTACGACAGCCGCTCGGATGCGAACTCGCGCAGTTCCTCCTCGGTGACCGTGTGGCCCTCGGCGACCACGACCACGGCCGAGACCTCCTGGCCCAGATCGGGATGCGGCGTGCCGATCACCGCGCACTCCTGGACGGCGGGGTGCTCGTCGAGGGTCTGCTCGATCTCCGTGGGGTACACGTTCTCGCCGCCCCGCAGGATCAGGTCCGAGCGACGCCCGGTGAGCCGCAGGCGACCGTTCTCGACGACGCCGTAGTCGCCGGTCCGCAGCCAGCGATCGGAGGTGATCGAGGCCGCGGTCGCGTCGGGGTCGTTCCAGTAGCCGAGCATCACGAACGGGCTGCGGACGCACACCTCGCCCTCGAGGCCGTCCGGCAGCCACTCGCCGAACGGGTCGCGGATCTCCATGCTGACCGTGATGATCGGCCGGCCCAGCGTGCCCGGGTACTCCTCGAGCTCGGCGGAGCTGGCGACGGCGATCGCGGTGCTGCACTCGGTGAGGCCGTAGCTGTCGACGAGGGCGTTGCGGGCGAAGGGAACCTGCTCGCGGAGCCGGTCCTTGAACGCGATCGACGACGGCGCAGAGGCCAGCGAGAACGAGGTCAGCGAGGACAGGTCGTACTTGTCCAGATTGCCGTGCTCGAGGAGTCGGGAAGCCATCGTCGGGACGGCGCCCCAGTTCGTCACCCGCTCCCGCTCGATGAGACCGAGGATCCGATCGACGTCGAACGGGCCCTGGTTCATGACGACGGCGCTGCCGGTCGCGAGGCGCGGGACCACGAGGTTGTGCAGGCTCGCGATGTGGAACAGCGGCGAGGTGAGCAGATAGCGCAGGTCGCTGGGGGCGTTCGGGTCGCTGGGCTTGCCCGTGAACGCGGCCATGATCGAGTCGCTGAAACGGTGGTAGTCGACCACCGCCAGCAGGTTGCGGTGCGAGTGCAGCGCGCCCTTGGGGCGTCCGCTGGTGCCGGACGTGTAGAGGATGACCGACGGATCGTCCTCGTCGATGTCCACGACGGGGCGGGCCGCGCCGGCGAACTCGGCGATGAGCCGCGGCAGGTCCTCCTCCATGGTCAGCACGGTGACGCCGGAGGTGTCGAGCCCGGCGAGGGCATCCGCGCGCTTGGCGTCGACGACCACGACCTTCGGGGTGCTGTGCTGCAGGCCGTACTCGATCTCGCGCGGCACCCACCAGCCGTTGAGGCCGACGGTGATGGCGCCGAGCGCCTGCGTTGCCCAGAAGGTGCTCACCCACTCCGGGGTGTTGGCGGCGAGGATCCCGACGCGGTCGCCCTTGGTGACGCCGTAGCGCTCGCTCAGGGCCGCGGCCAGTGCGTACGCGTCGGCGGCGTGCTGGGTGTACGAGACCCGGCGGTCCTCGGTGACGAGGTAATCGCGGTCGCCCCACTTGACCGAGTCGGCGAGCAGATCGCCCACGGCCTTGCTGCGGTTCTTCATGACCGGCATCCGGGTGCCGAGGACCTCTTCCTCGACGATCTCGAACGGTCCGCCGGGACCGATCAGACGAGACATGACCTGGTCCAGGTGCAGTTGCGGATCTGCGGGGGCAGTCATGAGTGACCTTTCGTCCGTGTCACAGTGTCGTTCCTGTCACTGCCTGCGCGTGAACGCCCAGGTGCCAGGCTCGGGACATGGGGTGTGACGGGTTTCTCACGGCAATTTCTCATGTCGGGAAGGTTCGGCGGGACGAGTTACCACTCAGCGAGACTAACGGTGATCTGCGCGACAGCCCGAGGCTACTTTTCGCGAAAGGAACATGGCTGGTGGATCGAACCGGAAGGTCCGGTCCGCGGCCGGCCCACGGATGGCTGACCCGCCTACACAGCCCGCAGTCAGAAGCAACGCGCCTACCGGCGCTGCGACAGGAGAGAATGAGTTGGAACGCACGACGATTGCCGAGATGCTCCTCGATCGCCTCGGTGACCAGCAGCTCGGTGTCCGTACCCGTGAGCAGAACTGGACGTGGGACGAGGTGGTCCGCGAGAGCGCCGCGCGCGGCGCTCTCGCGCAGTCGCTGCGCGTGGACGGCCCGTTCCACATCGGCATCCTCCTCGAGAACGTGCCGGACTTCCTGTTCTGGCTCGGCGGCGCGGCCCTCACCGGCGGCACGGTCGTCGGCATCAACCCCACCCGCGGCTCGGCGGAACTCGAGGCCGAGATCCGTTACGTGGACTGCCAGTTGATCGTTACCGACGCCGAGGGCATGGCGAAGCTGAAGGGCCTCGACCTCGGCCTGGCCGACGACAGGTTCATTCTGATCGACGCCCCGGACTACCAGGACCGCCTCGACGCCCACCGGGTCGAGCCCGCGATCGCGGACGGCATCGACGAGGACAACCTGTTCCTGCTGCTGTTCACGTCGGGCACCACCGGCATGTCCAAGGGCGTCAAGTGCAGCCAGGGCCGGCTCTCCCGCCTCGCGTACGCGAACACCGCGAAGTACGGGCACCACCGCGACGACGTCGACTACTGCTGCATGCCGCTGTTCCACGGTAACGCGCTGATGGCGCTGTGGGCCCCGGCGCTGGCGAACGGTGCCACCGTCTGCCTGCCCGAGGCCCGCAAGTTCTCGGCGTCGGGCTTCCTGCCCGACGTGAAGTTCTTCGGTGCCACGTTCTTCACGTACGTCGGTAAGGCGTTGGCCTACCTGATGGCGACCCCGGAGCAGCCCGACGACAAGGACAACAAGCTCGAGCGCGGCTTCGGCACCGAGGCGTCGCCCGAGGACAAGGTCGAGTTCGTGCGCCGCTTCGGTGCGGAGTTGTTCGAGGGCTACGGTTCGTCGGAGGGTGCCGGTTCGGTCAAGCTCGATCCGGAGGCCCCGGAGGGCGCGCTCGGCCGTCCCGCACACGCGGGCATCGCCGTCGTCAACCCCGAGACGCGGGAGGAGTGCGTGCGCGCGATCCTCGACGAGCACGGCCGGGTGCTGAACCCGGACGAGGCCATCGGCGAGATGATCAACAAGGAGGGCGCTCGCGCGTTCGAGGGCTACTACAAGAACGACGTCGCCGACGCCGACCGAATCAAGCACGGTTGGTACTGGACCGGCGACCTCGGCTACGTCGACGAGGCCGGCTTCATCTACTTCGCGGGCCGCAAGGGTGACTGGATCCGCGTCGACGGCGAGAACACCTCCGCCCTGATGATCGAGCGTGTCCTGCGTCGCCACCCCGAGGTCATCGCGACGGGCGTGTACGCGATCCCCGACTCGCGGTCCGGCGACCAGGTGATGGCTGCGATCGAGGTGGATTCGCTCGACACCTTCGACCCCGTGAATTTCGCGGAATACCTTGCCGTCCAGGACGATCTGGGTTCCAAGGCGACTCCGCGCTTCATCCGGGTGTCGACGAACCTGCCGATCACCGGCTCCAACAAGGTCCTCAAGCGTGAGCTGCAGGCCGAACTGTGGCGCACCGACGAGCCGGTCTACCGTTGGGTGGGCCGCGGCGCGCCGGTCTACACGCAGATGACCGACGAGGACAAGACCGCGCTCGAGGCCGAGTTCGTCGAGTTCGGCCGGACGCGTTTCCTGGGCGTGTGAGATGACGACACGCAAGGTTGCCCTCGTCACCGGGGCGAGCCGCGGCATCGGCCGCGAGATCGCGCTCGCGTTCGCGCGCAAGGGTTTCGACGTTGCGATCACCGCCCGTACGGTCCGCGAGGGAGAGGGTGCGGTGACGCCCCGCACCCGCGCGGAGGGCGAGGGTCTGCTCGCGGTGCCGGGCAGCCTCGAGACCACGTCCGCGGAGATCGAGGCGTGCGGGGCCCGGGCGTTGCCGATCCCGATGGATCTGCTCGATCGGGATTCGGTTGTCGGCGCCGCCGACGAGGTGCTGCGCGAGTGGGGCCGTGTTGATGTCCTCGTCAACAACGCCTACGCCCAGACTGCCGGTCACATGGAGCGCATCCTCGACCTTCGCCTCGACGACGCCGAGGTGATGGTGCGGGGAAACTACCTGCACCAGTTGGCGCTGATCCAGCGGGTGCTGCCGTCGATGGTCGACGGCGGTGACGGCGTGATCGTCAATCTGGTGTCCGGTTCGGCGACCACCGATCCGCCGGCGGCGCCCGGCGAGGGCGGTTGGGGCGTGGCGTACGCCGCGTCGAAGGCGGCGTTCGGCCGCCTCGCCGGTGCGGTCAACGCGGAGTACCGCGGACGTGGCATCCGCGCGTTCAACCTCAGCCCCGGGTTCGTCGTCACCGAGTCCGGCAAGGCGCGTGGCGGTACCGACAAGATCGAGGACGCCGGTTTCGACTCGGTTCCGGCGACCGTGCCCGCCGCGGCGGCCGTGTGGCTGGCCACCGCACCCGACGCCGAGCGTTTTCTCGGAAGGGTGGTCTGGGCGCCCAAGCTGGTGAATGATTTCACTGATTCCACCGCGCCCTGACCGGGCGTCTCGGAGTCGCCCGAGTGCAGGTTGGGTCGCGATTCCCGCTGTGCGAGATGTGTGACCCGAGGATTCGGCTCGGTCGCTAGCGTCCGGGACAACGCAGGCAGACAGTCGCCCGGAACCCGGCGACTGTCTGCCTTTGGTAAACGACGTCGTTCGGTATTAGAGGAGTAACGATGGATTTGAGGGAATCCCCCGAGCAGCTCGCGCTCCGCAAGGAGCTGCGCGAGTACTTCGCGAACCTGCTGCCTGCGGAGAAGCGCCGCGCGGCCGGTGAGCAGGGCGTGGGCGGCGAGTACTTCCGTGAGGTCGTCAAGCTGCTCGGCCAGGACGGCTGGCTCGGCATCGGCTGGCCCGAGGAGTACGGCGGACAGGGGCGTTCCATCGAGGAACAGTTCGTGTTCTTCGACGAGGTGCAGCGCGCCGGTCTGCCGTTCCCGTTCGTCACGGTGAACACCGTCGGCCCGACGCTGATGAAGTACGGGACCGAGGAGCAGAAGGAACGCTTCCTGCCGGGGATCCTCGCGGGCGACATCGTCTTCGCGATCGGCTACACCGAGCCCGAGGCCGGCACCGACCTCGCGTCGCTCAAGACCCGCGCCGTCCTCGACGGCGAGGAGTGGGTGGTCGACGGCAACAAGATCTTCACCTCCGGCGCCAACACCGCCGACTACGTGTGGCTCGCGTGCCGCACCGATCCCGAGGCCCCCAAGCACAAGGGCATCTCGATCCTCGTCGTGCCCACCGACGACCCCGGCTTCTCGTGGTCGCCCATCAACACGGTCGGTGGCCTGATGGTCACCTCGACGTACTACAGCGGCATCCGGGTGCCGCAGAAGGACGTCATCGGTGAGGTCAACGGCGGCTGGCAGCTGATCGCCGCGCAGCTCAACCACGAGCGCATCGGCCTCGCAGCGATCGGCGGCCGCACCTACGGCCTGTGGCACCAGGTTCTGGACTGGGCCAAGGCGAACGGCACCATCGAGATCCCGTGGGTGCAGCAGGAGTTCGCACGCACGCACGCCAAGCTCGAGGCGATGCGCCTGCTCAACTGGAAGATGACGGCGGCCGTCGCGGCGGACAAGCTGTCCGGCGCGGACGCCGGTGCCACCAAGGCCTACGGCACCGAGACCCACATCGACGTGTACCGCATGCTGCTCGGCATCCTCGGCGCCGCGGGTCGCATCCGCCCCGAGTCGCCGGGTGCGCTGCTGGCCGGTCAGATCGAGCAGATCTCTCGGCAGGGCATGGTCAACACGTTCGGTGGCGGCGTCAACGAGGTGCTGCGCGACATGGTCGGCACGATGGGCCTGGGCCTGGTGCGAGAGAAGAGGGTCAAGTGAGCGAATTCCTCACCAAGCTCGGGGCATTCGAGGGTCAGGTCCTGACGCCCACGACGTGGGGCCCGGACGAGGTCAACACCCCGATGATCCGTCACTGGGTCGAGACGATGGGCGACACCAGCCCCATCTACCTTGACGATGACGCCGCGCGCGCCACCGGGCGTGACGGCGCGGTCGCGCCCGCGCTGATGGCGCAGGTGTGGACCATGCGCACCTTCAACGACAAGATGGCGAACAACGACCCGTCGCAGGTGTGGACCGACCTGATCGCCACGCTCGACGAGGCGGGCTTCACGTCCGTCGTCGCGACCGACTCGGACTTCGAGTTCTTCGTGGAACTGCGTCCCGGCGACCGGGTTTCGCTCACCGAGGTGATCGAGTCGATCTCGGAGGAGAAGAAGACGGGCCTCGGTGTCGGGCACTTCGTCACGACGCTGAAGACATACCGCAACGGTGACGACGAGGTCGTCGCGACGCAGCGCTGGCGCACCCTGCGGTTCAAGCCGAAGGGCAGCGAGAAGCCCGTCGAGAAGCCGGCAGAGAAGGCGGAGAAGGCAGGGAAGTCCTCGGGGGCGATCCCGGGCCTGCGCCCGCGTCCGGCGCTCAACGCCGACAACGCCTTCTGGTTCGAGGCCGCCAAGGAGCACCGCCTGGTGATCCAGCGCTGCGCGAACTGCGGTGTGCTGCGCCATCCCACCGGACCGATGTGCGGTGCGTGCCAGTCGCTCGACTGGGACACCGTCGACGCCTCGGGCCGCGGCATCGTCTACAGCTTTGTTGTCAACCACCATCCGCAGATCCCCGGGTTCGAGTACCCGCTCGTCGTGGCGACCATCGAACTCGAAGAGGGCACCCGCCTGATCGCGAACATGACCGGCGTCGCGCCGGACGACGTCGAGATCGGCATGCCGGTGGAACTGGACTGGATCGACGCCGACCCGGATCTGACGCTGCCCGCGTTCCGGCCGGCCGCACGGGAGGACTCCTGATGGACTTCAACTTCAGCGAAGAGCAAGAGGCGATTCGCAACCTCGCCGACGAGGTCTTCACCAGCAAGGCCGACATCGACCGGGTCAAGCAGGTCGAACTGAGCGACGAGCGCATCGACCGCGACCTGTGGCGCGAACTCGCGAACACGGGCCTGCTCGGCATCGCGCTGCCCGAGGATCTCGGCGGCGGCGGCATGGGCCTGTCGGAGCTGTACGTGCTGCTCGAGCAGCAGGGCCACCACGTTGCGCCCGTGCCGATCTGGCAGTCGGCCCTCGCGGCCCTCGCGGTCGCCGAGTTCGGCTCCGACGCCCAGCGCACCGCGCTGGTTCCCGGTGTCGCCGAGGGCACGAGCTTCCTGACGATCGGTCTCGAGGAGTTCGGCCCGTACGTCGCGGGCGACCCGCAGACCACGGCCACCGAGGCCGGCGGCCAGTGGACGCTGACCGGCGCCAAGGCCGTCGTCCCGATCACGCACGTCGCGGACCGCGCGATCGTCTCGGCCACCACGCCGTCCGGTGCGGCGCTGTTCGTCGTCGACCTGGCGGCCGACGGTGTCACGGTGGAGCAGACGCACTCCACCAACTGGGAGATCTGCGGCAACGTCACGCTCGAGTCGGCTCCCGCGGAGCTGCTCGGCCCCGCAGACGGCAACACCGCCCAGTGGCTGCTCGACCGCGTCGAGCTCGCTCTCGCCGCGATCCAGCTCGGCGTCGGCTCCGGTGCCGTGCAGCAGGCCGTCACGTACCTCAACGGCCGCATGCAGTTCGGGCGTCCGCTCGCGACGTTCCAGGCCGTCAACCACCAGCTGGCCGATTGCTACATCGACCTCGAAGCGATGCGCGTGACGCTGTGGCAGGCCGCGTGGCTGCTCGCCGAGGACCAGGAACCCGGCACGTCGGTGCTCGTCGCGAAGTGGTGGGCCACCGACGGCGGCCAGCGCGTGGTGCACCGCACCACGCACGTCCACGGCGGCATGGGTGTCGACACCGACTACCCGGTGCACCGGCACCTGCTGTGGGGCAAGCAGATCGGCGCCACCCTCGGTGGCTCGGCGTCCGACCTCGCCCGTCTCGGCGAGCAGCTCGCCGCCGGTGTCGAGGTGGTCGCATGACCACCACCGTGCCCGCGCTGACCGGGCGCAGCTACGACGACATCGCGGTCGGCGAGGTGCTGCCCGAGCTGGCAATCCCGTTGACCCGCACGCTCATCGTGTCCACCGCGATCGCGACGCGCGACTTCCAGGACGTGCATCACGATCCCGAGCTGGCGCGCGAGCGCGGCTCCAAGGACGTGTTCATGAACATCCTCACCAGCAACGGGCTGGCGGGGCGGTTCGTGACGGACTGGGCCGGACCGTTCGCGACGGTGCGTCGGGTGAAGATCCGTCTGGGCGCCCCGAACTACCCGGGCGACACCATGACCATGACCGGTGAGGTCGTCTCGAAGGAGAACGGCCTCGTCGAGGTGAAGGTGCAGGGCGCGAACAGCCTCGGCAACCACCTCGCCGGCACCGTCACGGTCGCGTACCCCGCTGCCAGCGAAGGAAAGGACGCCTGATGGCCGTCAGCCCGCTCTCGGGTGCCGCCGCGATCGTCGGTATCGGCGCCACCGAGTTCTCGAAGAAGTCCGGCCGCTCCGAGCTGCAGCTCGCGTGCGAGGCCGTCACGGCCGCGCTCGCGGACGCCGGTATCGACCCGTCCGAGGTCGACGGTCTGACCACCTTCACGATGGAGACCAACGGCGAGATCCTCGTGGCCCGCAACTGCGGGCTCGGGGAGCTCAAGTTCTTCTCCCGGATCGGTTACGGCGGCGGCGCGGCGTGCGCGTCGGTGCAGCAGGCGGCGATGGCCGTCGCGACCGGCATCGCCGACGTCGTGGTGGTCTACCGTGCGTTCAACGAACGCTCCGGAATGCGCTTCGGCGCGGGCCAGCACGACCGCCCGATGGACAGCACCGCCGACCGCGCAGCGTACGCATGGCTGACCCCGCAGGGACTGTCGACTCCCGCCCAGTGGGTCGCGATGTTCGCTCGCCGGTACATGTACCAGTACGGTGCCACGAGTGAGGATTTCGGTCGGGTTGCTGTCGTGGCGCGCAAGCATGCTGCGAACAACCCGAAGGCGTGGTTCTACGGCAAGCCCATCACGCTCGAGGACCACCAGAACTCCCGGTGGATCGCCGAACCGCTGCACCTGCTCGACTGCTGCCAGGAGACCGACGGCGGTCAGGCCCTCGTCATCGTCTCGGCCGAGCGCGCCAAGGACCTGCGCAACAAGCCCGCGATCATCAAGGGTGCCGCGCAGGGTTCGGGCAAGGACCAGCACATGATGGCGAGCTACTACCGTCCCGACATCACCGGCATCCCGGAGATGGGTCTGGTCGGCCGCCAGCTGTACGCGCAGGCCGGTCTGACGCCGGACGACATCAATGCGGCGATCCTCTACGACCACTTCACCCCTCTGGTGCTCCCGCAGCTCGAGGAACTCGGTTTCTGCCGTCCCGGCGAGGCCAAGGACTTCATCCGCGAGGGCAATCTGGAGATCGGTGGACGGCTGCCGAGCAACACGCACGGCGGCCAGGTCGGTGAGGCGTACCTGCACGGCGTCAACGGCATCGCCGAGGCGGTCCGGGTGCTGCGGGGCACGTCCACCAACCAGCCCGAGAACGTCGAGAACATGCTCGTCACGGCGGGAACCGCGGTTCCCACGTCCGGCCTGATTCTCGGCGTCGCCTGACCGAATTACCTGGAAGGACCGAAGAATGACGGCAGTGGAGCAGAAGCCGGCCGGCGCGTGGCGTGGGGTCGACCTCGGCACCCGCACGGTGAGCTACGACGAGCGCGACGCGATCCTGTACGCGCTCGCCGTGGGTGCGAAGGCCACCGATCTGGACCTCGTGATGGAGGACCGGCTGCGGGTGCTGCCGACGTTCGCGTTGACCCTGGCCCAGTGGGCCCCCGACGAGCTGGGCCAGCGCGGCGCCTTCGACATGAAGACCGCGCTGCACGGCTCGCAGGAGCTGAAGGTGCTCGCACCGCTGCCCCGCAGCGGTGAGGTCACGCTGAAGGCCAGTGTCGGCGAGGTCTGGGACAAGGGCGCCGCGGCGGTGTTCGAGGTCAAGGTCGAGTGCGAGTACTTCGTGGCGACCTGGTCCCTGTTCGCCCCGGGCGCAGGCGGATTCGGTGGCGAGCGTGGCCCGTCCAAGCCGCCGGCGCCGGAGGGTGACGCCAACGTGACGGCCCAGCTCGAGACCGCGTTCAACGTGGCCGCGCTGTACCGCCTCACCGGCGACCGCCACCACATTCACATCGATCCGGCGGCCGCCGCCGGCATCGGACAGCCGCGCCCGATCATGCACGGACTGTGCACGCTCGCCGCGTCGACGTTGCCGCTCGCGAAGGAGCTCGGGGTGCACCCGGCCGACCTGACCGAGCTGCAGGGCCGCTTCGCCGCGCCGATGTTCCCCGGTGACACCGCGGATCTGCAGGCATGGGGCGACGCGTCGGGTCTGTCGTTCGAGCTCGTCCGCGAGGGCAAGGCTGCGATCTCCGGCGGTTACGCGGTCTTCACCAAGTAGCCCGCAACGACCGAATGTCACATGCGTTCAATCAGATTGAACGCATGTGACATTCGGCCACGACTTCAGCTGCGGGAGCACTCGACGAAATCGTGCTCCCGCAGCTGTTTTCATTCCGCCGACTCGCGATGCGTCAGATCTCGGGGTGTGTGGCCATGTAGCGGGCCGGGTACTCGCCGCCGCCGTGGACGGCCAGATCGGCGCCGTTGACGTACGACGACAGGTCGCTGCCCAGGAACAGGCAGGCCTTCGCGATGTCCGACGGAACCGCCATGCGCTCGATCGGCAGCGTGCGGGTGACGGCGGCGCCGCCGTCCTCGCCGTACACCGATGCCGCGGCCTCGGTGCGGATCAGCCCGGTGGTGATGTGGTTGATGCGCACCTTGGGTGCCCATTCGAGAGCCAGGGCCTTCGTGAGTGCCAGCAGGCCGGCCTTCGCCGCGGTGTACGCCGCGGTGCCGGGCTGCGGCTGATGCGCGGAGACGCTGCCGATGTTCACGATCGCGCCGCCCGTCTCCTGCTCGCGCATGACGAGATTCGCGGCCTGCGCCATGTAGTACGGCGCCAGCAGGTTGAGTGCGACAATCCTCTCCACGAAACGCGGCGACACCGTGGCGGCATCGGCGTCCGGCGAGCCGCCGGCGTTGTTGACCAGCACGTCGAGGCGCCCGAAGCGATCGACCGCATCCTGGATCAGGGCCGTGGCGTCGGCGGGGTCGCGGACGTCGACGGCGCGGAAGGCCGCGGTGCGGCCGTCGACCGAGGGCAGGTTCTCCGGCTCGTTGCGGGCACACACCAGCACGTCGGCGCCGGCCCGCAGGAAGTGTTCGGCGATGGCGAAGCCGATGCCCTTGGTTCCGCCGGTGACGACCACGGACCGGCCGGTGAAGTCGACAGGGTTGGGGTAGTTCACGCGAACTGCCTTTCTGTGTGGCGCAGCGGTTGTAGCGGAGTGCCCGTCCCCACGAGGATCCGTGGGGCTCAGAATCTTTCGTCGCGAATTTCGCGAAAACGCTGCGGACAAGCAAATGCTTGGTTAAGAATATCCGACTGGAGGGTTGTAGCACCAGGTCTCCGCGTTTCTCACGACATACCGAGAGCAGGTACACATGGGCAAGCTTGACGGCAAGGTCGCACTCATCACGGGCGCCGGGCAGGGCATCGGCCAGGGCATCGCGCACGCGCTGGCGAAGGAGGGTGTGTCGATCGCGGTCGCGGGGCGCACCGAGTCCAAGCTGGTCACGACGGTCGAGCAGATCGAGGCCTACGGCGGCAAGGCGTTACCTGTCCGGTGCGACGTGAGCGACGCGGCCGACATCGAGGCCGCCGTCGAGCGGACCGTCGGGTTCTTCGGCGGTGTCGACATCCTCGTCAACAACGCCAACGACTGCGGCCCCGGGCCGCTGCTGTCGGTCAAGGACGAGGACTTCGAGCGGTCGTTCGCGACCGGACCGCTCGCGACGCTGCGCCTGATGCGCGCGTGCTACCCGTCGATGAAGGAGCGTGGCGGCGGATCGATCGTCAACCTCGTCACGTCGGCGGCGGTCCGCTGGGACGCGAGCAACTACGGCGCCTACGGTTCGATCAAGGAGGGTATGCGCTCGCTGACCCGCGCCGCGGCCTGCGAGTGGGGCATCGACGGCATCCGCGTCAACTCCATCGCGCCGCACGCGATGTCGCCCGCGCTCGAGGGCTGGATCGAGCGGTTCCCCGAGGAGGCGGAGGCGTTCAAGGCCGGTATCCCGCTGCGTCGCATCGGTGACGCCGAGAGCGACATCGGCCGCGCCGTGGTGTTCCTCGTCGGCGACGACGCCGGCTACCTCACCGGCGCAACCATTCCGCTCGACGGCGGGCAGTCTCGCTGGGGCTGACATGGTGACGACGCGCACGGCGGCAGACCGGGTCCTGATCCTCACGGAGGATCCGGGCATCGAGAAGGCGATCCGCGCGGCCGCCGGTGCCGCCGTCGCGATCGTGCGCCCGGGTGCCCGCACCTCCGAGGAGGTGCGGGCGCTGCTGCCCGGGGTCGACGTCGTGGTCGCGGACTGGAGCGGACGCCTGCCGCTCGGCGCCGCCGAGGCCGCGGTGGGTCGACACCTCGAGCTGATCCAGCAGCCCGGCGTCGGCATCGCCTACATCGACCTCGACGCGTGGGCGGAAACCGGTGTCCCGGTGGCGAACACGCCCGGCGGTAACGCGGCCTCGGTCGCCGAGTGGGCGGTGGCCGCCACCGCGAACCTGTGCCGGTCCCTCGGCTGGGCGGATGCCGAGATGCGTTCCGGCCGTTGGCCGCAGGCGTCGATCCTGCAGCGCGACTGCCGCGATCTCGGCGAACGTCGGGTGGGCCTCGTCGGATTCGGCGACATCAACCGTCGCTGCGCCGCCCTGTTCCAGGCGTTCGGGTGCGATGTCGCGTATCACTCGCGACGGCCGGATCCGGGGTCCGCGCTGCCCTACCGGTCGCTGGGCGACCTGCTCGCGGAGTCGGACGTGCTGGTGGTGGCGGTCCCACTCACCCCGCAGACCCGCGGACTGATCTCCGACCGGGAACTGGCGCTGCTGCCGCCGGAAGCGTTGGTGGTCAACGTTTCCCGCGGACCGGTGGTGGACGAGATCGCGCTCGCCGACGCCATCCGATCGGGCGCAGTGGCGGGAGCGGCACTGGACGTGTTCGCGCACGAACCGCTCGAGCCCGACAGTCCGCTGCGCGAACTCGACGGCGTCCTGCTCAGCCCGCACATCGCCGGCGGCAGTTCCACCGCTCGCGCCCGGATGTTCGAGATGGTGGCGCAGAACGTGGCGCGGGTGTGCCGCGGCGAGGCGCCGCTCTGGACGCTTCGGTGACTCTAGGGTCGAGGCAGCGACACGCGCCGGTCGCAGGTCTCTCGGCGACCGGGGCATGGATCGTTCCGACCCGCCGTCAGAGCAGGTGGACCTTCTTGTAGAGCAACTTCGACGGGCCGCCGACGAGGCCGACGCTGTCGAGGAAGCTCATCAGCTTGGAGCCCGACGTGCGGATCATGTCGTGGTGGTGGGTGTTGGTGCGGGCCGCCTCGAGTGCGCGCTCCTTGTCGAGACCGGCGTTCGCGTAGACGTCGGGATGAATCATGCTCTTCATGACGAAGTAGACGACCGCGGCGGTGTTGACGCGTTCGACGGCCAACCGGGCGCGGCTCGCGCCCTGCAGTCGGCGTCCGACCTCCTCGCGGGCGAACCGGATGTGCCGCGCCTCCTCGAGTACGTGGATCTTGCTGACGGTGCGGGTGACCGGCTGGACGCGTTCGTCCTTCATGAAGTCACGCTGCATCATGTCGAGGATCTCCTCGGCCGCCATCACGCTGGCGTATGCGTTGGCGCCGCGGAAGAAGCCGCCCCACAGGCGACCTGCCTTGTGGATGAACGGGATCGGGCCGTAGTCGGGCATCCCGAGGCGCTCGCCGGCGCGGGCGAACATCACCGAATGGCGGCATTCGTCGGCCACCTCGGTGAGCGCGAACTGCACGTGGCGCGAATGCTTGTCGCGGCCGTAGACGTCGCGCAGCAGCATCTGCATGAGCAGGATCTCGAACCACAGGCCGACGCTCGACACGCTCGCCGCCTCGTGCTTGGTGAGCTCGATCTTCTGCTCGTCGCTCATCTCGTCCCACAGTGCGGTGCCGTAGAGCGTGCTCCACTCGGGGGTGAGGCCGAACTTGTCGGTGGGGACCGGGGCGTCCCAGTCGACCTCGACCATCGGGTCGTAGGACTTGCGTGCCGACGACGCGAGCAGCCGACGTGCGGTCTCCTCACGGTCGGATACCGACAGAGCTGTGCGAGTCGACGGAGTCGCAGTGGTCATGACTACCCCTCGTTCGTGTCACGGCCGCAGTCGCGGCAAGCCATCTGTGTGTGACTGCTGGTTACTGTTAGCTGAACCATACAATGGGCATTGTCACAATGGCAACGGTCACTCGGCGGCCGCGTCGAGTTTTGCCTGCTAGAGCGGGCAGCGAATGGGTGTACGACCGGAGCACCTCGACCCATGCGGCGTAGCCAGCGCCGCCCAGATGGAGGCGATCACGGGTGAAGTCGGCTCGCAGGCCGCCGTTCTCATCGGCGAGCGCGGGCCACAGGTCGATGTAGACGGCATCGGACTGTTCGGCGATGTCCCGGTACGCGCCATTGAGTTCGCGGATCCGCCCGGCGTACCGGCGTTGCCGGGGCACCACGGTCTGCACGAACAAGGGCACTTCGGGTGCGCGGTCGCGCACCGCGCCGACCAGCCGCCGCATATCGGCAGCGACCCGGTCGGGGGACCTGCCCATACCGATATCGTTCGTCCCGACGGGCAGAAATACCGCGGCCGGAGCGTCGATCGAGGTGTCCACCGGTGTGGTCAGGCGCTCCATCATCCCTAGCTGTAGACACGGCGTTTCCGGGCGCGCGGTGTGTCTAGTTGATGGGCAGGTTGATATAGACCATGACGGCCACGAACGTGAGGATGGGGATGCTCCAGGCGAGGCGCGCTCGCTGATAGCGGATCCAGGTTCGGATGATCTCCGTGAAAGTCATTCCCCGCCAGGTCGGTTGCCGCATGCGTCGCCCTCGTCCACTCCCGACCGTCGCCGTATCAAGCGCCAGGCGAGCGAAGGTCCGCTGTCACTCCGTGCGCTGATGACATGGCCTGGTGGAGTCCGGACCCGCACGGGGCGGTCGGCGGGTCGGTCATGGTCTTGGGTGGCGGGGTGTCGGCGGTGGTGGGCTGTATCGACGTGAGTAGGCGATGTATCCGGCGTATCCGAGCAGCGTCAGTATCGGGAGCACGGTGACGGTCGGCCTGATCCAGAACGGGACGTGTACTCCGGCGGCGGTGATGCCTGATAGGCATGTGACCCCGACGATGATGAGGGTGACAAGGACGCCGATCCACTCGAGGTCAGCGATGAACTTGGTGTTGAACTCGTTCCTGTTCTCGGGCCGTGTCCAGTAGTTCGAGTGCGGTCCGGCCACATTGAAGGCGCGGTCGGGGATCTTGGGGATGTACCACCGAGCGCCACCACAGATCAGTGCTGTGCCGAGGGCGAAGGCGCAGGTGATGGTGACGTACTGGCCGAGGCTCATCCATTCGGTGATCTCTCCGGATCCCTCGAAGTGCGATGGCAGCTGGCCGGGTGCTGTGAGTAGCAGCCAGCTCGTGGCGAGTACGAACGCCACGCCGGATCCGACGAGCGCACACGATGATGGGCGCACGCGATTCGGTGATTTCCCCATGCGCGGACCATACTCACCGGCAGCTTCCACTGTGACGCAGGGTGATTGCCGAGAACGCGGGGGAGGCGGTCGCCCGAAGGCGCAGGGCCGCCTGCAACCGGTCCGCGGCCTGAGCCGTTCGACATGATCGGCTCGGTCGATTCCCCCATTTTCGTGGCATCACTCACAAACCGGCTTGTCAGATTGCTTTTCGTTTCGGCGGCGTGCTGATGTCGAGGCATCGCCGTCGATTCGCGGCGGCGGGGATAGGGAGGATTCCCAGGTGGGGACCATGAAGACAGCAGCGAAGGTCGCGGCCGCGGCGGCGGGCGCGTGCGCCACTTTGGCACTCGGCGCCGGCACGGCATCGGCAGCTCATCTCTACTCAGGGGAAGGGTACCAGGGAATCTCGTTCGACCACAGCGAGACTCGTGTTCTGCGGGATCTAGGCGCGGGCAACGCGATGGACGCCGTGGTGCCGCGGGATTGGCTCGGCTTCTACCTCGGCGACGGCTCGATCTACGACACGCACCCGACGTGGGTGGACGCGACGATCCAGCAGGTGATCGACGAGACCGTCGCTCGCGGCGGCTACATGCAGTTCAGCGTGAACGATCCCGCCATCTGGGGTAGCCGCTTCGACGTCATCCAGCAGTGGTGACCATGAAGGCAGCAGTGAAGATCGCGGCCGCGGCGGCGGGCGCGTGTGCCACTTTGGCTCTCGGCGCCGGCACGGCATCGGCGTTCACGGTGCAGTCGATCGCGGGCGGCACTGAGATCCACGTCAATCACGGTGAGGCCGTGACGCTCTCGCAGGTCCGCATTGCGGGTCCGCTGCTGAATCCGTTGTACCCGCATCTGACGAGCACGTTTGGACCCGAGCTCCGCACGGGCGACGCAGTCCAGCGGTCCATCGACCTGGCTGCCACACGCGGGAACGGCGGTGCCGCCGTGCAGATCTTCGGGCCGCTGCACCATCCCGAGCGCGTGGCGTTCTACCACTACGAGTGACCGAAATGGGAAGGCCCGCCCCGACAGGGCGGGCCTTTCGTCGTCTGAGCGGGCTATCCGATGACGATGACCTTTAGCTTCCGCCAGAACCCGTGTGTGTTGGCGACCTTGGCGCGCCAACGCAGCTGGTCGTGGTAGCTGGCCTGAGTCGCCCCGGCGAACCCTCGGGCAGCGACACCCTTCCCGACGGCCAGCTCAGGTGAGTCGCCTCCCAGCAGCGCGGCACCTGCGCCGGCCGCTGCGGTGATGTCCTTATATTTGAACCTGTACGGCTTGTTGGCGGACGTCTCCCCAGACCGGGTATTGCGCTTCTGCTGCATGACCGACCTCCCCTCTGATCCGAGTGTGCCACTCAAACGTGCGCGGGTGAACCGAGCGGCCCGTCAGCGGCTAGGTTGTGCGACGAAGCCTTAGTCGAAACGTCAGGTCCACCACCGACCGAATCACCTCGCTGGCGTGAACACCGTGAGTGCTTCTGTGTCGTACCGGGCTGCCACAATCACGAGACGTCTTGCGACATCAGTGGATCAATCTGACAAGGAGCTTGCACGTTATGAGCGGAACAACGACAACACGGGCCGCGGAGCCTGAGGATCTGAACCGGCTGATTGTGGAGCGACTGAATGCCGGCGACGTGGATGGGTTGGTCGCACTGTACGAGCCTGACGCGGTGCTTTCCTTGCCGGATGGTCGGGTCGCGACCGGATCTTCCGAGATCCGGGCTGCCTATGAGCAGCTTGTCGCGGGCGCCCCGGTGTTTGCCCCGGGCGAGACACGGCCCGCTCTCCGAGTCGGTGATCTGGCGATGACATCGGTGCACCTCGCTGACGGTGGTGCCACCGTCGAAGTAGCTCGCCAGCAGCCGGATGGCAGCTGGTTGTGGGTGATCGACCAGCCCCAAGTCCTCGGGTAACGACGGACAAACGCCTACGGTCTGCGAGACTGACGACCCAGGACCTGCCCGGCGACGCTCGATCCCCTCTCCTTCTGATCGAGGCGGTCATCAACTTCGTTTGCTCGGTCCGCGTCGTTCTGCAATGGGTGATCGGCATGGGGGCCTGGGGTCCAGGATCTGGTGGCCGCGAGGTGGTGTCGGTGTCTGGGTGGGATTTCTCGTGGCTGGACGGGCGGGCGACGGAGGAGCGGCCGTCGTGGGGCACCGGCACAGGCAGTGACGAGGCCGAAAAGGCTACGGGCTGCCGTGACATCCAGGTGTTGCACAAGGTAGATACTCTCGACAGGGACGCACTCGGCAGTGCGGTCGACGGCGTCAAAGAGAGCGGCTGGACGCCGATGATGGGCAACGCGCTGCGAGAAGCTGCCGCAGCCATGCCGAGCTCGGGACCGCGCTCGATCGTGCTGGTCTCCGATGGCGAGTACAACTGTTCGCCACCCGATCCCTGTGAAGTTGCCAGGGAATTGAAGACCCAGGGCGTCGATTCGGTGATGCACGCGATCGGTTTCGCGGTCGACAGCGCGGCCCGCGCCCAGCTCACGTGCATGGCCCAGGTGACTGGGGCACCTACACCGACACAGCGGACGGACCGGCTTTGGAACGAGTTCGACCACGGGCGTCACGATCGCAGTCGCCGCAGCAGTGGTCGCTCTGTGCGGTATCGGCGGCTGGCTCGTGATGCGTTCGCACCGCAGGTAGTCCGGTGCGGGCAGCTCCGATTCGGCGGAAAGTGCTCGCGCGCACTACTGTCGTGGATGTGCTGAACTCGGGGAACAGTATTCGGAAGTCGCAGTCCCACACCGGCCGGAAGGCTCGCCTCGGTGCCGTCGCGGTCGGGTTGACGGTCGGATTCGCTTCCGTCGCCGTACCGTCGGCTGCCGCCGACCCAGCGGGCGGGGAGCTGGCCTGGGGCCCGTGCCCCGCCGAGTACGCGCTCGATCCGGACACCGACCAGTGCGGCACCGTCACGGTGCCGCGTGACTATGCGAATCCCGGTGCCGGATCGATCGACGTCCTCGTCACCCGTCACAGCGCCGAGGACCCGGCCGCGCGCCGGGGCGTGCTGTTCACCAACCCCGGCGGGCCCGGCGGCGACGCGATCGCGTCCAACGGCATGTTCGCGCAGGCGCTTCCCGAGCAGATCCGCCGGCAGTGGGACTTCATCGGTGTGCAGCCCCGGGGTCTCGCGCATGCTGGGGCGGTCGAATGTGCCGTCACCCCGGAGCTTTTGGCCGCAATGAACGTCGGCTTCGCGGGCGGGGCAGCGCGGCTGGCGTGCGACGGTGCGGCACCCGGCGCCACCGCGCACATCACGACGGAGAACACCGCCCGAGACTGGGAACAGGTGCGGATCGCGCTCGGTGTCGACGTGATCGACGTCTACGGCCTTTCGTACGGCACGATCCTCGCCTCGACGTACGCGACACTGTTCCCGCGGCACACGGGACGGATGGTGCTCGACTCGGCGGTCGATCGCGAGTGGCTGTGGAACGACGTCCTGTGGCACCAGAACGACGGCTACAAGGCGCGCTTCTATGACCTCATGGACTGGATCGCGGCGAACGACGCGATCTACGGCCTCGGCGGCACTCCGCTGCAGGTGTACCAGCGCTGGTCCGACCGTATCGTCGGGGAAGCGGGGGGCAACCCCACCCTCGCGCCCCCACCGGCCCAGATCGGCGACGTCCCACCCGGCCTGGAGAATGTCGCCGATGCGTACCGGGCCGGTGTCGACCTCACCGGGCCCGCCCGGGTCCAGTTCGAGGCGTTCTTGCGTCGTCTCGCCGATCCCGCTCACGCTCAGTCCGCGTCGAGTATCTATGCCCTCACACGCCAAGTGCTTCCCGCTCGGAACAGCTGGCCGATGGTCGCCCGCGTCATCCGGGACGGCCTCGGGGCACTTCCCGAGGGTGTGCCCAGCGACGTCACCGAGGACCAACTCAACTCGATTGTCCAGGCCCAGATGATGCAGGCGATCGTGCTTTGCAACGAGAACGCGGTCGCGCCGCGGCCAGAGCGGCTCCCGGGCTGGCTCTTCTCGACGTTCGTCACGGGCGACCTGTTCGACGCCATCGGCTACGGCTACAGCGCAGGTCCGGGGTGCGCAGGGGCGCCGCCGGTGACCGCGCTACCGGAGATCGGCAACCACGGTTTGGCCACGGCGCCCCTCGTGCTGCAGGGATTGCGGGACCCGCAGACGCCCTACGACGGGGGTGTCCGACATGCCCGCGACATGAACGCGCACCTGGTCACCGTGGAAGGCGGGGACCACGGCGCCGCCATCCAAGGCGGCAACACCACGGTCGACACAGCGATCACGGACTACCTGCTGACCGGGGCCACCACCGTCACGCGCGTCCCGGAGGCGCCGATAACCGCGCCGCTGTAGCGCGTGTGCGCAGGTCGACAGCCGGTTCTTCTGCGTGGCAGGCGATGTCGACCGCAGGCTCGAAGCGCTTGCAAGGTCGAGCAGGTGGCCGATCTGGCGGGGGATGAGCTTGCCGGCTTCCTGATCGCGCTCGTCGTTCGGCTACGAGAGATGTTGGAGCACTTAGCCCAGGATGACGTGCAGTCCGCGGGAGCCGGTTCCTCGGACGATCGCTGAGGGTGTAATCGCGGCGGCACACGAATCCGAGGAAAGTGGCTCTTGTGCTGACCATTTCAGCGCAGCGTCGGCTCGTCAGCGGCGGCAGCCGACCGTGGCCTCGGGACACCACAGCTGTCCGGTCTGTCGGCTTCTGGCGCCTACGATTGATCCCGGGGATGTGCTCCGGGTCGAGGACGTGCCCAGGGGTGGAGGATCTGGAAGTGCAGGAGGGGGAGTTGGCCGACAGTCAGGGCATGTGGAGTGTGCGGGGCGCGCGGATCGCGATGATCTGCGCGGCCGCCATGATCGCCGTGCCGGCGCCGTTGTTGATCGTCGGCCTCGTGTCCACCACTGACCGGACCACAAGCACCGGGCACGCCGAAGGCTGCGAAGTGCTCTCGATCCGGAAACCTGGATGGTTCCGCGGCAAGGAATCGGCGAAGATCGGCACGACCTGCGGGACTCTGTCGACCCCGCAGACCGGCGCGATCATCGACAGCCTGGTAGTCGGACAGGTCTACGACTTCGACGTGCTCATCAACACCGTCAACGGCTCGACCTCCCGGATCATCACGCGGTCCACGCCACAGTCGACCCTCGAACACCTGCAGCAGCGGGTGCTTCCGAGGACGACTGTGGCGCAATGGATCCGCCGGCACCAGTTCTTCGCCACGATGGTCATCACCGTGACAGCTCTCGGTGGTGCTGCTGCCCTCAGCACGACTGGACTGCGATCACCGCACAGGACCATCACCGACCGCTTACGAATCGGCGTCACATACGACTTCGATGTGACCGAGCGCATTGTGTGGTTCGTTCGGACCACGCTGATCGACGAAGCCCGGCCGTCGCGGTAGCCCGCCGCCGGCCGGGTCCGTCGGTCGTCGGGCTGGCGGGCTGTGAATCGCCACCGGAGTTGTCATTTCCCGGGGCTCTGACCTGCGGTGTGACAACAACCATGTCGAGGACAGCGTCGATCGTGGTCAATGTAGATGGATTGCCCGAGCCGTGCTGGGGTGCTGGATCAGCCTGCTTCGCGGCCGGTGGTGTCGTGCGTTACGTTGCTTCGGTCGCGGCGCTGTTCGGCGATGGATGGGTTGGTGTTGGCGCGGACGATGTCTTCGTCGATGACCACGTCTGCGATGTCGTCGCGGCTGGGGATGTCGTACATGAAGTGCTGGAGCACTTCTTCCATGATGGCTCGCAGGCCCCGGGCGCCGGTTCCTCGGATGATCGCTTGGGAGGCGATCGCATCGAGAGCATCGGCCGTGAAGGTGAGTGTGACGCCGTCGATTTCGAAGAGGCGTGCGTATTGCTTGACGAGCGCGTTCTTCGGCTCGGTGAGGATCTTGACGAGCGCATCTTTGTCGAGGGGGCGCACTGCCGTCACAATCGGAAGGCGGCCGATGAACTCGGGGATGAGGCCGAACTTGTGAAGGTCATCGGGCATCACGTCGTCGAGGTCGTCTGGGGTGTCGGTGTCTCTGGATCGGATCTCGGCGCCGAACCCGATGCCGTGGTGACCGACTCGGTTGGCAACGATCTTCTCGAGCCCTGCGAAGGCTCCGGAGACGACGAAGAGAATGTTTGTGGTGTCGATCTGTATGAAGTCTTGGTGCGGGTGTTTGCGGCCGCCTTGTGGGGGAACGCTTGCTTGGGTTCCTTCGAGGATTTTCAGGAGAGCTTGTTGGACGCCTTCGCCCGAGACGTCGCGGGTGATCGACGGGTTCTCGCTCTTGCGGGCGACCTTGTCGATTTCGTCGATGTAGATGATCCCGGTCTGGGCTCGATGAACGTCGAAGTCCGCGGCCTGGATCAGGTTGAGGAGGATGTTCTCGACGTCCTCGCCGACGTAGCCGGCTTCGGTGAGGGCCGTGGCATCGGCGATCGTGAAGGGGACTTTGAGCATGCGGGCGAGAGTTTGTGCGAGATAGGTTTTTCCACAGCCTGTCGGCCCGAGCATCAGGACGTTCGATTTCGTGAGTTCGACAGTGTCACCGTCGGAGGCCTCGCTGCTGTCGCGCGCGGCGCGGATTCGCTTGTAGTGGTTGTAGACGGCGACAGCGAGCGACCGCTTGGCAGCGTGCTGACCGATGACGTATTGGTCGAGGTGAGCGCAGATTTCGGCCGGGGTGGGCATGCCTTCGCGTTCGAGAATTCCGGGTTCGGCCAACTCTTCTTCCAGGATCTCGTTGCACAGGTCGATGCACTCGTCGCAGACGTAGACGCCGGGGCCGGCAATCAGCTTCCGCACGTGCTTCTGGCCCTTGCCGCAAAACGAGCATTTCAACAGGCCACCGCTATCGCTGATCTGTGCCATGTCTCACTCCTCGTCAACGCTGATGGGTGGGTGAAATGTGCGCGTCAGTGGTCTCGAGTTCGTGCGGTGAGGGCGTCGGCGCGTGCGCAGGCACCGGGGCCGATGCTGCGCGAGGTGATGCGTCCATCGGAGATGGAGACGGCACCCTCGGTGTCGTCATCGACGTTCGACAACCCGCAGGCTGCGGCGATCTCACCGTTGGGGTCGACCATCACCTGCACGCGCGGCCACGCGGCGGAGGGGAAGGCTTGGCGCAGCGACCGGCACATATCGGCGAGTGCCAATCGTGCCAGTGGCGCTAGCTCGGCGATGTCAGCGGTTACGAGAACAGCGGTGACTGGCGATTCACGGGGTGCTGTACGGACCAGGTGCTCGATGCACTCGAGCCGGTTCATCCCGACTACGGCAACGATTCCGTCGTCGATCGCCGTCGGCTTGCCGCGAACAACATCGGTTGCCCTGGCGACGGCCCACTCCTCGTCGACGGAATTCACAGCGACGTCAGTTGCCGGAAGAATCCACGGATCGTCGATGACGATTCCAGTGATGTGTCGACAGGTTGCGATCACCTTGGAGTGATCCACGAAATCGGGTGCAACGAAGGATAAT
Source organism: Rhodococcus sp. BE178 (assembly GCF_050433545.1). Classification (NCBI taxonomy): domain Bacteria; kingdom Bacillati; phylum Actinomycetota; class Actinomycetes; order Mycobacteriales; family Nocardiaceae; genus Rhodococcus; species Rhodococcus sp. BE178. The sequence continues at coordinate 135,561 of NZ_JBNPXA010000004.1, read as the reverse complement.
TCGCTTGCACCGTACAGAACGGTGAGCACGGATTCGGCGACGCCGACCATGCGCTCGGCGGCCCGGGAAAGTCCCTCGAGGGCCAAGCCGAGAAGTATGGCATCGAGCTTCACCAACTGGGCGAACGGCCGCTGAAACCGTTCGTCAGTGAGGATTTCGGGGATAAGGTCCACGCCGAGCATCGGAGAGGTGAGCTGAACTGATCCCTGATACTCGTAGTTGTTGGTCCGGGGCAGTCGATCCACCCAAGTGCTCGCGAACACCGCCAGCGCGCCCTCCGGGTCATCTGCATAAGTGTTCAGGACTTCGCCGGCGTTCTCCGCCTCCTCCGCGAGGACCGCTAGATACAGGGCACGCTTGCCGGGAAAGTTGGAATACACCGCGCCCCGGGTGAGGTCCGAGCGGATGGCGATGTCGTCCACGGTCGCTTTGCGGAAGCCGCGCTCGGAGAATTCGGCTCGGGCTGCCGCGAGCACCCTGCGCCGGTTGAGCTCTTGCTGCTGGACCCTCGTCAGCCGCGCCATCGCTCCGATTCCTCCCCTCCCTCTGATTCATCCCATTTCAAATGCTGTAATCATCCGAATGTTGCTAGCATCCGAATGTACACGGGGGTGCTCCGCCTGGGGAGTGTTCGATCACTGGACCGCCCTTCAAACAGAGCTATCGGCGATGCCGGGGGGCGAGCGCGGGAAGTGCAACTGTCGGGCGCCTGACCAGTGCATCGACGACTGTCGATGACGTCCTTGCCGAAGCTCGCGCACGTTGAGCCTGCCTACCGTGCCGCCGTGGACGTCATCTGCCGAATCTGTGGAAGGCGAGTAGGCCCTGGCTCGAACTATCACGCCCTTGCTCGCCTGGGACCCCTAGGTGCGGCCGCTCTCTGACGGCCCGGCAGGCCGCGCGGTGTGGTGTCAACCCGCCGCCCGCGGCCCGATCGGCATGTCGCCGAATATTTGAATACCGGCTGTTAGGTTTGTCTAGTGCGGCATTCAGGGCAAAACCGAGTCGGTCTGACATCATCTGAACTGTTCTTCCGCAGCCGTGCAGGCGCCGCTGTTGCGGTGGCGGCGTTGGCCATTTCGGCCGGCCTGACCGTCAGCTTCCTCGCAGGGAACGACTACATAGACCTGCTCGTCTACCGCATGGGCGCGAGGGTGCTGCTCGACGGCGGAGACATCTACGGCGCGTTGCCGCCCGTGGTCGGCGATTTCGGGCTGCCGTTCACGTACCCGCCGCTCGCGGCAATGTTGTTCGTCCCGCTCGCGCTGATGCCCCTCGGGCTCGGCAAGCTCGTGTTCACCCTTGTATCTGTCGCCGCGCTGGCGGTGACACTACGGATGGTCCTTGCACGTGTGAGGCCGGATGTGGGCGCGCGGGCCTCGTGGACCATGACTGCTGTCGCGGTCGCCGTCGCACTGCAACTCGAGCCCGTTCGCGAAACCATCAGCTTCGGGCAGATCAACATGGTTCTGATGGCATTGGTCGCAGTCGATGTGCTGACGGAGAAGCCGAAATGGCCACGCGGGCTACTGATCGGGCTCGCGGCCGCGATCAAACTGACCCCCATAGCTTTCCTGCTGCTCTTCCTGCTCAAACGCGATTGGCGGACCAGTGGCCGCATCGTCGTCGCGGCCCTCGGATTCACCGCGCTGGCTTTCGCCGTGATGCCCGAGGCGTCCACGAAATACTGGTTGCAGACCCTCCCGGATACGGGCCGGATCGGCCCGGCCTACTTCGCCAACAACGCGTCCTTCAAGGCGGTCATCTCGCGATTCGGGCCGCCCGAGCACCTCGGGTCGGTCCTGTGGTTGGTCGCAGTCGTCGTGATGCTGGTGGTCGCGGTGATCGCGATCCGCCGCGCAATCGACCACGACGATCTGGTCGTTGCGTTGATCGCGAACGCGACGGCAGTCCTGTTGGCCTCGCCTGTGTCGTGGTCGCACCACTGGGTGTGGGCAGCCCCAGCGCTGCTGGTCCTGGCGCTCGCGGTGGTGCGCGCGCCTTCTGCATGGAATGCCGTCGCCGCCACCGGTATCGGTGCACTCTTCCTGATCGGCCCGCAACACCTGTTGCCGACGGCCGGGGATCGCGAGCTCGACTGGGCCCTGTGGCAGCACGGATTCGGCACTCTCTACGTGACGGTCGGGTTCGGGTTCTTGGTGTGGCTTGCCTTCGGGGCCTATCGGAACAGGCCGGCAGCCCGTGAGTTGAGCCGTGGCGACATCCGCGCCATCCGTGCCAACCGCTGACTGCCCCCATCGTGATGTCGGGCCAGCAGTCCTCGCTGTTCCGGGGACTGCTTTCGGATGCGCGAGGGGAAGCACCCCCGAGGTTGCCCTCAGCGGGGTGCTCAGGACCCCAACTCGGGTTCGCTGGATCGGATTTCGGACGAGGAAAGGGAGCTTCTGATGTCGTCGAAGGTCACGTCCGTTCTCATCGACGCGGAGACCGGTGCAGTGCTGAGTGTTGATGAGGGCGACGTCGTTCCGGAGGGCGCGGCGCCTGGCGCTTAGCCGATGGCCCAGGTCCCGGGGCAATGCTGGCGCCCGCCGCTGCAGGCCTCGTTTGCTGGGACTCGACCCACGAGCCCCCTCTTCTACGGATAGGTCAGGGCCTCGGTGACGGACTCGGCTCGCTGTTGTCAGCGAGTCACACCCAGTAAGGCACACGAGCCCGATACTTGCGGAGGGCGTAGATCGCGAGTGCCCACCCGGCGGCGGTGAAGCCCAGCACGATGTACCAGTGGTACGCCCGCTGGTCCTGTCCGAGCAGCGGCGCCCGGATGATCTCGAGATAGTGGTAGAGCGGGTTGATCTCCGCGATGCGTGCACGTTCTCCGGCCCGGTCGCCGAGAGCCTGCGTGGTCCACATGACCGGAGTGAGCACGAACAGCAGCAGCGTCAGGCTGCCGAGGATCGGTGCGATGTCGCGGTAGCGGGTGGCGAAGATGCCGAACACGATCGATACCCACAGCGAGTTGAGGACGAGCAGCGCAAATGCGGGGATGGCCGCTACCGCAGTCCAGTGCATGTTGTGCCACACCCCGAATGCGAACAGCAAAACCACGTACACCACCAGAGTGTGGGCGAAGAGCAGCACCTGCCTCCACACCAGGCGATAGACATGCACGCTCAGGGCCGACGGCAACTGCTTGATCAGACCCTCGTTGGCAACGAAGACCTCGGAGCCCTCCAGGATTGATGCGTTGATCAGGTTCCACACGATCAATCCGACGGTGACGTAGGGAAGGAGGAAGTTCAGAGGAATATGAAGCAAACCGGCGTAGAGCAGGCCCATCGCAGTCGCCTGCACGCCAGTGGCGATGGTGACCCAGAACGGGCCGATCACCGAACGACGGTACCTCTGTTTGATGTCCTGCCACCCGAGGGCGAGCCACAGTTCCCGCTGAGTGAACCCCTCCCTCAGATCCTGGAACGCCCGCCGGAACGTCCGAGAATCAGCAACGTGGATGTCGGAGGTAGGGGCCAGCACTTCGTCCGAGACTAGTGGCATGGAACCCGAGGCTAGCGGCTTCGCGTGCAGTCCCAGGTAAGCAACGTGCTTCGCCCCACCGCGAACATCATTTCTGTGTGATTTCCTGCCCCGGACCACTCTGCCGGCAACGCGGATCAGCTATCTGGCTGGGTAGTCCGGTGAAGGACGACTTCAAGCGAGTAGCTACGACGTCTCCGGGATCGGTCAAAATAGCGCGGTGTGTCCCGCCCATCCTCGCTGCATCTCGACCGTCATCGCGGTCAGCCTGCGCGCATTCGCGTCACGCCCACCAGTAGCGCCGCGGAGTGTCCATTCGGTGATCTCTCCGGACCCGTCGAAGTACGACGGCAGCTGCCCGGGTGCTGTGAGCAGCAGCCGGCTCGTGGCGAGTACGAACGCCACGCCGAATCCAACCAGCACTCTCCAGGATGGGCGCACGCGATTCGGTGATTTCCCCATACGCGGACCATATGCACCGGCCGCTTCCACTGTGACGCATGGCGATTGCCGAGCGTGCAGGGGAGGCCGTTGCGACCCCCGCACCGCAGCCCTGCATTTTGGTGGGCTACCGGAGGTCAGGCGAAACGGGACGAACACGCTGCGCTTCCGGAGCATATGAGACCATCGGGTATGAATATGCAGTTTTGGGAGGTAACGGCGCTCTTCCGGCATCTGCGGAACTATCTCGTGAATGCCCGCCGATTCTTCACGGGCTGGAGTGTCACCGAGATCCCGCCCACTGAAATCCCGCGCCCCGAAGACCGCTGAGCCGACAACGCGCCGACGTGGTCGAGGCGATGACCCTGGAGCGTGGCGGGGGGCAACCCGCATCGAACGTCCCTCGAGGAAGGAACCATTATGAGTCCGAATGGCCCGTCCAAAATCCGCGCAAACGCGTCCACCGCAGGCCGGATGTGCCGGAGTGCCGATGCATCCACGCAGCCCACCGGTTCGGTTCTGGTGATCGGAGCCGGGATCGCGGGACTCACCGCGGCGCGCGACCTGGTCCGGGACGGGCGTCAGGTCACGGTGATCGAAGCACGCGACCGTGTGGGAGGCCGACTGTCGACCGATCGCACCTGGCAGGACATGCCTCTGGATCTGGGCGCATCCTGGATCCACGGCGTGGACGGCAACCCCGTCACAGAGCTGCGCGACGAGTTCGGTCTTCCCACCGTGGTGCTCAATACGGACGAGATCACCACCTACAGTGGCAGCCGACACCTGGACCCGGCCGCGATGACCGAGTACGGCACCGACGTCGAGGCGGCCATGGCCGCGATTCAGGACATGTCCGCACAGCCGGCGTTCGCGAACACCTCCTTCGCGGCCGCCGTCGACCCGGTCCTGACGCAGCTGGGCCTGACCGGGATCCGCGCCGACCACGTCCGGGACACCGTCCAACAGTTCATCCAGGACGCCTTCGGCGCCGACGCCGGCCAGGTCCCGCTGTGGATCGCGCGGTATGAAGACGGTTACGGCGGCGACGAGGTGGTCTTCCCCCGCGGCTACGACGAGATCGCGACCGGGCTCGCCGAGGGCCTGGACGTGCGCGTGGGTCACGTCGTCGATCGCATCGCCCACGACGCCGCCGGCGTCCGGGTGCACACCGACCGCGGTGTCTTCGCCGCCGACCACGTGGTTGTCACCCTGCCGTTGGGTGTGTTGCAGGCCGGTGCCGTCGCCTTCGACCCGCCGCTGCCCGCGGCGAAACAGGAGGCGATCGGGCGCCTCGGCATGGGCGTCTACAACAAGCTGTACCTGCGCTTCGACACCCAGTTCTGGGACGACGCCGAGGTCATCGCCCAGTTCGGCCTGCCGAACGAGTCGATGGCCGCGTGGTATCCGCTCCATTCCGTCACCGGTGTGCCGGTGATCGTGGCGCTACGCGGCGGGTCGGTAGCGCGCCGCATCGAAAACCTCGATGACACCGCGACCGTCGCCGAGGGGATGCGTGGCCTGCGTGCCATGTACGGCGAGAGTGTGCCCGAGCCCCGTGCCTACCGGCTGACTCGCTGGTCGACCGATCCCTACGCCCGCGGCTCCTACTCGTACCCCGGAATCGACTCCACACCCGACGACCGAGCCATCGTCGCCGAACCGATCGGTAACCGAGTCTTCTTCGCCGGTGAGGCCACGCATGCCACCGAAGCCTCCACCGTCCACGGGGCGCTGCTCTCAGGCCGCCGCGAGGCCGGCCTCATCTCCAGGATCGGATGACCACGCACCCGGCTACAACGCGTCCCCTGGATGACACCGTCTGGATCGGCGACCCCCTCGAGCGTGTCTCCTGTGTCGCGCGCGAGGTTCGAGCCGTGCGTGTGGGCTCGACAAGCCGTCGAGTCCACCGACGCGGTCCAGTCGACCAGCCCGTTCGCATCGGCGTGTGCGAGTAGCGCAGTCAAGATCGTGTCCCAGGTCCCGTCGCCGGCGTAGCGGCGGTGACGCTTCCAGATCGTCTGCCACGGAACAAAATCCGTCGGCACGTCCCGCTATGCCCTAGTGGCGCCCTCCGCCGAGTTCGGCGACCGCGTTCCGGAGCAGAGTTCCGGCCGCGGCGTACTTCTCGGGGGTGAGCCGACTGTCGGGCCCGCTGACCACGAGTGCGCCCAACGGTTTCCCGCTCAGGTCCGTGACTGCCGAGGCGATGCTTGTCGATCCCTGCTGGACGGCGCCCTCGCACAGCGACCAGCCGCGCTCGCGGATCTCGTCGTACTCGGCATCCGTGAGCAGCATGCCGGGGGCGTCCGCCAGATCTGTGCGCCCCTCGGGGGTGAGGTGGGCAAAGATGGCGCGTCCTGCGGCGCTGGTTTCCGGCGGGTGGACCGCGCCGACATGCAGTGCGGTGCGGACCATCTGCCGGCCCTCGGCGACGTCGACGACGACGATCGTCGTTCCGTCGAGCAGCGCGAGGTGCGCGGTCTCGCCCGTCTCGTCGCGGATGGAAGCCAGCAGTGGGCGGGCGCGTGCGGGCAGGGGTGACGTGTCGAGTGCGCGACCGGCGACGACCAACGGCTTGGTCGACAGTTCCCACCGTGGCGGCGCATCCGCCAGTGGGCGGATCCAGCCGGCCTCGTGCAGCGTCGCGAGCGTGCGCTGCATGGCGCTCTTGTCCTCGCCGAGTTCCTGGCACAGCGCAGTGAGACCGATGGGCTGGTGCGCGGCAACCGCCTCGACGACACGAAGACCGCGCGCGAGTGTGCCGAGTGTCTTGACTGCGATCTGGATCACTCCTACTGTGTGTATCTGAAAGTGATAGCGAGTATCGCATATCGATACTACCTCCGCAAGGGGCTGCGCTGCACCGCGATTCGACGAAGGAGATTTCCGTGACGGCTGTCAATCAGGAACTCGATCCCGCCCTCTTCAACCCCGAGCCCGAGCAGGCCGAGGTCAAGTACACGGTCATCTCCGTCGACGACCACGTGGTGGAGCCGGCGCACCTGTTCGAGACCTGGATGCCCGCGGCGTTGAAGGACCGTGGACCGAAGATCCTCGAGAACGAACAGGGCGCGCAGGTCTGGGAGTTCGACGGCAACATCTACTCCCAGGTCGGCATGAACGCGGTCGCCGGCCGACGCAAGGAATCCGTCAAGTACGAGCCGTTCCGCTTCGACCAGATGCGGCCGGGCTGCTACGACATCCATGCGCGCGTCAAGGACATGGATCTCGGCGGCATCTGGGCGATGCTCAACTTCCCGTCCCAGATCACCGGGTTCTGCGGCCGTGTATTCGCGCATGCCTCCGACAAGGAGGTCGGCATCGCGGCGGTGCGCGCATGGAACGACTGGCTCTACAACGAGTGGTACCTCGAGTATCCGACCCGTGTGATCCCCGGCGGCATCACCTATCTCACCGATCAGGTCGAGGCCGTCAAGGAGATCGAGCGCAACGCCGAGCGCGGCTTCACCTCGGTGACCTTCCCCGAGCGTCCGCACGCGATCGGGCTTCCCTCCCTGTGGGATCGCGACCACTGGGACCCGATCATCCAGGCGTGCGTCGACACCGACACCGTCATCTCCCTGCACGTGGGCAGCTCCGGCATGTACCAGTACCCGCAGGGTGCGCCCGGACTCCAGTTGGGCGCCACGATGTTCGGGCAGCTCTCCCTCGCCGCCTGCAGCGAGTGGCTGTGGTCGGGCTATCCCAAGGACCACCCCACGCTCAAGATCGCGATGAGCGAGGGTGGGATCGGGTGGGTGCCGATGCTGATCGACCGACTGGACAACATCATCGACCGATCGGGCTACGGCCTGGGCTGGGCCGACCGTCCGGCGGACATCCTGCGCCGCAACTTCTGGTTCTGCACGCTCGACGACCCGTCGACGATCGCGCTGCGCGACGTGATCGGAGTCGAGAACATCATGCTCGAGACCGACTACCCGCACGGGGACGGCACGTGGCCGCACACGCAGAGCGTCGTCGAGCAGTACTGGGGCGGGTTCCCCGCGAAGGACCTGCGAATGATGTGCAGCGAGAACGCCGCCAAGCTGTACCGGCATCCGCTGCCCGAGATCGTCCTTCCCCGAGGCTGAGGGGGAGGGGCTTGCTCGTCGACGTGGGTGACGTGGAGATCGCCACTCGGGTGGTGGGCTCGGGGCCGCCGCTGTTGCTGCTGCACGGTTACCCGCAGACGCGGCGAGTCTGGCAGCGGGTTGCCGATGACCTCGCCGACCGTTTCACGGTCGTCACCACCGATCTTCGTGGTTACGGCGAGAGCAGCAAGCCGGCGGGCGACGACGCCCATGCGACGTATTCCAAGCGGTCGATGGCCGGCGACCAGGTGGAAGTCATGCGCAGATTGGGCTTCGAGAGATTTGCGGTCGCCGGCCACGATCGGGGTGCCCGGATCGTGCATCGCATGTGTCTGGATCATCCGGAGAAGGTGGCACAGGCGGCGCTGCTGGACATCCTGCCGACCTCGGAGGTCTACGCGACCACCGATCGGCAGCTGGCCACGGCGTACTTCCACTGGTTCTTCCTGATCCGGCCGCACCGGCTCGCCGAGCAGCTCATCGACGGAAACCCGGATGCCTGGATGGAGAACGTGCTGGGTCTGGCCGGAGGGGCACCGACCTCGATGTCGGACGAGGACGTGGAACATTACAAGAGCTACTTCCGGGATCCGGCCGTGGTCCACGCGACGTGCGAGGACTATCGAGCCGGCGCGTCGGTCGACCTCGAACACGACGCGCTCGACGCCGGCCGCCGGATCACCTGCCCCGTCCTCGTCCTGTGGGGCGACCGGGGTCTGCTCGCCCGGCGTGAGCATCCGCTCAACGTATGGAAGAGATTCGCGCACAACGTGACTGGGGAACCGATTCCGGGAGGGCACTTCTTCATCGACGACTCGCCCGCCGATGTCGTGAGGGCCGTCGGGGAGTTCCTCGAGCCCTGGCGGTGCGGGCGACTCGCCTGAACCCGACACCCAGGCCCAGCACCACCCGAGGCCGGCCCGCCTCGGGACCGAGAGGAGAAACGTCAATGACCTTCACACCGACCGCAGATCGCCTGATCCCTGAACTCGATCCCCGGGAGGAGATCGTGATGCTCGGCCGCACCCTCTGGAACGAGGGATACCGCGACCACCTGGCCGGTCACATCACCTACAACCTCGGCGACGGCACGCTGCTGTGCAATCCGTGGCTGCTGACGTGGGAGGAGATGTACCCCGAGGACATTCTCCGAATCGATCTGCAGGGCAACCTGATCGAAGGATCCTGGCCGGTACCACTCGGCATCCCGCTGCACCTGGCGCTGCACAACGCCCGCCCGGACGTGGTGTACGCACTGCACAACCACTCCGAGTACGGCACGGTGTGGGGCGACATCAAGGAGGTGCCGCCGGCGTACGACCAGAGCTCCAGCCTCGGCGGGGGTGAGCTGGTTCTCGTCGACGAGTACGACGGCGCCGTCAACAGCATGGAGGCCGCCGAGAAGGCGGTCCGCGCGATCGGCGACGCGGATCGGGCGCTGCTGGGTGGACACGGCGTCTTCGTCATCGCGGACACCGCGCGGGCAGTGTTCCTCCGTGCGGTCGCCCTCGAGCAACGCTGCAAGAACGCATGGATGGTGCGGGTGGCCGGCGGTCCCGACAAGACGTCGCTCCCGGACTGGTGGCTCGACCGGCAACTGAAGAACGACGGCAACGGGTACCACGGCTTCTGGGAGGCGGCGGTGCGTTCGGGGCTGCGGGCGGATCCGGTTCTCGCCGAGAAGATCCTGTCCAGGCCGCGATGACCGTGCCATCGATCGCGGAGGGGACGGGAGCGGGCCCGGCCGAGGTCCGTCCCGCCTCGGCGGAACGAGCGGCGGACATCTTCACGTGCCGCGAGGTCATCCGGATCATCTCCGGGATCGAGCGGCGTGCACCCGGCGAACGCCTCGACGAGTACTACTGGGCCGAGTTGCTGGGCGGCTGTACCGAATCCGAGGTACTCGAGGCGACCTGGGAGCACTATCGCCAGCATGCGCGGCCGATCTGGCCGGCCGACATCCTCGCGCGGGTGGCGGCGCGGAGGGCCGAGGGCGCGGAGATCGTCCGATGACGCCGATCCTGGTGCTCGTTCCCGAGGAGCGCGGCGTGTCGGCCCTCGCGCAGGTGCCGAACGTCTGCGCCGTCGTGTACGACCCGGAGAGCCGTCGGCTGCCGGACATCGCGTGCGACGCGGAGGTTCTGGTGGCGCACCGATTCGATCCCGCGGACGCCGGCCCCCTCTTCGCGCAGCTGCCCCGGCTGCGGATGGTGCAGTTGTTCAGTTCGGGCGTCGAGCGCTGGACGAACGTCGTGCCCGACGGCGTGCGCGTGTCGAACGCGGACCGGGCGCACGGCGGGGCGGTGGCCGAGTGGGTCGTCGCGCAATTGCTCGCCCACGTCCGCGATCTGGCGGGCTACCGGATCAAGCAGCAGGAGCAGCGGTGGCAGGCGCACCCCACCGGGACGTTGTCGGACAAGCGCGTGCTCGTGTTCGGGGCGGGCGACATCGGCGAGAACCTTCGCCGACGACTCGAACCGTTCGGTTGTACGGTCACCCTGGTCGGACGGACGGCGCGTGCGGGAGTCATGGACGTCGAACGCGGCCGGGCCGAACTCGGTGACCAGGACGTCGTGATCCTGGCGCTGCCGCTCGACGATTCGACGGTGCACCTCGTGGATGCGGTGTTCCTCGCGACGATGAAGGACGGTGCGGTGCTGGTCAATGCAGGACGCGGCGAGCTCGTGGACACGGAGGCACTGCTCGCGGCAACCCGCGAGGAGCGCGTGTACGCGATCCTCGATGTCACCGATCCCGAACCGCTGCCCGCCGATCACGGTCTCTGGACCGCACCGGGGGTGGTGGTGACACCGCACGCGGCGGGCATCACCGACGACGTCCGCGACCGCTGTTGGGCCGCCGCGGTGCGGAAGATCGCGGCGTACGCCGACGGAACCGACGGATCCCGTGTGGCGGTGTCCCGATGAAGGCGTTCGGGTTCGACTGGCGTTGGCAGGACTCCGACGAGTTGCTCAACGTCGAGGACTACCGCCGTGCCGCGCGACGACGTCTGCCGCGCATGGTGTGGACCTATGTCGAGGGCGGGGCCGACGACCTGCGCACCGTCGCGGGCAACCGTTCGGCGTTCGACGACTGGTGGCTCGTGCCGAGTGTCCTGGCCGGCCACGACACCCACGACCTCGCCACCGAGGTGGCCGGGCTGCCGCTCTCGATGCCGGTGCTCACCGCGCCCACCGGCTTCAACGGCCTCACCCGGTGGAGCGGAGACCTCGACGCGATCCGCGCGGCGGAGCGCGTGGGAACCCGCTGTGTCGTGAGCACGGCATCGACGTGGTCGGTCGAGGAGGTCGCCGACGCGGCCACCGAGTCGCACGCGTTCCAGCTGTACCCCGGTGCGGGCGGGGTGGCCGCGGCCCTGATGCGCCGCGCGTGGGCCGCCGGCTTCCGGTCACTGTTCGTCACGGTCGACGTCCCGACCGTCGGCAACCGCGAGGGCGAGAAGCGCGAAGGGATGGGCGTGCCGCCCGTCCTGACGCCACGCCGACTGCTCGACGTCTCCCGGCACCCGAGATGGGCCTACGACGTCGTACGGCATCGGCGGATCGGCGGCCGCAACCTCGCGTCCGGCGACGGCGTGACCGCGGCGCTCGCCTCGATCGAGATCCAGGAGCGGCACCTCGTGCAGTCGCGGTTGAACTGGGACGACCTGGCCTGGATGCGGGACAACTGGCACGGCCGCCTCTACATCAAGGGGGTGCTGCGCGCCGAGGATGCCGTCCGCGCTGTCGACCTCGGTCTCGACGGCGTCGTCGTGTCGAATCACGGTGGCCGCCAACTGGACGGCTGTGTGCCGTCGGTGTCGGCGCTGCCGGCGGTGGCCGACGCGGTCGCCGGGCGGGCCGAGGTGCTCCTCGACGGCGGGATCCGGCGCGGCACGGACGTGCTCAAGGCGCTCGCACTCGGCGCGGACGCGGTGCTGATCGGCAGACCGTGCCTGTACGGGATGGCGGTGGCAGGCGACCGCGGCGTCGAGCACGTGCTGACGATCCTGAAGTCGGAGATCGAGCGGGGTCTGACGCTCCTCGGTGTGCGCGACATCCGGGATCTCGACCGATCACACGTGCGTCCCGTGCGCGGCGGCGAGCGGGACGAGATTGGAATGTCGACCGTTACCACCCAGTGAGACTTGCGCCACAACTGCCGCGGATTCCTCGGTATCAAGAATCACGTTCCAGACGTTCGCGCTGCTCGAGGAGGACTGCAATGGGTACACCGGTGATTGTCGATGCGGCCAGGTCGCCGATCGGTCGACGTGGTGGCTGGCTGTCCGGCCTGCATGCCGCGCAACTTCTGGGTGCGGTCCAGTCGGGACTGCTCGAGCGTCTGAATCTCGATCCGAACATCATCGAGCAGGTGATCGGCGGCTGCGTCACCCAGGCGGGCGAGCAGGCGTCGAACGTCAGTCGCAACGCGTGGCTGCACGCGGGCCTGCCGGAGCGGACGGGCGTGACGACGATCGACTCGCAGTGCGGTTCCGGTCAGCAGTCGGTGAATCTGATCGCGGCCCAGATCGCTGCCGGCGTCATCGATGCGGGCATGGCGTGCGGCGTCGAGGCGATGTCCCGGGTGCCTCTGCTGTCCAACATCAGCGGCGACTTCGGCAGCCCCAAGCCGCCGGGCTGGAGTGTGGACATCCCGGCCCAGTTCGAGGGCGCCGACCGAATCGCGAGGCGACGGGGATTCACGCGCGAGGACCTCGACGCGTTCGGCCTACGGTCGCAGCAGCGTGCGGCCGCTGCGTGGGAGGACCGTCGATTCGACGGCCAGATCATCCCCGTGAAGGTTCCCGGCGCGGACGGGCAGGCGCCCACCGCGGTGTCCCGTGACCAGGGCCTGCGGGAGACGTCGATGGAGGCGCTCGCGCGCCTGAACCCCGTTCTCGAGGGCGGGCTGCACACCGCGGGGACCTCGTCGCAGATCTCCGACGGCGCCGCGGCCGCGGTGCTGATGGACGAGAACGTCGCCCGGGAGTTCGGGTTGCGCCCGCGTGCCCGGATCGTCGCGCAGTGCCTCATCGGCGCGGAGACGCACTTCCTCCTGGACGGTCCGGTGCAGGCCACCGAGTACCTGCTCGACCGAGCAGGCCTGTCCGTCAAGGATATCGATCTCTTCGAGGTCAACGAGGCCTTCGCGGCGGTGCCCATGTCCATGGCCCGGGTGCACGGCGTCGACGAGGACCGTCTCAACGTCAACGGCGGAGCCATCGCTCTGGGCCATCCTGTCGGGTCGTCGGGCGTGCGACTGATTGCCGCGGTGATGGACGAGCTCGAGCGCCGTGACGGTGAACGTGCGCTGGTCGCCGTCTGCGCCGGCGGGGCGATGGCGTCCGGGGCGATCGTCGAGCGGATCTGAACTATGTGAACACCATTGCCATGCAATGTCTTCGGAAGGCGCACGACGTTCTGTCGTGTGCCCGTTCCGGCTGCTCGGAACGAGCACGGCCGGGTCTGCAGAATCCACGATTCCACTCCGGTGTGATTTGCCGCACGCTGAATGCCGCGGCCTGCTAGGGTCCCATTCGGCGGCGGCAAAGGTCCGAAACATCCTTTGCTGCAACTTTTTCGGGCTACTCCCCAGTAGCTCCGATGATGGCGCGAACCGTCCGAGTCGACCCGACCGGTCGGGCAGGTGGTCCGATTCCAGCCGCGCGCGAAGGAAAGCGTGATCACGCGTGCGGGACGAGCCGATTCGTCGTGGATTTTCAGGAGGCATTGCATGATGGACAAGTGGCTTCGCAGGTCGAGGAACCTGGCTGTGCTGGCTACGGCCGCCGCGGTTCTCGCCGGATGTGGTGGTGGGGCTTCGTCTTCGACGACGTCCGATGCATCCGGTGACCTCGACCCCACCGCGATCCTGCGGGTCACGGCGAGCGCGCCCACCCGCAACCTGGACCCGTACATGCAGACCAGCTACGGCGGATGGGGCTACCTCACACCGGTTTTCGACCGGCTGACGGTGGTGGACGAAAACGGCGATCTCCAGCCGGCCCTGGCCGAGTCGTGGGAGTTCGCTCCGGACGGTTCCTACCTCGAGCTGAAGCTGCGCCAGGGCGTCGCCTTCCACGACGGCGCTCCGTTCGATGCGGCGGCGGTGGCCGCGAACATCGAGCGCGGCAAGACCATGGAGGGCAGCACGGTCGTCGCCGCGCTGAAGAACATCACCTCGGTCGACGTGGTCGACGACAGCACCGTCCGTCTGCAGTTGGCACCCGGTACCGGTGTGGAACTACCCGGTGTGTTCAGCAGCAACGTCGGAATGATGGTCAGCCCGAAGGCCATCGAGGCGAAGGCCGATCTGCGTAACAACCCGGGCCAGAGCGGATCCGGTGCGTACGTCGTGACGGCCTACGTGCCCGAGGAGTCGGTCACCCTGGCCCGTGCGGACGGTACGAACTGGGACCCCGAGGCCGGGAAGGTCGCGGGCATGGAGTTCAAGTGGATCTCCGACGCGAGTACCCGACTCAACGGGCTCAAGACCGGCGCCACCGATCTGAGCTGGGTGAGTTCCGCCAACGAGATCGTCGAGGCGAACTCGTTGTCCAAGAGTGGCACGCTGGACGTCACCGAGGTTCCCTTCCGGAACGTCCTGGGCGTGTTCATGCGGGCGCAGGGTGATCTCGCGAAGCCCGAGTTGCGGCAGGCGGTGGCGTCGGCGATCGATCCCGCGGCGATCAGCGCGTTGTTCTCCGACACCTGCACCCCGAACCGTCAGCTGTATCCGGCCGGTAGCTGGGCGGCCGACCCGTCCTACCAGTACCCGTACCAGTTCGATCTCGAGAAGGCGAAGAGCCTGGTGCAGGCGGCCGGCGGAGCCAAGGTCACGCTGACCTTCGCGGCGGGCACCAACACCGAGAAGCCGGCGAACGTCATCCAGTCGACGCTGTCGCAGGCCGGCATCGACGCGGAACTGAACCCGGTCCCCAACACGCAGAACGAACCCCGCTACATCGCCGGTGACTTCCAGTCGATGGTCTCCAACAGCTTCAGCCCCAAGGTGGATCCCGCCGAGACGGTCAACACCTTCGTGACCGGCCCGTACGACCTGGCCAACGGCAACCCGCAGATCGCGGAGCTTGCCGCGAAGGCTGCGAATCCGACTCTGTCGCAGGACGAGCGGGCCCCGATGTATCACGAGATCTGGGACCTGACGTTGAAGGAGGCGATGTTCGTGCCGATCTGCAACCAGACGAACGCGACCATCTCCACTGCGAAGGTCGTCGGCACCGAGAACATGCCCTGGGTGAATCTGGGCATCTTCGACGTCCGTCACGTGGGCATCACCAAGTAGTCGCACCGAACACCGACACCTGCCGAGAGGCCGAAGATGCTGCGCTATGCCGGAAAACGGTTGCTGGCGGCGATTCCGCTGCTGTTGGTCGTACCGTTGTTGATTTTTCTGTTGATCGATCTGGCACCGGGTGATCCGGCGGTGATCCTCGCGGGGGAGGACCCGACCCCGGAGCGGCTCGAGCAGTTGCGGGCCACCCTGAATCTGGATCAGAACGTGTTCGTGCGGTATCTGGACTGGGTCGGGTCGGTGCTGCGCGGTGATCTCGGGGTGTCGCTGCTGTCGGACCAGTCGGTGGCCGAACTTCTGTTCCGGCGCATGGCGACCACGCTCTCGCTGGTCGGGTTCGCAATGGTGCTGGCCGTCGTGATCGGTGTGATTCTCGGGGTGCTGGGATCGCTGCGTCCGGGTGGCGTGGTCGACCGCGGTATCAACGTGATCGCGTCTGTTGCGATCGCGATCCCGGCATTCTGGTTCGGCCTGGTCCTGGTGTCGCTGTTCGCGGTGTCGAACCAGATCTTCCCCGCATTCGGCTACGCGCCGCTCTCGGACGGTGTGGTGCCGTGGTTCCAGCATCTGGTGCTACCGGGTGTCGCGTTGGCGCTGCTGCCCGCCGCGGAGGTGACGTTGCAGTTGCGGTCGTCCCTCGGGCAGGTGATGGGCAGCGACTACATCCTCAACGCGAAGGCACGCGGGTTGGGTCAGGCGAGCGTCGTCCTCAAACACGGGCTCAAGAACGCGTGTATCCCGGTGGTGACCGTGCTCGGATTCCGGGTCGCCGAGGTGCTCGGCGGTGCGGTGACGATCGAGATCATCTACAGCATGCCGGGCATGGGATCGCTCGCGGTCAACAGTGTGCAGAACCATGACGTGCCGGTGCTGCTCGGGTTCGTGCTGTTCACCACGTGTGTGGTGGTGATCGTGAATCTGTTGGTCGACATCTCGTACGGCTACTTCAATCCGAAGGTGCGCGCATGACATCGACATTGCCTACCGAAGCGCTCGGCGACAGCACTCCCGGCGTCGCCGGCCGAGTCTGGGGTTTCGTGCGTCGCCGCCCCGCGGCGACGGTGGCGGGGGCGTTCGTGCTGCTGTTGGTGGTCATGGCGGTCTTCGCGCCGCTGCTGGCGCCCTACGATCCGTATGCGCAGGATCTGCTCGCACGGCTGCAGCCACCGTCGTCGGCGCACTGGTTGGGGACTGATGACTACGGCCGGGACGTGTTGAGCCGGTTGATCTACGGTGCCCGGATCTCGTTGCAGGCGTCGTTGCAGGCGGTGGCGCTCGCGCTGGTGCTGGGTCTGCCGTTGGGTGTGATCGCCGGCTACAGCGGGGGCTGGGTCGATACCGTCCTGACCCGGATCATGGACGCACTGATGAGTGCGCCGTCGCTGGTCCTGGCGATCACGATCGTCGCGGTCCTCGGTTCGGGGATCACCAATGCGATGCTCGCGGTCGGTCTGGTGATGGCCCCGCGGTTCTTCCGTGTCGCCCGGGCATCGACGATGGACGTGCGGGGCGACACCTACATCGAGGCATCGGTCGCGTTGGGCTGCACCACGTCCCGCACCATCGTCCGGCACATCCTGCCGAACGTGATGCCGCCGATCGTGCTGGTCATCTCGGTCTCGCTCGGCACCGCCGTGGCGGCGGAGGCGAGTCTGAGCTTCCTCGGTCTCGGCGCGAAGGCGCCGGCCGCGAGTTGGGGGTCGATGCTGTCCACGGCCGCGTCGAACATGCAGCTCGCGCCCTACCTGGTGTGGCCGCCCGGCGTGATGATCTTCCTGACCGTGCTCGCGTTCACCTACCTCGGCGACGGTGTGCGCCGCGCCCTGACGAGGAGTCGCAATGGCAGCAACTGACACCCTCACCCGTCCGCTGAACCCGGGAGCCGATCCCACCGCGCCCCTGCTGCGGGTGCGCGACCTCACGGTGCAGTTCCGCGCCGGCCGCAAGGACTGGGTCACCGCGGTCCAGGATGTGTCGTTCGACGTCGCCGCGGGTGAATCCGTTGCACTGGTGGGTGAATCGGGATCGGGCAAGACGGTCTCCTCACTCGCGGTGATGGGGTTGACCCCGGACACCGGTGGGCGGGTCTCGAACGGCAGCGTCGAGTTCGACGGGCGGGACCTGACGGCGCTGCCCGCCAAGGAGTGGCGCAAGCTGCGGGGCACCGGGATGGGGATGATCTTCCAGCAGCCCATCCGCAGCCTCAATCCCGCCTACACGGTGGGCGATCAGATCGCCGAGTCGGTGCGTAAGCACCTGGGGCTGGACCGCAAGGCCGCGATGGCGCGTGCGGTCGAGATGCTCGAGTTGGTCCAGATTCCGCGGGCCGCAGAGCGGGTGCGGGAGTATCCGCACGCGTTCAGCGGCGGCATGTGCCAGCGGGTGATGATCGCGATGGTCATGGCCTGCAACCCGAGGCTGTTGATCGCGGACGAGCCCACCACCGCGCTGGATGTGACTGTGCAGGAAACGATCCTGGATCTGCTCCGGGACCTGCAGGAGCAGACCGGGGTCGCGCTGCTGTTCGTCACCCACGACCTCGGCGTCGTCGCGGAACTGTGCGAGCGAGTCGTGGTGATGTACGCGGGCGAGGTGATCGAGGACGGCCGCGCCGCCGAGGTGTTCTTCCGCCCGCAGCACCCCTACACGTCCGGCTTGCTCGCCTCGATCCCGCGTCCGGGCCGGGGCGTCGACAGACGCCTCGCCGCGATCCCGGGCCGGATCCCCGCTGCCGGCGAGTGGCCGGTGGGCTGCCACTTCCACGACCGCTGCACCCACGCCCGCGCCGGTTTGTGCGACACCACGCATCCCGCGCTGACCGACACGACCGCGGGCCGGGCAGCGCGCTGCCTGCGTGTGACGGATCTGCAACTGCAAGGAGTGGAGGCCCCATGAGCCTGCTCGAGGTCACGAACCTGACCAAATCGTTCTCCACCCGTCGGGACTTCCTCGGCCGGAGAACCGGGTGGACCCATGCGGTGCGGGATGTCTCGTTCACGCTCGATGCCGGCGAATGTCTCGCTGTCGTCGGAGAATCCGGGGCCGGCAAGTCCACCGTCGGTCGGATGGTGCTGCGCCTGATCGAACCCGATTCCGGCACCGTCACCTTCGACGGCGAGGACGTTCGGGCGGCGAAACCGGCCCGGCTGCGCGAGATGCGCCGCGGCATGCAGATGATCTTCCAGGACCCGCATTCCTCCCTCGACCCCCGGATGACCGTGGCCGACGCGGTCGCCGAACCGCTGCTCGTGCACTCCGACCTCGATCGCGTCGCCCGCACACAACGCGTCCGCGAGTTGCTCGACAAGGTCGGAATCGGCTCCCGCTACCTCGGACGGTATCCGGCCGAGTTGTCCGGCGGTCAGCTCCAGCGTGTCGCGATCGCGAGGGCGTTGACGCTCGAACCGAAGATGATTGTCTGCGACGAACCCGTTGCCGCGCTAGATGTCTCGGTTCGCGCGCAGGTCCTCAACCTGCTGCGGGACCTGCAGGAGGAACTCGGCCTGGCCTACCTGTTCGTGTGCCACGACCTGGCGCTCATCGAGGTGATCGCCGACCGGGTGATGGTGATGAGAGCCGGCGAGGTCGTCGAGACCGGCACCGTCAGCGACATCTACGACCATCCGCGGGAGGACTACACCCGGAAGCTGTTGGAGGCCATCCCGATCCCGATCCCACGATCGGCGCGCGTGGGCTGATCCGCGCCGCTCGGCGCGTTGGAGATCGAAATCGGCTCGTTCCGTGGACCATCTGGAGAGAACAAGAAACGTCGGAGGAGTGTGGAATGGGCACCGATACGCGAGGAACAGGTCTTCCCTGGGTCGAGGCAATCGCGGGTTCCTTCCCGCGGTATTCGTTCGACGAGTTCCACACGATCCAGCTGCCGGCACTGAACGCCCGAAACGCCGTGCTGCTGGTCGATGATCTCGCGGGTGTGCCACCGCTGGGCTTCCGGGTTCCCGGCGGCCGGGCGTTCACCTGGGCCGCCACGGCTGACGGCATCCGGGTGGTGGAGGGCGAGCAGAACGCCGAGACGCTCGTCGAACTCGACGAGACGACGTTCTCGTCGTACCTGAACGAGCTGTTGACGGCGAGCGGTTCCGTTCGCACCGAGCGCGCGACGGTGGTGCGGGGCAGCCTCGACGGCTGGAAGCGATGGCAGCCGGCCACACGGTCCCTGATCTCGGGCCGGCCGATCTACACCGATGCCGTGCGGGACACGCTCGTCGGGCTCGACGGCGAGCCCCTCGACCTGCTTCGTCGCTTCCCGGTCGACGGTGATCGCGACGAGATGCGTCATTTCCTCGGCACTGCGGGATTCCTGCACATCAAGGGGGTGTATTCCCCGGAAGAGATTGCGACGTTCCGCGAAGAGGTCGAGTTCGTCCGGTCCCGGACGACCCCGGGCGATCCGTACTCGTGGTGGTCGCTCAATGCCGACGGTGACGAAGTGGTCACCCGCATCAATTACCTCGGTCGCCATTCGGAGGTGTTGCAGGAACTCTGTTTCGAACCTCGGATGACCGAATTCGCGCGCCTGGGCAACCCTGCCTTCCGCGTGTGCGATGACCGTCTCGACGGGCCGATGGTCTTCGTCAAGTCCTCCGACGTCGTCAAGGGTGACGGCGATCTCGGCTGGCACACCGATGACGGCATCGGTGGCCACCCGGTTCTGTGCCCGCTCATCCAGGCCGGAATCCAGCTCGACCACGCCGATCCCGAGAACGGTCAGCTCATGGTCCTGGCGGGCTCGCACCGGTACACCAACCACTGGCTGCAGTGGGGTGAGGAGGGCAACCTGCCCGTCGTCAGGCTCGAGACCGAGCCGGGTGACCTCACCCTCCACTTCGGCGACCTCATGCACAGCACCCCACCACCCGTCGGCCGGAATGCGGGTCGGCGCGCCCTCTACTACAAGTTCTCGGAAGAGAAGACGTTCGAGTGGGTGCCTCCGGGATGTCACTACAACGACGCACTCTTCCACGCCGATGCGACCGGCAAGGTGTCGGCGCGGGCCGCCACCCACTGACCGCCGGACGCCCGTCCGATCAGTCGACCTCGGCGAGCACGTCGGCGTTCTCCGGTTCGGGTGCGGTGGCGATGCCGCGTCCGCCCGGCGCCCACACACCGAGCACGACTGCGGTGACGAACAGGACCCCGGCGAGTACGAACGAGGCCTCCTGCATACCGTGCAGGAAGGACTCCTTCGCGAACTCGGCCAGCTGATCCCCCTGCGGGCCCGCGAGTTTGGAGACCTCGAGCGCGGCCGCGAGCGAGTCGCCGACGGGCTGCTCGGCCTGCTCGGGGACGGCATCGACCGCGGGCTGGATGTGCCGTCCGTAACCGGCTGCGAGGATGCTGCCCGCCAGTGCCACGCCGATCGCGGCGCCGATCTCGCGGGTGGCGTCGTTGACCGCGGACGCGACACCCTGATTGGCGGTCGGGGTGTTCTGCACGATGGCCGTGGTCGCGGGCGCGGTGCACAGCCCCAGCCCGAAGGCGGCGACCACGAGCGGCACGGCGACATCCGGGTACGAACTGGTCTCGTCGAGCCGACCCAGCAGGACCAGCGACACAGCCATGACCGTGAGACCTCCGAACGTCATCGCCCGCAGCCCCAGCAGCGGAATGAGCAGCGGTGCCAGCACCGACAGCGCGAGCACCACGACGGCGATCGGGGCCAGTGCGAGGGCCGACTGCAGCGGCGAGTAGTCCAGGACCAACTGCAGGTGCTGGACGATGAGGAAGAACAGACCGAACGTCGCGAAGAACTGCAGCAGAAGGGAAGTCGATCCCACACCGAAGGTACGGTTGCGGAACAGTCGGACGTCGAGGAGGGGGTGCGCCACGCGGAGTTCGACCATCGCGAACACAGCGGCCGCGGCGAGCCCACCGACGATGGCCGCGAGCACGAGCGGGTCGAGCCACCCGCGTTGCGGTGCCTCGATGATGCCGAGCACGAACACCCCGATCGCCCCGGCGATGAGCACGCCGCCACGGATATCGAACGCCGACGGGTGTTCGTCGCGGGACGACGGGATCGTGAAGGACAGCGCGAACAGCACGGCCGAGACGGCCGCGAGCCCGACGAAGATCGAGTGCCAGGACCACTGCTCGAGCAGCAGTCCGGAGCCGATGAGACCGGCGATACCACCGGATCCTGCGACGCCGGACCAGATGCCGACGGCCTTGGAACGCTGCGCGGCCGGGAAACTCGCGGTCAGGATGGACAGTGTCGCCGGCATGACGAACGCCGCGCCGATGCCCGAGGCCGCGCGGGCGCCGATCAGCCAGGCGGGGGAGTCGACCAGGGTCGGCAGGGCGGAGGCGACCCCGAACACGAACAGGCCGAACACCAGCACCCCACGGCGGCCGTAGTGATCGCCCAGCGCGCCGGCCGGCAGCAGCAGGCACGCGAGGGTGAGGGTGTAGCCGTCGACGATCCAGGTGAGCTGGGACTGGGTGGCCCCGGTGTCGCGGGCGAGGTCGGGCAGCGCGGTGTTGAGGGCTGCCATTGCCGCCACGACGAGGGCCACCGCTGCGCACGACACGGTGAGGGTCCAGATCTGGCCCCACGTCATCCGCTCCGCGTTTCCGGTGTACTTTCCAGCCATGCGGGCCTCCCCGTACGAAACAAGACTGTCAGTATCGTAGGTGAACTGACGGTTCCACAAGAGGTGATGACGGATGGCTGGTGACGTAGCGGAAGTGGCGGAGTCGGAGCAGGATCCGCGAAAGGCGCGTTCACGTGCGCGGTTGCTCGACGCCGCGACCACGCTTCTCGCGAAGGGGGGCACCGACGCCGTCACGATCGATGCCGTCACGAAACTCGCGAAGGTGGCGCGGGCGACGCTCTACCGGCATTTCGACAGCGGTACCGAACTGGTGGCGGCGGCCTTCGGACGGCTCATCCCGCCCGCCCCCGCGGTCCCGTTGTCGGGCGATCTGCGGACGCAACTGGTCGAGTTGATGGTGAGCCAGGCCCGGCTGATCGAAGAGGCGCCGATGCACGTGACCGCGCTGTGCTGGCTGGGAATGGGGCCGGCGCTCGACGACTACTCGAGCGCGTCGGATCTGGAGGGGGTCGACCATCCCCACGCGGACAAGCCGGAACTCAGGTCGCTGCGCGAGCATGTCGTCGTGCAGTACCGCACCGCGTTCGATCGCGTGCTCGGCACCGACGAGGCGCGCCGGTCCCTGGGTGATTTCGACTACGACCTCGCCCTCGCGCAACTGGTCGGACCGCTCGTCTTCACCAAGCTGGCAACCCTCGCACCGCTGGGGCCGGACGCCTGTGTGCGGATCGTCGACGACTTCCTCGCGGCCCGAGGTTCGCAGCCGGCGGCGGACACCCCGTCGGACGGCAGTTGACCCGCGTCACGGACCGTCCGGACCGCGGCCGGGCCGCAGCGCGAACGCGCGCAGCCGCGAGTACCCGCGGACCCGGAGCGGCCGCAACGACCTGAGCGTGACGCCGTCGTCGTCGGCGAGCATCGCCGCCAGTTCCGCGTCCACCAGGACGGTTCCCGGCCGGGCTGCGCTCGTCAGTCGTGCCGCGATGTTGACCGCCTCGCCGAACAGGTCGCCGAACCGCATGAGCACCGATCCCGCCGCGAGCCCCACCCGAAGGTCGGGTCGATCCGTGTCGGTGTGCGCCGCGTACTGCAGCGCCAGCGCGATCCGCGCCGCGTCGGCCGCCTTCTCCGCCGCGAACATCACTTCGTCGCCGACGTTCTTGACCACCCACCCGCCGCCCTGCGTGATGATCGACGTCGTCTGCGATTCGAACTCCTCGAGCAGTGAACTCAGGTCGTCGACGCGGATCCGACGCGTCAGACTCGTGTACCCGACCATGTCCGCGAACCCCACGACGAGTGCCCGGTGGCTGGTGTCCTCGCCGACACTGCCGGACCGGCGCGCGGTGGCCGCCGCCAGATGCCGCCGCCACACATACGACTGCAGTGCTTCGACGGTGGGCAGCAGTTGCGATGTGAGCGACCCGACCGCGGTCCGC
The DNA here is from genome assembly GCF_050433545.1 of Rhodococcus sp. BE178. NCBI lineage: Bacteria > Bacillati > Actinomycetota > Actinomycetes > Mycobacteriales > Nocardiaceae > Rhodococcus > Rhodococcus sp. BE178. The sequence goes on along the minus strand of NZ_JBNPXA010000004.1, from coordinate 112,200 downwards.
AGGGCTTGCTCGTCGAGCGTGCCGGACTGTGCGTGGGCGGTGGCCAGCTCGTCGGCCAGGTGCGAGTTCAGTACCGCAACCTGCCACTCGGCCAGCCGGGACATGGACTGCCCCAGCGCCCGGGTGGCGGCGACCGCGGCATCGGGGGCCAGCGCGCCACCGTCCACGAAACCCACCAGGGCGCGCAGGGCGGCGACGTCGCTGTCGGTGAACATCACGGCGTCCGGATCCGCGTCGATCGCGAATCCCATCGACACCCACAACCGCTGCGCCCGCTCGAGGGGCACATCGGAGAGCTCGGCAATCTGGTCCCGGGTGTATCGCCGCGGGCCACCGAGCAGCGTCTGCTCGACCTCCGACTGGATGACGCCGAGCACACCGGCATCGAGGTTCTCGGAGAGCTCCACGGCAGGCCCCTTTCGCGACGAATTGCCCCAAGAGTGAATCACCGATCCGGGACGAGTGGTCGCTTCCACCGACCTGCGGGTCGGTGGGGCTGTCGGTGGGCTGTGCCAGAGTAGCGGGGTAGGTTTCAGCGTTCTTGGTTTCAGTGTTCTTGGTTTCAGTGTTCTTGTAGGTATTCAGGAGGATCCACATCATGCCGCCCCGCAGACGTTCCGGATCAGGCTCGTCACCGGAACACCTCACCGCGGAGAACCTCGAGGCACTGGCCGCGGCCGTCGCCGAGGGGAAGCGCGCCACCGTGTACCTCCGCGAAGCCACGCCCAGCCTCGGTATCGAGGCGGGATGCTCGGCCAAAGTTGTTTCCGTGGAAGGAAATACGGTCATCATCCGCCCCAAGGGAGTCAACGACGAACTGCCGTTCGAGGCGGAGGAACTGCGCATGACGCGCACGGCGCCCGAGCCCCCCGCCAAGGCTGCAGCCAAGCCCGCGACCGCGCGCAAGGTCGCCCCGACCCCGGCCCCGGCTCCGGTGCCCGCCCAGGTCTCCACCCCGCGTCCCGCGGCGCGACCCACGCCGGCCGCGGCACCCGCGCCGGTGCGCGCGGCAGCGCCGGCTGCGAAGGCCGAGTCGGTGTCCGTTCCCGCGGTTCCCGCACCGGCACCCAGCGCCGCGCCTGCACCCCGCCGAACCAAGAAGGTCGCGGCGGGCAGCGTGAGCGTGACGATTCACGCCGGCCCCGAGAACGAGTGGACGGTCACCGTCGCGCATGGTGCGAAGCGCCCGAGCAAGGCGGTTCCGGTCAGTCCGGACGCGGTGGATCGCGCCGTCCGCGAACTCGGGGAGCCCGTCGCGCTCGAGGCCGTCCAATCGGTCATCTCCGCTGCTCGTGAGGCTGCGGAACAGCGGATCGAGGCATTGAGCAAGGAACTCGAGGATGCGCGACGGGCGCTCGAAGCGTTGGGCTCGACCACCTAGTCGGCGATTCGGTGACGATCGGGTCAACGAGGCCCGTCGGCATCGACGGAGGTGGGAAGGTTGCCGATAGAGTGTCCCGCCGACTCGCGCGCGCATGATCGCGGCGAGGGCGTGCATGCAGGGTAGTGCGCAGGCATGTGGCGGTGATCGACCGATGGCACATTCGTAGCGCCAACCGGGAGGGCAACATGCTCAAGCGACTTTCCTTGATCTTCGCGGCGTTGGCGGTGATCGCCGCCATGCTCGGAGTCGGCACCGCCACCGCCGCACCGCCGAAGGCGGTTCTCGGCGGTGGGTCCGGAATCGTGATCGACAACATGTACGAATGCACGCTCACCACCATCGGGCACGACAACGCCGGCAGGCTGGTCGGCATCACGGCGGGGCACTGCGGTGAGGCCGGGGCGGCGGTGGTGCCGGAGTCCGCACCCGACGCCGGGGTGGTGGGGCACTTCGCGGTGTCCAACCACGACTACGACTACGCCGTGATCGAATTCGATCCCGCGAAGGTCGCGCCGGTGAACACGATCGGCGAGGTCACCATCACCGGGATCGGTACACCGGCGCAGTTCCCGGCGGTCGCGTGCAAGCAGGGGCGGACCACCGGTCACACATGCGGCGTCGTGTACGGGGACGTGCTCCAATCGCAGGAGACGTGGACGCAGATGTGCGTCATCGAGGGCGATTCGGGCTCACCGGTCGTCGTCGGGACGACGCTGGTCGCGATGGTGAATGCCTATCTCGGCGTCGCCTGCCTCGGTCCCGAACTCGGCACCAACATGACGTCGATCATCGACAGCATCAACGCGACCGGTGGCCCCGGCGCCGGCTACAGACCGATCTAGGTGTAGTTCCCGTTTCGCCGATGTGCCGGATCCTCGTCGAGGGTCCGGCACATTCTCGTGGGCGGACCACGTCGTCCTTCAAGGTTTCCCGCTGTGTCGGTGCATGTGCGATACCCGGGCCGCCCGCTCCCACTTGACACGCCAGGTGTGACAGGCAACACTCCCTGTACCCGAACGAGCGATCGGTCGGTCTGTTCAGTTTGGCGGGTTCGCCGGGGTGGTCCCCCCACTCGCGTCCCGAGTCCTGCTGTTGCCCTGTTGTCAACTGCCGAAAGGGGGCTGGTGCCATGCCCGACGCACGCCCTTGGATGTCGCTGTATCCGAGTGGAACGGTCACGGATCCGTCGATCCCGTTCGCGTCGCTCGTCGATGCCTGGAATGCCCGCGTCGCGGCGAATCCCGATGGTGTGGCCCTGCGCTACTTCGACGGTGTGCTCACCGCCGCCGAGGTCGACGAACAGTCCGACGCGCTCGCGGTCGGGTTGTCGGAGAAGGGGGTCCGGCGGGGTGACCGTGTCGGGATCTACCTGCAGAACATCCCGCAGTACGCCATCTCGATGGTGGCCCTGTGGAAGATCGGTGCGGCCGCCCTGCTCCTCAACCCGATGTATCGCGGAGCTGAACTGCGGCACCTGGTCGACGACGCGGGCACCGTCGGTGTCATCTGTTCGGATCGTTCTGCGGAGGAAACGGCGGACACGTTGCGGGGCAGCTCGGTCCGATGGCTGATCACCACGAGCGACCTCGACTTCCAGAACAGGTCGGACCCGAGGGTGTTTGCCGATCCGGTCCGGGCGACGAGCCGGGTGGGTGAGGACCTCGTGAACGTCGTGGCCCGCCATCGCGGTGCGCGTCCCCCGCGACCGGACGTCTCGGGCGACGATACGGCGATCGTCGCCTACACCTCCGGAACGACGGGCACTCCCAAGGCCAGCCTCAACACGCATGCGAACGTGCTCGCCGTCGCCACGACATTCGGTGACTTCGTCGGCACCGCCGACGGCGACGTCGTCTTCGCGATCGCGCCGCTGTTCCACATCACCGGTGCAGTGATCAACGCGGTCGTCGCCTTGATTCGTGACTGCACACTCGTCTTCGCGAATCGGTTCCACCCCGAGGTGACGCTCGAGACGTTCGTCGAGCACCGGGTCACGTTCACGATCGGATCCATCACCGTCTTCAACGCCCTCTACCGGGTGCCCGACGCCTCCCCGGAGCACTTCGCATCGGTCAAGGCGCTCTACTCGGGCGGTGCTCCGATCCCGCCGGCGACCGTCCGGAAGTTCGAGGAGCGGTTCGGGCACTACATCCACAACGCGTTCGGGATGACGGAGACGTCGTCCGGGGTGATCGCGGTTCCTCCCGGTGCCCGCGCACCGGTCGATCCGGCCAGCGGGTCGTTGTCGATCGGGATCCCGCTACCGCTGCTGGACGCTCGTGTCGTGAGTGCCGACGGCGAACCGGTCCTCGCCGGGACGGCAGGCGAACTGACCCTCGCCGGGCCTCAGATCATCGCGGGATATCTGGGTCGGCCGGAGGACACGGCGAAGACCTTTCCCTGCGGCCGGCTCCACACCGGCGACGTGGCGATCATGGACGAGCACGGATGGGTCTACCTGGTCGACCGGCTCAAGGACCAGATCAACGTGTCCGGCTACAAGGTGTGGCCACGTGAGGTCGAAGGTGTGTTGCACGAACACCCGGCCGTCTACGAGGCAGGTGTCACCGGCGAGCCGGACGACTATCAGGGCGAGAGGGTCGTTGCGTACGTGTCGCTCAACCCCGGCGCCCACGTGTCGGAGAGCGAGCTCGTCGCGTTCGTCGGTGACCGGTTGGCGGCCTACAAGCGGCCGCGGCAGGTGCACGTCGTCGACTCCATTCCCAAGACACTCACCGGCAAGATCCGCCGAACCGAACTCCGTGGCCGCGCCGGCGCCACGATGTGAGTTCCGTTCCACAGCAAACCAATTCTGACGAAAGCTGAAGAATCGTGACATCTGAAGTTGCCGAGAGAGAACGCCCCGGGCAGGCGAACGCTACGGGCATCGGCTCGAAGAAGAAGTCGCTCCTGGCGAGTGCGGTCGGGAACGTGCTGGAGTGGTACGAATGGAGCGCCTACGCAGTGTTCGCGCCGTTCATCGCCGCGGTTGTCTTCGACAACTCGAATCCGGTGTCGGCCCTGCTGTCCACGCTCGCCGTTTTTGCCGTCGGGTTCCTGATGCGCCCGCTCGGCGGCATCGTGTTCGGGCGGATCGCCGACCGGCGGGGACGGAAATTCGTCCTGATCACCACCATGCTCATGATGGCCGGTGGCAGCCTGGTGATCGGCATCATGCCCACGTACGAGTCCGTCGGCGTCTGGGCCTCGGTGATTCTGTTGGCGGCCCGCGTTGTTCAGGGATTTGCGCACGGTGGCGAGTCCGCGACCGCGTACTCGTACGTCAGCGAGATCGCACCGCCGAACCGTCGAGGCATGTGGGGCAGTGTCGCCTTCATCGCGATCTTCGGTGGGTCCGTGCTGGCCTATTCGGTGGGTGGTGTCGTGACCTCGACGCTGTCGGAGAGCGCGGTCGCGCAGTGGGGTTGGCGTATCCCCTTCCTCATCGGTGCGGTTCTGGCGCTGGCAGCGCTGTACCTTCGCCGGAGCATGGAGGAGAGCGAGGTGTTCGACGCGCAGGACAACTCGGACGACACCCGCATTCCTCGACGGACCGTGGTCCGTGCCGTGCTGCTCATGATCGGTATGACGTCCGGCATCACCGCCGCGCACTACACCTGGACGTCGTACATCTCGACCTATGCGATCACCCAGGAGGGCATGAATCCCGACACCGCCTACTGGATGCTCGTCATCGCACAGCTGATCGCGCTCGTCTCGCTTCCCTTCTGGGGGCTGCTCTCGGACCGGATCGGTCGCCGGCCCATGTTGTTCGCGTTCGCGGGGCTGATGTTCGTGCTGCAGTTCCCGCTCACCGCGATGATCACGTCGTCGGGGTGGACGCTGCTCGTGGCGACGACCGTCGCGCTCCTGGTCGTCTCGATTCCCGCGTCGGTCCTGTCCGCGACGCTGTCGGAGAGCTTCCCGACCAAGCTCCGCACACAGGCGATCGGATTCGCGTATTCGATCTCCGTCGCGGTGTTCGGTGGTTCCTCGCCCTACCTGAACCAACTCCTGGTAGGGCAGGGGATCGGGTGGGCCTTCAGCGTCTACATCATGGTGCTCTGCGTCTTCACCGGTGTCGCGTGCCTGTTCATGAGGGAGACCAAGGGAATCCGACTCGAGAACGTCTAGATTCCGGCCGACGGTGTCAGCCGCACACGGCACCGTCGGACGCCGACCCGACGAGCTTGGTGTACTTCGCCAGCACGCCACGGGTGTAACGGGGAGGCAGGGGCTCCCATCCGCTCCGGCGGGTGGCGAGCTCCTTCTCGTCCACCAGGAGATCGAGCACCCCGTTGGCGACGTCCAGGCTGATCCGGTCGCCGTCGCGGACGAATGCGATCGGCCCGGCGTCGACGGCCTCCGGCGCGACGTGCCCGACGCACAGTCCCGTCGTACCCCCGGAGAACCGGCCGTCCGTCAGCAGCAGCACGTCCTTGCCGAGGCCGGCGCCCTTGATCGCGGCGGTGATCGCCAGCATCTCCCGCATCCCGGGTCCGCCCTTGGGGCCCTCGTAGCGGATCACGACGACGTCGCCGGCCGTGATCGTCCCGTCCTCGAGCGCATCCATCGCCGCACGCTCACGATCGAAAACGCGTGCGGTTCCCTCGAATACGGACGAATCGAACCCGGCCGACTTCACCACCGCGCCGCCCGGCGCGAGCGTGCCCTCGAGGATCGTGATGCCGCCCGTGGGATGGATCGGTGAGCTGAGCGCGCGCAGGACCTTGCCGTCCGGGTCCGGGGGAGCGATCTCGGCGAGGTTCTCGGCGAGTGTGCGGCCGGTGACGGTGAGGCAGTCGCCGTGCAGCAGTCCGGCGTCGAGCAGGGACTTCATGATCACCGGGACGCCGCCGATCCGGTCGACGTCGATCATGACGTGACGGCCGAACGGTTTGACGTCGGCCAGGTGCGGGACGCGCGCCCCGACGCGAGCGAAGTCGTCGAGCGTGAGCGCCACCTCGGCCTCGTGTGCGATCGCCAGCAGGTGCAGTACCGCGTTGGTGGAGCCGCCGAACGCCATGACGACGGCGATCGCGTTCTCGAACGCCTCCTTCGTCAGGATGTCCGACGTGGTGATCCCGCGGCGCAGCAACTCGACCACGGCCTGTCCGCTGCGCCGGGCGAACCCGTCGCGGCGGCGGTCGGTGGCCGGCGGTGCGGCGCTGCCGGGCAGTGACATCCCCAGCGCCTCGGCCGCGCACGCCATCGTGTTGGCGGTGTACATGCCGCCGCACGCGCCCTCGCCGGGACAGATCGCGCGTTCGATCGCGTCGACGTCCTCTCGGCTCATCAGTCCGCGCGAGCAGGCCCCGACGGCCTCGAACGCGTCGATGATGGTGACTTCCTTCTCGGTGCCGTCGGACAGCTTCGCGATGCCCGGCAGGATCGAGCCGGCGTAGAGGAAGACGTTGGCCAGGTTCAGTCGCGCGGCCGCCATCAGCATGCCGGGCAGCGACTTGTCGCAGCCGGCGAGCAGCACCGAACCGTCGAGTCGCTCGGCCTGCATCACCGTCTCGACGCTGTCCGCGATCACCTCACGGGAGACCAGCGAGAAGTGCATGCCCTCGTGGCCCATCGAGATGCCGTCCGAGACCGAGATGGTGCCGAACTCGAGCGGGTAGCCGCCGGCCGCGAACACGCCGTCCTTGCACGCGTCGGCCAGTCGGTCCAGCGACAGGTTGCACGGGGTGATCTCGTTCCACGACGACCCGATCCCGATCTGTGGCTTGTCCCAGTCGTCGTCGCCCATGCCCACCGCCCGCAGCATGCCGCGGGCGGCGGTCTTCTCGAGGCCGTCCGTGACGTCCCGGCTGCGCGGCTTGATGTCCGGTCCTGCGGAATCCTTCGAAGTGGTCACGGCGCTTCTCCCAACGATCGATCGTCACGGATGGCGGTGCTTTCGTCCATGTAACCACGCTGCATCTATCCGAGTTCGGTGGTTGTGGAGAACCCTCGGTAGCCGTCCGCGGCGATCTGCGCGCACAGGTTCCGGTAGTTGCCGACGCCGCCGAGATACGGCATGAAGATGCGCGGCTTCCCGGGGACGTTGGCACCGAGGTACCACGAGTCCGCCTGCATGTAGAGGCTGCCGACGGCGATGCCCGTCACGTGCTCCACCCACTCGTCCTGCGCCTCGAGCGTGGCCTCCGCGAACCGGGCACCGGTGCTGCGCATGTGGTCGAGGTAGCCGATCACCCACTCCACGTGCTGTTCGATCGACACCACGACGTTCGAGAGGACCGACGGACTACCCGGCCCGGCGAGCACGAACAGATTGGGGAACCCGGCCACCGAAAGGCCGAGGTAGGTGCGCGGGCCCGCCTCCCACGTGTCGCGCAGCGTCACCCCGTCCCGTCCACGGATGTCGATGGCGCCGAGCGCGCCGGTCATGGCGTCGAACCCGGTGGCGAAGACGATCGCGTCGAGTTCGTGGACGCCGGCGTCCGTGCGGATGCCCTCGGACACGATCTCCTCGATCGGGGTGGCACGCAGGTCGACCAGCTCGACGTTGCCGCGGTTGAAGGTCTCGTAGTAGTCGGTGCCGACACACACCCGCTTGGATCCCAGCGGATAGCCCTTGGGGCACAGCACTTCCGCGGTGACGGGATCGGTGACCGTCTCACGAATTTTCGAGCGCACGAACTCGGCGGCGGTCTCGTTCGCGGCGGCATCCGTCATGACGTCGCCGAACGTGGTCTGGAAGGCGAGCCCGCCCGCGGCCCAGCGGGTCTCGTACTCCTTGATCCGAACATCCGGTGCGGTCTCGAGTGCGAGTCCGACCGGCGGCGGGAGGATCCAGCCGCCGTGCGATTGCCGCTGCAGTTGCCGGCGCGCGGGGTAGTCGGCCTTGATCTCGGCGAGTTCGCCGGGCCCGAGCGGCCGGTTGCGTGCCGGAAGAACGAATCCCGGAGTCCGCTGGAACACCGTCAGCTCCGCCGCCTGTTCCGCGATGACCGGAATCGCCTGGACTCCCGACGAGCCGGTGCCGATCACGCCGACGCGCTTGCCGCCGAAGTCGACGCCCTGCTCGGGCCAGTTCGCGGTGTGGTGGATCTCGCCGGTGAACGTGGCCAGGCCTGCGATGTCGGGAATCCGGGCCGACGACAGCGGTCCGGTGGCCATGACGGTCCAGCGGGCCGTGACGGTGTCGCCGCTGTCGGTGGTGACCGTCCACAGCCCGCTCGCGTCGTCGAAGTGCGCCGACGTCACGCGAGAGCCGAAGGTGATGTCCTCACGCAGACCGAACCGGTCGGCGACGTGCTCGAGATAGCGCAGGATCTCCGGCTGGGCGGGGAAACGCTCGGTCCACACCCAGTCCTGCTGCAGGTCGTCGTCGAACGAGTACGAGTAGTCGGCGCTGTCGACATCGCACCGCGCCCCCGGGTACCGATTCCAGAACCACGTGCCGCCCACACCATCGCCGGCCTCGAACAGTCGAACGGTCAGACCGCGCCGGCGCAGGCTGTGCAGCGTGTACAGGCCCGCGAACCCGGCACCGACGACGACGGCGTCGTAGGTGGGTGTGGAGGACGCAGTGGATTCTCGGGATTCTCGGGACGTGCTGTCGGGCATCGCGGTCGACCTCGTTTCGTGGTGGTTGGGAGGGGTGCCAGTAGCATCGGTGCGGGTGTCCCGCTGATCAGGCGGGTGCGACGGGAGGCGTGCGAACGTGGATGCAGGGGTGCCGGATCGGCTGGGTAAGCCGTCGCTGCAGGACCCCGCGTCGCTGCCGAAGGGGCAGCGGGAGCGCCGTCAACGGATCATCGATGCGGCCGGTGAACTGCTCGTCGACGACGACTTCGAGCGCATCCAGATCCGCGACGTCGCGGAACGGTCGGGCGTCGCCCTCGGGACCGTGTACCGGTACTTCACGTCCAAGGACCACCTGTACGCCGCCGTCCTGCGAGACTGGTCGGCGACCGATCCGATCAAGCACGGCGGCGCACCCGATCCGGCACTGCCCCCGGCCGAACGGATCCGGATTCGCCTGCACCACTCGGTCCACCGGTTCGAGGAGTACCCGACGTATCTGCGCCTGCAGAACGTGTTGCGCCAGTCGGCCGATCCGGTCGTGTGTGCGTTGTTCGCCGAGTTCTCGGCGCAGGTGCTCGACTCGTACCGCGAGCAGTTGTTCGATCTGCCGGACGAGGACGCCGCGGACGTCGTCGCGGTCGTGACCGCGGTGCTCGCACACGAGCTGATCCTGTTCGGGCTCGGGCGCCAGGACGTCGCCGAGGTCCACCGACTGCTCGACCGCACGGTCGACATGATCTTTCCGCCCGCGACGGCGCGCTGAGCCGCTTCCGCCGAACGGGTAGTCACCGGTTCCGGTGTGATCGTTGTCATAGCTATAGACTAGAGTTAGATTCTAGTTCATGACAAGAGTGGTGCAGGACAACCGAACTGAATTGGATCCCGCGCTCCAGGCCGTCGCGAACGCGGTTGCCGGCGCCGGGCTCCCGCCGATGGTGGAGTTGGGCCCGGACGACGCGCGCCTCCGGATCCGGGGCGCGCTGCAGTCGTGTGCCGCCGGACCCGAGGTCGCCTCGGTCACGACGCACGCGGTGGACGAGTACGTCACGGTCCGGCTCTACCGCCCCGGGGAACCCCGGGTCGCGGGGACGATCGTCCACTTCCACGGCGGTGGTTGGGTCACGGGGGATCTCGACTACGCCGATGCCTTCTGCCGGCTCATGGCGGACGCCACCGGTGCCGCGGTCGTGAGTGTGGACTATCGCCTCGCACCCGAGCATCCGTTCCCGGCCGCGATCGACGACGCCATGACGGCCCTGCGCTGGGTGGCCGGCGCCGCGGAGGGCCTGGAGCCGCGGATCGTCGTCACCGGCGACAGCGCCGGCGGCAACCTGGCTGCGGTGTGCGCCAACCTCGTCGGCGCCGACGGTGACATCGACGTCGTCGGGCAGGTACTCGTCTATCCGGTCCTGGATTCCGATCTCACCCGCGCGTCGTACGACGCCAATTCGGGTGTGTTCCTCGGCGCCCGGGAGATGCGGTGGTTCCTCGACCACTACTGCCCGGACCCCGCCGAGCGGACGTCGCCGCTGCTCGCCCCGATCCGTGCCGCGGACCTCTCGACCACTGCTCCCGCGGTGGTGGTCGTGGGCGGTCACGATCCGCTGCTCGACGAGGGGGTCGAGTACGCCGAACGACTCGCGGCCTCCGGCGTCGCCGTGGACCTGCTGGACTACCCGTCGCTTCCGCACGGGTTCCTCCAGTTCACCGCCGTCTCGGGTACCGCGCGCACCGCGGCGGACCGGATTGCCTCCGCTGCCGCTCGGCTGCTCGAAACCGGTGCCAGCAAAGTGAACTCGACCGTCGGAGACGAACATGCATGATCTGGTGATCCGTGGGGGCCTCGTCGTCGACGGAACCGGGACCGAGCCTCGTGCAGCGGACGTGGCCGTCGACGCCGGCCGCATCACCCTGGTCGGTGACGTCACCGAGCGGGGACGCCGCGAGATCGACGCCGCGGGTCGGCTCGTCACGCCCGGCTTCGTCGACATCCACACCCACTACGACGGCCAGGTCACCTGGGACCCACTGCTGACGCCGTCGTCGCTGCACGGTGTGACGACGGTGGTGATGGGCAACTGTGGCGTGGGGTTCGCACCCGTCGTACCGGAACAACGTCACTGGTTGATCAGCCTGTTGGAGGGTGTCGAGGACATTCCCGGAAGTGTTCTCGCGGAAGGGATGACATGGAACTGGGAGACCTTCCCCGACTATCTCGACGCGATCGACACGCCGCACGCGATCGACTTCGCGGCGCAGCTACCGCACGGCGCGCTCCGCACGTACGTCATGGGCCGTCGGGGCGGTGACCATCTCGCCCGGCCCACCGACGAGGAGATGGAGCGGATGCGCGACCTCGTGGCCGAGGCGGTCGAGGCCGGCGCGCTGGGCTGGTCGACGTCGCGGTCCGCGGTGCACAAGACGTCCAACGGTGAGCCGACGCCCAGCCTCACCGCGTCGCGCGAGGAACTGACCGGACTCGCGCTCGGCCTCGCGAAGGCCGGTGGCGGTGTCATCGACTTCATCTCGGACTTCATGGACGAGCCCGAGGAGATGGAGTTCGTGAGCGCGATCGTCGAAGCGGCCCAGCGGCCGATGTCGGTGTCGATCGTGCAGAGCGACCGGGCCCCGGACAAGTGGCGTTCGCTGCTCGACGGTCTGTCGGAAATCTCTGCGAAGCAGAACATTCCGATCACCGGTCAGGTGGCGCCCCGGGCGGTCGGCGTGATGCTCGGCTGGGAGCTGAGCTGGCACCCCTTCATGGCCTACCCCAGCTACGCGGCGCTCGCCGACCTGCCGCGCGAGGAGCGGGTGGCGCGGCTGCGCCGTCCGGAGGTCCGGGCCACGATTCTGGCCGAACGGCCGGTGACGGACAGCGAGTTCGTCGAGCGGCTCTCCACCAGGTTCGATCAGGTCTACCTGCTCGGCGATCCGCCCAATTACGAACCCGGACCGAATGAATCCGTTGCGGCGCTGGCCGAGCGCAACGGTGTGGCGCCCGCCGAGGTGGCATACGACGCGATGATGGAGTGCGGCGGGCGGGGACTGCTGTACTTCCCGATGCTCAACTACGCGGCCGGCAATCTCGACGCGGTGCGGGAGATGATCGCCCGCACCGACACGGTGCCGGCGCTCGGCGACGGCGGCGCCCACTGCGGCGCGATCTGCGACGCGAGCTTCCCCACGACCCTGCTCACGCACTGGGGGCGAGACCGTAAGGCCGGCGGGCTGTTCCCGATCGAGTGGCTCGTCAAGCGGCACACCGTCGACACCGCCGCCGTAGTGGGATTGCTGGATCGCGGTCAGGTACGGGCCGGGTACCGTGCCGACCTCAACGTCATCGACTTCGACAGGTTGCAGGCGGATCGTCCCGAGGTGCTCTACGACCTGCCGACCGGAGGCCGGCGGCTGATGCAGACCGCGTCGGGGTACGTCGCGACCGTCGTCGCCGGTGAGATCGTATTCGAGAACGGGGAGCACACGGGCGCGCTACCCGGACGGCTGGTGCGCGGCGCCCAGCCCGCTCCGGACGCGGCCGGCGCCTCCTGAAGCGGGGAAGTCCCCGTCACTCCGCGGAGTGACGGGGACTTCCCGTTCGGGGACCGGGTGGAACCGGAGGGGGTCAGTTGGACTTGAAAGCCTTGTCGAACAGGATGATTCCGTCGACGGTCGGATTGGCCCGATACACGTCGGGCGACCACGCGACGTAGTTGGCCCCGGCACCCCACGAGAGGAACGGCTGGTCGGTGTTCACGAGCTTCTGGATGTCCACGATCGCGGCCCGCTTGGCGGTCTCGTCGGGAGCCGAGAGCACCTTGCTGAGCAGCTCGTCCATCTGCGGATTCTTGTAGCTCAGAATGTTGTTCGTCGAGGTGCTCGACAGCGAGCTGTACAGCCGGATCTCGGGCGCGACGTCCGCGATGCTGTAGGCGCCGTAACTCATGTCGAAGTTGCGGTCGATGTAGAGACGCTTGACCATGTCGGTGATGCTGCTGGTGTACTCCAGCGCCACGTCGAAGCCGACCGAGTTCATCTGTGCCTGAACGGCGAGCGCGAGCTGCTGTGCATCGGGGTCGTTGACGCCGACATAGGTGAGCTTGCCGTCGAAGCCGTCGGCCTTCGCCTGGTCGAGCAGTTCCTTCGCCTTGGCGGCATCGGGGCTCACGCCGCTGACGTCACCGAACCACTCGGACCACGGCTGGAACATGTCGGTGCCCGGCATGCCCTCGCCGGCGCGCACGCGCTGGTTGAGGACCTCGGGATCGACTGCGTACGCGATCGCCTGGCGGACGCGTGGATCCGCAGCGGGACGTCCCGGCGCGCCGTTGAGCTGGCCGACCATCGACATGCTCGTGGTCTCGACGTAGCCCGGGAACTCGGCCTTGGCGGCGTTGACGGTCTGCGCATTGCGGAGGTAGATCATGTCGACGCCGTCGGTCTTCAGCGCGTCGACCTTGGGCTGTTCGCCCGCGATGGCGACGAACTTCAGGCCTTCGAGGTTCGGTGCGCCGCCCCAGTAGTCGGCTCGGGCCTTCAGCTGGAGCTCCTGCTGCGGCTGGAGACTGACCACCGTGAACGGGCCGGCGCCGATCGGGGTGAACTTGTCGCCCTGCTGGGACGCGGGCGCGACGATCATGCCGTGCCCGTAGGCGAGCATCGCGGGGAAGGTCCGCCACGGCTGCTTCAGCGTGAAGACCACCGTCGAGGGATCCTGCGCGACGTTGCTCTGCACCATCTGCGTGTAGACCTGCGAGTTGGCGCCGCGACGCTGGTTGTACCGGTCGATGCTGGCGACGACCGCGTTCGCATCCAACGGTGTTCCGTCGCTGAAGGTTACGTTGTCGCGAAGCTCGAGCGTCCACGTCAGGTGGTCGGCGCTCTCGTCGAACGACTTGGCCAGCTGTGGCTGGAAGTCCTTCGACTGTGTGTCGTACCGCATCAGGACGTCGTAGACCGCCGCCATCTCGGTGCCGCCGGTCGCGCCGGCCGGCTGGGTCACCGTCGGGTCGAGACTCGTCACGGGGGCGTACGACGCGAAGCTGACCGTACCGCCCGACACCGGCGTCCCGCCGTCGCCCTGGTCGCCCAGGATGCCGTAGGCCGTGGTCGTCGTTCCGGACGATCCGTTGTCGTCGGACCCTTCCGCACTCGCGCAGCCGGCGAGTGCGACCGCGCCGGCGACCGCGACCGCCAGCGTGCGGCCGAGCCTTCTCGAATACTTACTCATGAACCAACCTCCACGCTTTTGGGGTTGACGCCTGCCCGCCGGTACGAGCCAGGTGACGCGTCCGCATGATCGAGTTGAATCTCGGGACTCGGCAGGGCTATGAGCCCGGCCGCCGAGTGCTGGACGGAGGGTGTTCCAATCCACTCGGTCCATTGCGACACGGACTCTAGCTGGCCCGACACCGCTGAACAAGAATGAAATGCAGAACCGCCATCTCAGTGTGTCGCAGAGAAATTCGTGAGCTGTGCACACGGTAGGGCCGCAGTGGAGGAGTGGACTGTTTGCGCCCGCGCTGCGGGGCAAATGAAACGTTCGACCGGCTCGGCAAAACCGAATCGCGTCAGGTCTTGTGCAATTGAGAAATGCATCCTAGATTGGCGAGGCGCAGGTTTGTATAGACAAAGTTCTCGTCCTGCTGCGCGGGCTTGCGGCCGGTTCCGGTCGGTGGTCCGCGTGACCATCGGCGGCAGCACCAGGCGGGAGGGATTCTCTCGATGTACCAGGTAATAGGTGTGTTGGATGTGTTCCGGAACGTGTGGAGAACCGCCGTCCCGTGACCGACCCTCAGCACGTCCTGCTGGCGCAGGAGCTGATCGCCCGGATCCAGTCGGGGGAGTTCAGCGTCGGAGACAAGCTGCCGACGGAGCACGAATTGTGCGAAAGCCGATCCCTTGCCCGCGGCACGGTGCGTCAAGCGCTCAAGCACCTCGAGGATGCCGGGATGATCAGTCGGCGCCGCGGTGCCGGGACCACTGTGTCCTCCCCGGTCGCGATGGGCGGACACCAGGCGTTCGTCACGAGCAGGGCCGGCATGTTGTCGTTCGTTCGGCACACTCGAATTCGGCACCCGGCGACCAATAGTGTTGTGGTGGAACGTGAGTTGGCCGCGCTGACGGGTCTGCCCGCGGGTACCGAGTGGTTCTGCGTCAAGGGTCCACGCGTGATCCGTGAGTCGGATCTTCCGCCCATCTGTTGGAGTGAGCTGTACCTGCGGGCGGATCTGCCGTATCGGGACATGCTGCTCACCGCCAAGTTCGACATCGCCAACCTCGTGCGGCAGCGCATCGAGCAGGAAGTGAGTGCCACGCGCCTCGCGGGTGCGGTCTCCGAGGCGCTCGATGTGGAGAGTGGAAGCGCCGCACTGGTTGTCGTGCATCGGTATTTCGACTCGAGTGACGTTCTCGAGGCAGTAGGGGTCCACATCCATCCGGCGGATCGCTATCGCGTCGCAACGTCGGTTGGCTCGCAGCTCGCCGCCGACTGACGTCCCGCGCACCTCGCCGGGCGTCCGATGCCCGGTCGGAAAAGCTACTCGGCGGTACTTTGACCCCGGGTACTGACATGAATTCTATTGTGCGTTAGCCTCTTCGAAACAGGGTGTGACGCACATCTCATCTAGGGGGTTCAGTGCTCGGCAGCAGCTCGGCGACGGGATCGCCCATGGACGGATCCGGCCCCGACCGTGTCTATGTCGGCGGTGTGGTTCGGTCCATGACAGGTGCCGACGGCGCGACGGCGTTCGCGATCTCGAACGGCCGTTTCGTCGCGGTCGGTACCGACTCGGAGATTCGCGCGCTGGGCGGCCCCGGTACCGAGATCGTGGACCTCCGGGGGCGCACGGTTCTTCCCGGCTTCATCGAGACGCACGTGCACCCGCACATGTCGGGGATGAACGGCACGACCGTGGACGCCGGAGTGGATTCGTGCCCGGACATCGGGACACTCGTCGAGGCTCTGTCGACGCGCGCGGCGACCACCGCAGCCGGATTGCCTGTGGTGGCGTCCGGTTTCGACGACAGTCTGGTCGCCGAGGACCGTGGCCTCACCGTCGACGATCTGGATCGTGCCGCGGGGGATCGGCCGGTCGTCGTCCGACACCTGTCGGGACACGGCGTGTACGTCAACTCGTTCATGCTGCGGAGCAATGGCATCGATCGTTCCACCCCGGATCCCGAGGGCGGAGTGATCGTGCGCGACGCGTCGGGTAACCCGACCGGCGAGTTCCGTGAGATTCCCGCCATGCGACTGGTGGTCGGTCCGGGCGAGAGCATGCCGTCCGGCGACGACCTCGACGCCGCGCTGCGTTGTGCGCTCGAGAAGATGGCCTCCGCCGGTGTGACGAGCTTCCACGACATGTTCGTGACACCCCCCATGATCGAGTCCTATCGACGTCTTCGTGATTCGGGCGAGCTCACGCTGCGGGGGCGCCTGTACGCCGGCTTCGGCACTCTGGACGGCTTCGCCGTCGACACCGACGGCGGTTGGGATGCCGACGATTTCCTGGGTGTGGGCGGTGTGAAGCTGATCTCGGACGGCTCGATCCAGCTGCATACGGGCGCACTCTCGGAGCCGTACCACGATCTCGGTGAGTGCCATTGCGGCGAGATGGCGATTCCCTCCAGCGACTTGGACGAGATGGTGGCGCGATGCCACGGCGCCGGACGTCAGGTCGCGATCCACACCAACGGTGACCGCGCAATCGACCTCGCACTCGATGCGATCGAGAAGGCGTTCGCAGCGTCCGGGAGCGCCGGCCTCCCGCACGCGGGTCTGCAGCACCGATTGGAGCACGTCCAGACGATTCGTGAGGACCAGATCCAGCGCATGCGCGAACTCGGCGTCGCTGCCTCGGTGTTCGTCAATCACGTCTACTACTGGGGCGACCGGCACCGCGACCGCTTCCTGGGTCCGGAGCGCGGCAGCAGGATCAGTCCGGTGGCCTCGATCGCCGCGGCCGAGGTGCCCTTCGCGCTGCACTGCGACAGCCCCGTCACCCCGGTCGATCCTTTGTTCACGATCCACACGGCCGTGAACCGAATCACCCGTGAGGCCGACGTCCTCGGCCCGCAGCAGCGGGTCGAGGCGCTGACCGCCGTGGGCGGATACACCGCGTCGGCTGCTCGGATCGGCGGCGAATCCGATGTCAAGGGATCGATCCGCCCCGGCCTGTTCGCCGACTTCGTCGTCCTCGGGGACGACCCGCTGACCTGTGATCCCCTCGCGATCAAGGACATTCCAGTTCTCGCGACCGTCGTCGGCGGCGACGTCGTGTACGCGGCCGAGAGACTCAGCTGCGTTTCCCCAGCTTCCCCAGTTTCCCCATAGCCCTGCAATCACTTCCTGAAAGTAGGTTCGAATGAAACGTCACGCACTCGCGCGGGCCGGTATCTGGCTCACCTCGCTGGCAACCGCCACCGCAATGCTGGCCGGTTGCGCGAGCGGCGGGTCGGGTTCGTCGACCGACGCGTCCGATGTGAGGTCCGGGATCGTGGGGGAGCAGCCGGACGGCGGCGATCCGCAGTCCGGCGGCACGGTCTCGTACGCCACCTACAACGGTGTGAGCAGTCTCGATCCGGCCGACCGCCAGGACGGCGGCGCCACCGGTGGCAGCGAGATGGCGGCGATCTACGACCTGTTGATGCGCTACGACTCCGAAAGCAAGGAGTATCAGCCACAACTCGCGCAGTCGCTGACCGCGAACGCCGACAACACGGTGTGGACGTTGAAGCTCCGGCCGGACGCGAAGTTCAGTGACGCCACCCCGGTCGATGCCGCGGCGGTGCAGTGGAGCATCAACCACTACCTGGAGAAGAAGGGCACCCACACCCAGGTGTGGAAGGCCACCGTCGCCGACGTCGCCTCGCCCGATCCGGCCACCGTGGTGTTCACGCTCAAGCAGGCGTGGAACGAGTTTCCGATCATGCTCACCACCGGACCGGGCATGATCGTGGCGCCCTCGTCGATGGCGACCGGCACCTTCGCCCCGGTCGGCGCCGGCCCGTTCCGGGTCGAGAAGTTCGCCTCCCAGGACGAGCTCGTCCTGACGGCGAGCCCGTCGTACTGGGACGGCAAGCCGCACCTGGACAAGCTGCGCTTCCCGGCCATCGTCAGTGAGCAGGGCAAGCTCGACGCCCTGCACACGGGTGGCGTCCAGGTCGCGTATCTGCGTGGTGCGGAGGCAGTTCACAGCGCCCTCGACTCAGGCGACACCGGTTTCGTCTACACCTTCAACATGGGTGGAGTCGGCCTCATCAACCAGCGTGAGGGTCGAGCGGGCGCCGACGAGCGGGTTCGCAAGGCGATCGTGGCCGGGGTCAACCCCGACACCTTCAACGAGCGCGTCGAGGGCGGGCAGGGCCTGCCCGGCAGCGACATGTTCCAGACGGGGTCCAAGTGGCACGGTGATGTGGCCGGCACCGGCTACGACCCGGAGGCGGCGAAGAAGTACCTCGCGGAGGCCAAGGCCGACGGATACGACGGCAAGCTCACCTACGTCGGGCTCAACGATCCGCAGACCCAGCGCAGCGCCCTGGCCTTCCAGTCGATGCTGCAGGCGGTCGGATTCACCGTCGACATCGTCTACGCGACGAGCATCAACGATCTCGTGAAGAAGACATACGCGCAGTTCGACTACGACATCTCGTACTCGGCGTTCAACGTCCTCGACGAGTCGCCGTTCGTGCGCCTGTACGGCAACTTCTTCAGCGGTTCGGCCTCGAACGTCCTCGGGTACAAGAACCCGGAGATGGACGCACTGCTCGGCAACCTGCAGACCGCTCCCACGGACGAGGCCCGACTCGGGGTCGTCGAGGAAATGCAGACCCTCGTGAACGAGACCTCGCCGATGGTCACGGTCAGCACCGGCAAGTTCTTCATCCCGTGGAGCAAGAACGTCCACGGGATCACGCCCAGCGCCGACGGCATCATGCTTTTCGGAAATGCTTGGCTCACCGCGGATTCGGCTTCCTAGCCGGCGATCTGCCCACACGGACAGCAGGGATGCTCATGGATTCAGGAAGGAGGCGGTGCGGAGATGGCGAGAACAGTGATCGATAAGATCGTCGAGTTGATCGTCGTGCTCTTCGTCGTCAGTCTCGGTACGTTTGCGCTCGTGTCACTCATCCCGGGTGATCCGTCCGTCGCGATGCTGGGCGAGGGGCACACACCCGAGGAGTACGCGCAGGCGCGGGCGGACATGGGTCTCGACGACCCCTTCCTCACGCGATACTGGCACTGGTTGTCCGGTGCACTGCAGGGCGACCTGGGGCAGTCGATGGTGCCGCCGCAAGGGCCGGTGACCGAGAGCATCAGCGCCGCAATGCCGGTGAGTGTCCAGCTCGCCGTCATGGGCCTGTTCATCGCGATCGTCGTCGCGGTGCCGCTGGCGATGTGGTCCGCCCGTCACCAGGGCGGCTGGATCGACCGTGCGATCAGCGCCTGCACGTTCGGTGTGCTCTCGATCCCCAGCTTCCTGTCGGGCCTGCTGCTGATCATGGTCATGGTCAACTATCTCGGCTGGTTCCCGCGGTCGCAGTGGGTGCGGGTATCGGAGGGACTCGGCCAGAACCTCTACCACGCAATCCTTCCGGCGATCACGATCAGCCTGCTGGAGATGGCGATGTTCATCCGCATCCTGCGCAGCGACCTGGTCATGACGTTGAAGGAGAACTTCATCCTCGTCGCCAAGGCGAAGGGCATGTCGAATGCCCGACTGCTCTTCAGTGATGCGTTGCGGCCGTCGTCGTTCTCGCTCATCACGATGCTCGGCATCGTCCTCGGTTCGATGATCGGCAGCACCGTGATCGTCGAGACGCTGTTCTCGTTGCCGGGCATGGGGTCGCTGATCGTCCGCGCCGCACAGCAGGGCGACATGCCGATGGTGCAGGGGGCGGTCCTGGTGATCGCTCTCGTCTACGTGGTCGCCAACGGCGTCATCGACATCGCGTACGGATACCTCGACCCAAGGAGCCGACGAGCCCATGTCTGACACGACGACCGACGACATCGAAATGCCGGCCATCACCGGCCGGGCACTCGACGACGCGAACGCGGAGGAGCTGGCGAACGCATCGGATCTCGCCGAGCGCCGCAACCTGTACCGGGTCGGTGCGATCCTCACCGTGGTGGGCCTGATCGCCGCCGGTGTCGGACTCGGGGCCGCGGGAGTGGTGATGGGAGCACGCCTCGCGATCTTCGCGGTCGGGCTCGTGGCGCTCTACATGGGCGTGCGCCGCCTCGGACTGGCCCGCTTCGGATCCGACTTCGATCTGACCTTCATCCTGTCGTGCGCGTGGCTGACGGTGCTCATCGTGGCCGCGGTGATCGCGCCGCTCCTGCCGCTGGCCGAACACGAGGACACCACCAAGACCCTCAGCGCCAAGAGCTACGCCGAACCGAGCCTGTTCTCGGCGCATCCACTCGGCACCAACAACTTCGGCCTCGACATGCTGGCCCGGTCCATCTATGGAGCACGTTCCTCGCTGATCGTCGCGGTTGCCGCGGTCCTGATCGGCATCCTCGTGGGTGGGGCGATCGGCATCATCGCCGGCTACTTCGGCGGCAAGGTCGACCGGATCATCGGGGTGTTCACGAACTCGTTGCTCGCGGTGCCCGCGCTGATCCTGCTGATCGCACTCGCGTCGGTCCTCGAGCCGAACCTGCGCAACATCTCCTTCGCGCTGGCCGTGCTCGCGATACCCAGCATGGTCCGCATCGCTCGTGCCAACACCCTGGTGTTCTCGCAACGTGAATTCGTGCTGGCCGCAAGGGCGATGGGAGCCACGAAGTGGCGGGTCATGGTGCGAGAGATCGCGCCCAACGTCGCGCTGCCGCTCCTCTCGTTGGGCATGGTGATGATCTCGGTGATGATCGTCGCGGAGGCATCCCTGAGCTTCCTGGGGCTGGGCATCCAGCCGCCGTCACCGACCTGGGGAAACATGATCTCCGAGGGTCAGGGCAAGGTGTTCGAGCAGCATCCGTACATCGTTCTGGTGCCGGGCCTGTTCCTGTTCCTGACGGTGTTCTCCTTCAACCTGGTCGGCGAGAAGGCCCAGAAGCGCACGGGCGGAACACGGGAGGTGAAGCTGTGAGTAGCAACGAGCCATTGTTGACGGTGGACAACGTGTACACCAGGTTCCGCACCAAGCGCGGACAGCTCCGCGCCGTGGACGGCGTCTCGCTCCGGCTCGACGCCGGCGAGACCCTCGGGCTGGTCGGCGAGTCCGGGTCCGGCAAATCGGTTCTGGGCCAGACCATCATGGGGCTGGTGTCGACCGACGGGCCCGCCAAGGTGACCGGCAGTGTGCGCTTCATGGGCCGGGACATGCAGTCCCTGACCCGCAAGGAGCAGCAGCAGCTGTGGGGCAAGGACATCGCGATGGTGTTCCAGGATCCGATGTCGGCGCTCAACCCGTTCAAGCGCATCGGAACCCATGTCACGGAGTCCCTCCGCGCGCACCTGGGCCTCGGCAAGGACGAGGCTCGGGCGCGGGCGATCGAACTCCTGCGCAAGGTCCGGATCCCCGAACCCGAGCGACGGATGGATCAGTACCCGCACGAGCTGTCCGGCGGCATGCGTCAGCGCGTGGTGATCGCGATGGCGCTGGCGTGCGACCCGAAACTGACGATCGCCGACGAGCCGACGACCGCGCTCGACGTGACGGTTCAGAAGCAGATCCTCGAGCTGCTCGAATCGTTGCGTGTCGAGTTGGGCATGGCCGGAATCCTCGTCAGTCACGACCTGGGCGTGGTTGCCGGGCAGACGGATCGGGTCGCGGTCATGTA
This sequence comes from Rhodococcus sp. BE178, assembly GCF_050433545.1. Taxonomy (NCBI): domain Bacteria; kingdom Bacillati; phylum Actinomycetota; class Actinomycetes; order Mycobacteriales; family Nocardiaceae; genus Rhodococcus; species Rhodococcus sp. BE178. The sequence goes on along the minus strand of NZ_JBNPXA010000004.1, from coordinate 90,487 downwards.
TGCCGGACGGATCGTCGAGACGGCGCCCACCCGGCAGCTGTTCGGCAGCCCGCGGCATCCGTACACCGAGGCGTTGCTGGCCGCGGTGCCTCGGCTCGAGCAGGAGCCGCACACCACTCTCGAATCGATCGAGGGTGGCCTGCCGGACATGACGAAGCCGCAGCAGGGGTGCTCGTTCGCGTCCCGCTGCCGCTACGCACAGCAGAAGTGCCTCGAGGTGGTTCCCGAGCTGACGGTGTGCGCCGACACCGCGGGTGCGCGGCACCCGCACGAGGTGGCGTGCCACTTCCCGCTCGGCGGCCCCGAGGCGCAGGACACCGCGGACACCCAGGCGGACGCCGGTGCCGCGTCGGGCACCAAGGTGAGAGTGGAGAGCATCTGATGACGGCAAGCGGAGTTGCGCAGGCGCGGACGGAGCGGAAGCCGGTCCTGGCGGTCGAGGATCTGGTGGTCGAGTTCCCGGCCGGCCGCAACCAGACGGTGCACGCGGTGTCGGGGATCAGCTTCGACCTCGTGGCGGGCGAGACCCTCGGCATCGTCGGCGAGTCGGGCTGCGGCAAGTCGACCGCGGGACGCGCGGTCCTACAGCTGCCCAAGCCGAAGTCGGGGAGCGTCCGGCTCGACGGGACCGAGCTGACGGCGCTCAGCGCGTCGGAGCTGCGCAAGGTGCGGGCCCAGATGCAGATGATCATGCAGGACCCCATCTCGTCGCTGAACCCGCGCCGCAAGGTGAAGCACCTGGTGACCGAGGGGCCGCGCATCTGGGGTTCGAGGGACCGCGCGAAGCTCGAGGAACGCGCGCGGAACCTGCTCACGGCAGTGGGACTCGACCCGGAGATGGTGTGGGATCGGCTGCCGGGAGAGCTGTCCGGTGGCCAGTGCCAGCGCGTCTGCATCGCACGGGCGATGATGCTCGAGCCGAAGCTGCTGATCTGCGACGAGCCGGTGTCCAGTCTCGACGTGTCGGTGCAGGCACAGATCCTCAACCTGCTCGAGGCCACCAAGAAGCGGTTCGAGTTCACGATGATCTTCATCGCGCACAACATGGCGGTGGTGAAGAACATCAGCGACCGGGTGATGGTGATGTACCTGGGGAAGGTCTGCGAGGTCTCGCCGTCCTCCGACATGGAGAACATTGCGCTGCACCCGTACTCGAAGTTGCTGCTCGCCTCCATCCCGGACCCCGATCGGCACCGGGACGACGTCGAGACGATCGAGCAGATCGAGGGCGACCTGCCCTCGCCGCTGAATCCCCCGTCCGGATGCCGATTCCGGACGCGCTGCCCGCTCGCCACCGAGCGTTGCGCCGCGGAGGAGCCCCAGCTGCGAAATGTCGGCGAAAACCATTACGTCGCTTGCCACAACGTCTGACACCGCGGTCTGGGCGACAGGCGAACGCTTGGAGGATTGTATGGAGAACTTGTTCGACGACCAGGACATGACCGGACTGGCGGCGTCGATCCGGGACGGGGACGTCTCGGCTCGTGAGGTCGTGGAGTTCTCGATCAGCCGCCTCGCGGAGCGCAACCCTGCGGTCAATGCGGTGGTCAGCGAGCGCGCCGAGGCGGCCCTGGCCGAGGTCGACGCCGGTCTTCCGGACGGCCCGCTGCGCGGGATCCCGTTCCTGATCAAGGATCTTCACGCCGATGTGGCGGGCCTGCCGACCAGCAACGGCTCGCGACTGTTCGCGGGACGCGTCGCGCAGCGCGACACCGAACTCGTTGCCCGCTACCGCCGGGCCGGCCTCGTCGTCATCGGCAAGACCAACACCCCGGAGTTCGGCCAGAACGCGAGCACCGAACCGGTCCTGTTCGGGCCGACGCGCAACCCCCGCCGCCTCACGCACGGGGTGGGTGGTTCGTCGGGCGGCGCGGCCGCGGCGGTCGCGGTGGGCATCGCGCCCGCCGCGCACGCCAGCGACGGCGGCGGCTCGATCCGAATTCCGGCGTCCGCCAACGGACTCGTGGGCCTCAAGCCGTCGCGCGGGCGGATGCCGTCGGGCTCGCCGCTCGCGGGGCCGCTGTCGGTGGAGCACGCGGTGACGCGCAGCGTGCGCGATACCGCGCTGCTGCTCGATCTCACGTGCGGTCCCGCCGTGGGTGCGCCGTTCGGCATTGCTCCGCCCGCACGCCCGTACGTGCAGGAAGTCGGTGCCGATCCCGGCAGGCTCCGCATCGGGATCACCACGGTCATGCCGAACGGTGAACCGGTGCACCCGGATTGCGCGGCCGTCGCCTCCGATGTCGGCGTTCTGCTGGAGAAGCTGGGGCACAGCGTCGAGACCGCCGCCCCCGTGTTCCACCCGGACGCGCTCGCGGCGGCCATGCAGTACCTCATGTCCGCTCCGATGGCGGTCGAGATCGACCAGCGTCTGGCCGAACTCGGCCGGGAACTGCGCGACGACGATCTCGAGACGATGGCCCGCGTGCAGTACGACCGCTGCAAGTCGGACTCCGCGACCGATCTCGCGTTCGCGTACACCGAACTCGAGCGGACGGCGCGGGACATCGGCCGGTTCTTCACCGAGTACGACCTGCTGCTCACTCCGTCGCTCGGGGCTCCCACCCCGCCGCTGGGCCTGCTCGACGCGATGAATCTCGAGGCCATGTGGAAGCACGCCGGCATCTACGGTGCGCTGACATCGCCGTTCAACAGCGGTGGTCAGCCCGCGATCTCGCTCCCGCTGGGCAAGGATTCGACGGGTCTGCCGCTCGGTGCCCAACTGGTGGCCGCGCACGGGCGTGAGGATCTGCTGATCCGGATCGCGTCGCAACTCGAGGCGGCGTACCCGTGGAACACCGCCCCGGTGTGGCCCGCGGTCCAGGACTGACCGGCGGTCAGTCGGGCGGCGGCTGGACGGCGGGCGCGGTGACGTCACAGTGCGGTTGGCACGCGACGGACTCGCCCGCCTCCTCCGCTGCCGGTTCCTCGGCCACCGTGCGGCGGGGGATCATCACTGCCGAGATCGCGGCACCGATCAGCAGTAGTGCGGCGCAGATCAGCATCGCGATCCGGAAGCCCGACCCGAACGCGGCGGGATCGGTGAGCGCCTCGGTGCCGATGCCGGCGAGTCCGGGCAGGGCTGCGACCGCGAGCAGTTGACTCGTGCGGGCCACCGCGTTGTTCACGCCCGACGCGATCCCTGCCTGGTCCGACGACACCGAGCCGAGCACGGCCGCGGTGAGGGGCGCGACGAGCGCGGCCAGGCCCAGGCCGAACACCAGGACGGCGGGCAGGACCTGCGTCGGATACGACGCGTCGGGGCCGATCCGCAGCATCAGCAGCAACCCGGCGGCGGCCAGCAGCGGACCCACGGTCATCGGGATCCGTGGCCCGTGGACCTGCGCCCACCGGCCGGCCCGCGACGACAGCAGCAGCATCAGGATCGTGATCGGGAGCGATGCGACACCCGCCGCCAGCGGGGAGTACCCGGACACGATCTGCAGCTGCAGCAGCAGCAGGAAGAACACGCCCCCGAGCGCGGCGTACACCGCGAAGGTCACGAGGTTGGCGGCCACGAACACCCGCGACGCGAACAGTGAACTCGGCACGAGGGGATACCGGGCGTGGCGCTCGACGAGCACGAACGCCGCGAACAGCGCGATCCCGGCGACGCTCATCCACGCCGTCTTCTCGATCAGCCCGTACGTGAGGGCGCCGAGCGCGAGCGCCGCCAGAATCGATCCTGCGAAGTCGAGTCGCTCGGGCGGGTGCGGGTCCCGGGTCTCCGGAACGTGCCGCGCCGAGACCCACACGACCGCGACCGCGAGCGGGAGGTTGATGAGGAACACCGACCGCCAGCCCGCGACCTGGACCAGCCACCCGCCCAGCAGCGGTCCGACGGCGGCCGCCACCCCGCCGAGCCCCGACCACATTCCGATCGCGGCACCCTGGTCGTCGTCCTCGAACGATGCCGAGATGATCGCGAGACTGCCCGGTGTCAGCAGCGCTGCACCGAATCCCTGCAGGAGCCGGGCCGCGACGAGCGTCGTGACGTCCGGAGCCAGCGCGCACAGCCCCGAGGCGACCGCGAACCATACTGTTCCCCAGATGAATACGCGACGACGTCCCCATCGGTCGCCGAGTGCGCCGCCGAGCAGGATCAGCGACGCGAGTGTGAGGGTGTAGCCGCTGAGCGTCCACTGCACGCCCGCGACCTCGGCCCCGAGGTCCTCGGCGATGCGTGGCAGCGCGACATTGACGACGGTGCCGTCGAGCATCGCGAGCGAGGATCCGAGGACGGTGGCCGTCACGACCCACCGGCCCCGCGCCGACTTCAGGTGAAGCGCCGGAGCGGTCATGTCTTCGATGGTGCGCCTCTGATCGGGGTGACGGGAACCCCCGACCGATGGCCGCGGTTCATGAGGGGACTGTGAGAGTTCGCCGGTCACCCGCCCGGATCGCCTTGTTCGGTGTGTGTGTCGGGCTACCGTGCCCCGATCGGATTCACAGACGAACGAGGGGGAACGGCATGTACTCGACGTGGGGCGAAGCGAAGCGGGTCGGGCGAGCGGCGGCAGCCGGAACGATGTGTATTGCGGCTCTTCTGCTCTCGTCGTGTTCCGGCGAGACGGACCCGGAGCCGCCCGCACCGATCACGACCACCCCGGTGGCATGGACACAGCCGCCGCTCACCGCACCCACGCCGGCGGAGCTGAACGCCAACCTCGCCCGCGCGTTCGATGCCGGCATCCCGGCGGCCGACAAGATCCCGCTCGTCCAGGGCGCAGCGGCCGATCCGCAACTGATCGACCAGGTGGTGGCGGCCGCGAAGGCGAACAAGGCGGAGGTCGAGGTCGTCGACGTGACGGATCTCGGCGACGGTTCGGTGGTCGGGACGGTGGCCATGCGCCTCGACGGTCAGCCCACCCCGGAGAGCGTCATGAACTTCGTGGCGGAGGACGGAGTCTGGAAGCTGTCGCAGGACAGCGCGTGCAGCATCGTGAGCGTGGCTGGGCTGACATCACCCGCCTGCGGGTGACCGGCGAGAACATCTCGGAATCGTCGGGGCGGGTGATCTGACACGCGCTCGACGGCATCCCTCCCGGCGTACCGTGAAAATGTCGGGGCAGGGTGACGGAAGTGACGGTTCGATGACGCTCGCCGTACGTGGCATGGTCGGGAACCTGCCCATGGCGCTGACCAGTTTCGTCGGCCGTCGTCGCGAGGCGAGCGAGGCGCGGCGGCTGCTGTCCACCGCGCGCCTGGTGACACTGACCGGGATCGGCGGGGTCGGTAAGACCAGGCTCGCGCTGCGGGTGGCCGAGGATTCGCGAAGGGCCTTCGGTGACGGTGTGCGGCTGGTCGAACTCGCCGAGGTCCACGACCCGGAGTCGCTGAAGGATACGGTCGCGATTGCCGTCGGGTTGCGGGTCCGCGCCGCACGGCCGCCGCTGGACATGCTGGTCGAGTACCTGGCCTCGCGTCGGCTCCTGTTGGTGATGGACAACTGCGAGCATCTGGTGGGGGCGGTCGCGGCGCTGTGCGAGGCGCTGTTGCGGAGGTGTTCCCAGCTTCGGATTCTGGCGACGAGTCGCGAACCCCTGGGAATCGGCGGGGAGGCGATCCTGCGGGTTCCGCCGTTGACGGTCCCGGATCCGCAGCGCGCACCACCGTTGGACGGGCTTCCCCAGTACGAGGCGGTCACGTTGTTCGTCGAGCGCGCCACGGCCGCCGTTCCCGAGTTCCGGCTCACCGAGGAGAACCGGGGCGACGTCGTCGGGATCTGCCGGCAGCTGGAGGGTCTGCCGTTACCGATCGAACTGGCAGCGGCGCGATTGCGGGCGATGTCCGCGGCGCAGATCCTGGACCGGCTGACCGACCGCTACCGGTTGTTGAACAGGGGCAGCCGTTCGGCGCCGACTCGACAGCAGTCGCTGCGTGCGTGTGTCGACTGGAGCCACGACCTGTGCTCGGAGCAGGATCAGATGCTGTGGCGCCGGTTGGCGGTTTTCGCAGGCAGCTTCGAGTTGGACGCAGCCGAGGGCATCTGCTCCGAGGGCTCCGCCGAGGACGAGCTGTTGGACGGCGTGGCGTCCCTGGTCGACAAGTCGATCTTGATCCGGGAAGAGCCGGGCATTGCCGTGAGGTACCGGCTGTTGGAAACGATCCGCGACTACGGACAGGAGAAACTACGTGAGTCCGGCGAGCATCTGGCGTTCGTGCGGAGGCACCGGGACTGGTACGAGCGGCTCGTGTCGCGGGCCGCGGACGAGTGGATCAGTCCCCATCAGGTGGAGTGGATCGCCCGGCTCGAACGCGAGCAGCCGAACCTGCGCGACGCGCTGACGTTCAGCATCGCCGGGAACGAGGAGGACGCCGCCGCCGGGCTGCGGATGGCCACCGCGTTGTATCCGTTCTGGCTCTCCCGCGGTCGGCTCAGCGAGGGACGGCGCTGGCTCGAGCGCGCGCTGGCGCGCCCGACCGCGGCCGAGACGGCGGATCGTGCCAGGGCGCTGTACGCGTGCAGCGCTCTCGCCGCGATGCAGGGCGATGTCGAGGGCGGGATGGCCCGCGTGCAGGAGGGGCGCGAACTCAACCTGGGGCACGACGATGCCGTGTCGGATGCCTTCATCACACATGTCGAGGGACTGCTGGCACTCGCGGCCGGTGACTTCGATCGGGGGGTCGCGTGTTTGGAAGCGAGTCTCGAGGTCTTCCGTTCGGAGGGCATGCGGATGCAGATCGTCGAGGACCTGGCGGGTCTCGGGTTGGCCACTGCATTGCTCGGTGAGGCGGAGCGGGCGGCGGCGTGGCACGCCGAGGTGCTCGCCATCACCGAACCCTGTGGTGAGGCGGTCTTCCGGACCTACTCGTTGTGGGCCACGGGCATGGCGGAGTTGCAGCGGGGCGACCCCGCGCACGCGGTCGCGTTGTTCGAGGAGGGTCTGCGATTGACCCGGTCGGTGGACGATCCGCTGAGCGCCGCGTGGTTCCTGGACGTGATGGCATGGATCGCTGCCGCGGCCCAGGAGTTCGGGCGTGCCGCCACGCTGAGGGGGGCGGCCATGGCGATGTGGCAGATCGTGGACGGTCCGACGGTCAGATTTCCCAGCCTGCTCGTTCACCGCGACGAGTGCCGGCGCCAGATCGTCGGTGCGATCGGCGAGCGAGGGTACGAGGCGGCGCTTCACCGCGGCCGGGAACTGACTTTCGAGGGCGCGGTTTCATTCGCACTCCGGGAAGAGCCCGCGGCCGTCGAACCCGAGCCCGCCGCCACAGCGACGAGTCTGACCCGACGCGAGCGACAGGTCGCCGATCTGGTGGCGCAGGGGCTCACCAACAAGGCGATAGCCGAGCAGTTGGTCATCTCTCCGCGCACCGCCCAGGGGCACGTCGAGCACGTGCTGACCAAGCTCGGCTTCACCTCACGGACGCAGATCGCGGCTTGGATCGTCGAGCGGACCAGGGACGAATCCCTGGATCAAGACTCGTCGATCGAATGACCGTTCAACGGGAGGGCCTCTGGAACAGCAGCTTTCGCGGCGCGAGATTGGAGGGTCGAGCGGGGGCACATGTACAGCCCGCATACGTGCCCCGCAGAACGAAAGGACTCACCATGACCTCAGTGTCCTCAGTGGACGCCGACACCACCGACGAGATCCGAATCATCGAGACGGGAGCGCCCCCGGCGCGATTCGCCCGCGGCTGGCACTGCCTCGGTCTCGTCGCCGACTTCAAGGACGGCAAGCCGCACTCCGTGCAGGCCTTCGGCACCAAGCTCGTCGTGTTCGCCGACAGCAAGGGCGATCTGAAGATCCTCGACGCGTACTGCCGCCACATGGGCGGCGACCTGAGCCAGGGCGAGATCAAGGGCGACACCGTCGCGTGCCCGTTCCACGACTGGCGCTGGGCCGGCAACGGCAAGTGCACCGACATCCCCTACGCCCGCCGGGTGCCGCCGGTCGCCAAGACCCGCGCCTGGACCACCACGGAGCAGGACGACCTGCTGTTCGTGTGGAACGACCCCGAGGGCAACCCGCCGCCGCCGGAGATCGCGATCCCCGCGATGCGCACCGGTGACGCCGAGTGGACCGCGTGGCAGTGGAAGTCGATCGTCATCGACACCAACTGCCGCGAGATCGTCGACAACGTCGTGGACATGGCGCACTTCTTCTACGTGCACTACTCGTTCCCCACCTACTTCAAGAACATCTTCGAGGGCCACGTCGCGATCCAGGAACAGAAGGGCGTCGGCCGCGACGACGTCACCGAGTGGACCGACCCGGATGTCCCGAAGCTGGTGGGCAACACCTCCGTGGCCGCGTACCACGGGCCGTCGTTCATGATCGACGACCTCGTCTACCACTACGACAAGTACGACGTCGAGTCCGTGCTGATCAACTGCCACTACCCGATCTCCCCGAACCAGTTCGTACTCATGTACGGCATCTCGGTGAAGAAGACCGAGCAGGTCCCGGCCGAGATCGCCGACCAACTGGTCGACGCGATGATCGGCTACATCGGCATCGGGTTCGAGCAGGACATCGAGATCTGGAAGAACAAGACCCGCATCGACAACCCGCTCCTGACCAACGAAGACGGCCCGGTCTACCAGCTGCGCCGGTGGTACGAGCAGTTCTACGTCGACGTCGCCGACGTCACCCCGGACATGGTGGACCGCTTCGAGTTCGAACTCGACACCACCAAGCCCGTCGAGGCATGGAAGCTCGAAGTCGCCGACAACCTCGCCCGCCGCGCCGCTGCGGAAACGGTGTAGCGGTGGAGCCCGTCGACTGCGACCGATGCGGTTGCCATGTCCTCGTGACGAAGAACAGCTGGCAGCACACTTCGGTCCAGTGGACCGCCGAGGCGCGGGCGGCGTGTCGGGAACTGGGTGGCGGTGCCACCGATCCGGCATCGCTGGCGTGTAGCTGCCCGGCGATGCAGGACTCCATCGCCCGCGCGGCCGTCGAGGGGCGGATCTCCGTCGTCGACGAGTGATCTCGTGCGCCCGGGCCGGATCACCGGCCCGGGCACACGTGATCTCGTCAGCGACAGTGCGGCCGGTCGACCGACCAGAACCGACCGCTACTGTTTTCCTGCCGGACACCTTGCCGTTCTCGGATCGTTGCCGGGTCACGTGAATATTACTCACAGAGATTCGAGCTGGTCGGAAGCGAAATCGACTGTCTTGCAGAATCTCTGCCCGGATGTCTTGCGTACTCTCGTGAGCGCCGTGCAGCACATCGGACGCGCAAAGAGCGCGTACATACACATTCACTGTGAGGAGTTTTGACATGGGTTCTTCCGACGCTGATCTCGCCCTGATCAAGCAGATCCAGCCGGTCGTCAGCGGCATCGGTGGCCTTCTTTCGGGCGTTGCCGCAGTCCTCGGCCTGGTCGGCGCGCTGAACGCCTTCAGCTGAACGACTGTCGAACCAGACCTCCGTTCCACACCCCGGCCGAGTCGCCGGGGGTGGACGGAGGTTGTCGGCATTTGTCCTGACAGCCGCTGCCGCTGTCGCTCGGACGGAAACAGAAAGCGCCCCATCGTCTTGGAGACGACGGGGCGCTTTGCCGTGATCGGGTCAGGGACTACTTGTAGCTGTAGAAGCCCTGTCCGACCTTCTTGCCCAGGTGCCCGGCGTCGACCTTGCGGCGCAGCAGGGCCGGCGGCGCGTAGTTCGGCTGTCCGAACTCGGCGTACAGCGACTCGGCGGCGGCCAGTGCGACGTCCAGGCCGACGGTGTCGAGCAGCGTCAGCGGGCCCATCGGGTAGCCGCAGCCACCCTTCATCGCGTCGTCGATGTCCTCGGCGGTCGCGTAGCCCGACTCGAGCATGCGGACGGCGTCGCACAGGTACGGGATGAGCAGCGCGTTGACGATGAAGCCCGCGCGGTCACCGGCCCGGACGGCCTTCTTGCCCAGGGTGTTACGGGCGTAATCCGTGACGGCCGCGACGGTCTCTTCGGACGTGACCAGGCTGACCACGATCTCCACCAGCGGCATGACCGGCACCGGGTTGAAGAAGTGGACACCGACGACCTGCGACGGACGCTGCGTGGCGTTCGCGATCTTGATGACCGGGATCGAGGAGGTGTTGGTCGCGAGGATGCCCGACGGCTTCACGATCTTGTCGAGCTTGCCGAAGATCTCGGCCTTGAGCGCCTCGATCTCCGGGGCAGCCTCGATCACCAGATCGCGGTCCGCGAACTCCTCGATGTCGAGGGTCACGCGCACCCGTGCGATGGCGGCGTCCGCCTCCTCCTGGGTGATCTTGCCGCGGGCGACGCCGCGGTTGATCGAGGTCGCGATCCGGGCCTGGGCGGCCTCGGCGAACTCCTGCTTGGTCTCGAGAATCAGGACCGAGCTTCCGGCCTTGGCACAAACCTCGGCAATGCCGGCACCCATCGTGCCGCCGCCGATTACACCAACTAGCTCCACAGTTGAATCTCCACTGTCGTCTCTTCACGACGCCCGACGGGCGACGTGCTGTCGAGGATCATTCTGCTATCCGGGGACCCGGATCGGTCACCCCGCATCCGTCACCCCGGCGTCGGAAGCACCGATGCCGGGGTGACGGATGTCGTGGGTGTCGTCGAACCGTCAGCTGCCGAGGCTGCCACCTCCGAGGCCACCACCTCCGAGGCCGCCACCTCCGAGGCCGCCCAGACCGCCGGTCCCGCCGCCTCCCTGACCGCCCATGAGGGCCATCAACTGGGCCAACACGTCCACCAGATCCCCGAGAATGCTGATCGATCCCATGTGTACCAACTCCTCTGCGTCGGCCACGGCACCGGCCCCCGAACGGCCTGCCTACTGCAGATCCCGGATCGAACCGTGCTGTCACCTACTGCGGCACCCCAGGTGCTACACCCTCATTGAACGCCGGGGACCTCGAGCTGTGGAACCGTCGCAGCGAAACCGTTCGTTATTTGAGCAGTGCGCGTGACATCACGACGCGCTGGATCTGGTTGGTGCCCTCGTAGATCTGGGTGATCTTGGCGTCGCGCATCATGCGCTCGACCGGGAAGTCGGTGGTGTAGCCGGCGCCACCGAACAGCTGGACAGCGTTGGTGGTGACCTCCATCGCGACGTCCGACGCGAGGCACTTCGCGGCCGCGGAGATGAAGCCGAGGTTCTTCTCGCCGCGCTCGGCGCGAGCCGCCGCGGTGTAGACCATGAGGCGGGCCGACTCGATCTTCATCGCCATGTCGGCGAGCATGAACTGCGTGTTCTGGAACGACGCGATGGACGTGCCGAACTGCTTGCGGTCCTTGGTGTATGCCAACGCGGCATCGAACGCGCCCTGCGCGAGACCGAGCGCCTGCGCACCGATCGTGGGACGCGTGTGGTCGAGGGTCTCGAGCGCGGTCTTGAAGCCGGTGCCGGGCTCGCCGATGATGCGGTCACCCGGGATGCGGCAGTTCTCGAAGTACAGCTCGGCCGTGGGGGAGCCCTTGATACCCAGCTTGTGCTCGAGCGGTCCCACGACGAAGCCCTCGTCGTCCTTGTGCACCATGAACGCGGAGATGCCGTTGGCGCCCTTGTCGGGGTCGGTCACGGCCATGACGGTGTACCAGGTGGACTGACCGCCGTTGGTGATCCAGCACTTGGAGCCGTTGAGGATCCAGCTGTCGCCGTCCGCCTTCGCGCGGGTACGCATCGCGGCGGCATCGGAGCCGGCCTCACGCTCGGACAGTGCGTACGACGCCATCTTGCCGCCGGCGATGTCCGGGAGCACCTGCTGCTTGAGCTCCTCGGAACCCTTGAGGATCAGGCCCATCGTGCCGAGCTTGTTGACCGCGGGGATCAGCGAGGACGAACCACAGACGCGGGCGACTTCCTCGATCACGATGCACGCGGCGACCGAATCGGCGCCCTGGCCGTCGTACGCCTCGGGGACGTGGATGGCATTGAATCCCGATGCGACGAGGGCTGCCAGAGCTTCTTCGGGGAAGCGGGCCTTCTCGTCGACTTCCTTCGCGTACGGCGCGATCTCCTTCTCGGAGAGAGCGCGGATCGCGGCCCGCAGCTCGTCGTGCTCCTCGTTCAGCTGGAAGAGGGGGAAATCGGGATTGCCGGCCATGGGGACGCTCCTCGGTTGTGCGGGACGGTCGGTTGGGACGGTCGGCTGGCACCGAGTGACTGGGGCACTCAGTGCCAGGTTCGCGTCGTCGTGCTGTGGCGTACCTCTCGGCATGTTTCAGCCGATCGCGCACGTGGGTCCACGAATGACCCCAGTCAAGCATGGCACTAAGTGCCAGTCAAGGGTTGGTGGGTGAGGGTCCGGTCTCGGTGGCCTCGAGCTGCAGGCGCACCCGACGGGCCACCTCTGCGGGCGGCGTTCCCGGCGGATAGGTCACCACCGTCACGGCGTCGGTCGGGCGGGTATTCGTCGAGTCCGTCGACGTCACGGCGGTGGCGGTCGTGTCGCGCGTGCCGGCTCCGAATTTGCGCCGGATCTCGAGCAGCGCGCGCTGCAGTTCCTCGGAGGTTGCATTCTCGTCGCCGCGGATCATCGCTCGCAGCAGATAGTTGTGGCACGCCGTCACGCTCGCCGCGAACCCGACGACGTCCAGCGGCTTCGCGGACGGGACGGCGCCACGCAGGTGGTCGGTGAACAGGCGCTCGTAGCGGTAGCCGGTGACGAGTTCCCGGTCGCGGAGCGCGGGCACCCGCTGGACCACCTGGTAGCGGCGCACCGACAGCTCGCGGTTCTCACGGAACCGGTTGAAGACCAGGCGGGCGGCCTCGCACACCGCCATCCACGGATCCTCGGTGGTGCCCGAGAGGTAGTCGGCGGCCTGCTCGAGCAGTGATTCGTGATCGGCGAAGATCACGTCCTCCTTCGACCGGAACTGCCGGAAGAACGTGCGCCGCGAGACGCCCGCCGCAGCGGCGATCTGGTCGACCGTGGTGGCCTCGTAGCCGTGCTCGGCGAAGAGCCGGATGGCCTGGGTCGCGACATGGACTCGGAAGTCCGCAGGATCGCCGTTGCTGTCGGGTCCGGTGCCCTCGACGCGCTCACTCATGCGTGCCAGTATCCATGCCCGATCCGGCCCGGCCGATCGTCCACCTGCACTCCCGGCCGGTCCGTCCACCTTCTCTGACCTGCCGATCTGGACCGCAGCCACGCGGCGGGCGGATACTGCACATAGGCGCTGCCCGTCGTGGGACGGCTTCCGCCCAGGGAGTGTTTGTTCGACGACGACGACGGCGCGAGCCGCCGCGGCGAACCAACCTCTCTTGGGGGCGATACGTGGATTCTGCTGAACCTCACCCAGAACCCCGCACTGAGTCGAGCGCTACCTCACGATCGGGCCCGGCGTGCCCTGCCGGCCGGTCCGGCGATCGGTTCCCTGACCGGTTTCCACTGTCGGAGGCACAGCGTGCCCTGTGGTTCGCGCAGCAGCTCGTGCCCGACGTCCCGCTGTTCATCGCGCAGTACGTGGAGATCGACGGCCCGCTCGACATCGACGTGCTGCGCGCGGCGAACGTTCGCGCGGCCCGGGAGTTCCAGTCACCGTTCCTGTGCGTCGTCACCGTCGACGGCGAGCCCATGCAGTACGTCGACCCGGCGCGGGACACGTCGATCACGCTGATGGACCTGCGCGCCGAGGCCGACCCGGTCGCGTCCGCGCACGCGTGGATGCAGCGAGAGGTGGCGACACCGCTCGACCTGTCGGTCGACCGCCTCGTCCAGACTGTGATCCTGCGGGTGGGTGACCGACATTTCCTGTGGTACAGCAGAAGTCATCACATCGCGCTCGACGGTTACGGCGCTGCGACCATGCTCTACCGCATCGCTCACCTCTATACGGCGGCGGTGGAGGGGCGCGAGCCGGATCCGCCCGCCGCGGTCGACCTGCACACCCTTCACGAGATCGACGAACGCTACCGGGCGTCGGGCCGTCACGACACCGATCGCGCGTACTGGGCGCACCGGCTCGACGGCGTGCGCGGCGTGGCACTCATCGGTTCGGGCGCGCCCGCGGTGGCCGAAAGTCGGCTCGCGACTGCAGCATTGTCCGATGCGACGATGCGGCGACTCGAACGGACGGCGGCACCGCAGGGGGCCGACGCGTCCGCGGCGGCTCGGATCGTCGCCGCCTTCGCGTGTTTCCTGAGCCGGACGACGGGCCGCCGCGACGTGGTCGTGAACATCCCGGTCTCCGCCCGCACCACCGCCGTGCTGCGGCGGTCGGGCGGGATGACCGTCAACCTGTTGCCGCTTCCGGTCGAGATCCGCGACGACGACACGATCGGTGACCTCGCCGATCGAGTGCAGCTCGAAATGGTTGCAGCACTGCGTCATCAGCGTTGCAGCCGCGCCGACATCCAGCGCGACCGCGGTGGCGACGTCGCGGCGCCGATCGTCAACGTCATGTTCTTCCATCCCGAGATCGTGATGGGTCCGCTCGCGACCGAGTTCCACATCATCACGTCCGGGCCGGTAGACGACCTACTGGTCAACGTCTACCAATCCGGAACGCCGGTCCGAACTTTCGTCGACTTCCGGGCGAACCCGCACCGGTACCCGGAGGAGGTCGAGGCGTCCTACCATCGACGCTTCCTGGAGTTCCTCGAGCAGTTCGTCGCCACCGACCCGCGGTCGCCCGTCACGGACGTGCACGTCGCCGCGGTGCCGTCCCCGGTGGCGGAGGCGTCCGCTCCGTCGCCGATCCTCGACACGGAAACCGAACTGCCCGGCACGTCCCCGCAGGCCGCCGACGGCCGGACCACACAGGTGATCGCGGACGTGTTCACCGTGGTCCTGGGGACACCCCGACCGGTCCTTCCCGAGGACAGCTTCTTCGATCTCGGCGGCGACTCGCTGGTGGCCACGAAGGTGGTGGCCCGCCTGAACGCGGCGCTGCATGTGACGCTGACGGTGCGGGACCTGTTCGAGATGCCCACGGCGCGCGGCCTCGCGCAACACGTCGGCACGCTGGTCGGACCGGACGGATCGCCGACCGGTCCGGCGCCGGTGCCGGTACCTGCCCGCGGTGATCGACCGGATCGGCTGCCGCTTTCGCCGGCGCAGCAGCGGATGTGGTTCGTCAACCAGCTCGACACCGATTCGCCGGTCTACAACATCGCGTTCGCGGTGACGTTGACCGGGGAGCTCGACACCGAGGCCCTGCGTGCCGCGATCGCCGACGTCGTCGAGCGCCACGAGGCGTTGCGCACGTTGTTCCCGGCGGACGTCGGCGGCCCGCACCAGGTGATCGTGCCCGCCGAGTCCGCCGCGGCGGACGTGACCCCGATCGCGGCGGGACGCGACGACGTGTGGGACGCCATCCGGGCGGATGCCGTCGTGGGGTTCGATGTGCGCGAACAGCTTCCGCTGCGCATCCGGCTGTTCCGGATCGGAGCGGACGAGTACGTCCTGGCGGTGGTCGTCCACCACATCGCGGCGGACGGGCAGTCGGTGCTGCCGCTGGCGCGCGACGTGATGGTCGCGTACGGCGCACGTCGGTCCGGCGGGCCGACGACCTGGACCTCGCTGCCGGTCCAGTACGCCGACTACGCCCTGTGGCAACGGGAGATGCTCGGCGACGAGTGCGACCACGACTCGATCGCAGCCCGACAACTGCGGTTCTGGACGGCCCGGTTGGCGGACCTGCCCCCCGCGATCGCACTGCCGCACGACCGTCCGCGCCCACCGACGGTGTCGACGGCGGGCGGGGCGGTCACGTTCGAGATCGCCCCGGACACGCACCTGCGGCTGCTCGAGCTGGGCCGCGAACGCGACTGCACGCTGTTCATGGTGCTCCATGCCGCCTTCGCGGTGCTGCTCTCGCGCCTCGGCGCCGGTCGTGACATCGCGATCGGCACCCCCGTGGCCGGACGCGCCGCCGCCGAACTCGACGACCTGGTCGGCATGTTCGTCAACACTCTCGTCCTGCGCAGCGACGTCGATCCCGCGTCCACGTTCGTCGAGGTGCTGGCGCACGTCCGCGACACCGATCTGGGTGCGCTCGCCCACGCGGAGCTTCCGTTCGAGCGGCTCGTCGAGGAACTGGCGACCGACCGCTCGCCGGCGCACGCGCCGCTCGTCCAGGTGATGCTCGAACTGCAGAATCCCGAGACGACGGCGGTGGAGCTGCCGGGCGTCCTCGCCGACGTGCGGGAGGTGGACACCGGCGTCGCGAAGTTCGAACTGCAGCTGAGCGTGCGGGAGTATGTCGACGAGGGTGGGCATCCGCAGGGCCTTTCGGCCGCATTGCATTTCGCGTGCGACCTGTTCGATCGCGAGACGATCGCGGGCTTCGCCGAGCGCCTGCAGCGCATCCTCGTGACGGTCGCCGCGAACGGTGACGCGGTCGTCGGCGACCTCGAGATCGCCGACGAATCCCAACGCGCGCTGTCCGCGCTGCCACCGGACGTGCTCGGCGTCGCCGCGACGCTGCCGGACCTGCTGGCTCGGGCGGCCGCGGCGGATCCGGCTGCGGTCGCCGTCGTCGCGGGTCCGACACGGCTGACGTACCGGGAGCTGTCCGAACGCGCGAACCGGTTGTCCCGCTGGCTGATCGAGCGCGGGGTCGGACCGGAGACCCGGGTGGCCGTCGCGATGACGCGGTCGGTGGACTTACCCGTGGTTCTCGCCGCGGTCGTCGGCGCGGGGGCCGCCCACGTGCCCGTGGACGTCGACTACCCCGACGAGCGCATCGCGTTCCTGCTCGCCGACGCCCGCCCGGCGTGCGTCCTCGTCGACTTCGCCGGTGCCCGGCGGCTGTCGTCGGTGCCGGTCGACGTCCCGCTCGTGGATCTCGACGACGCCTCGGTTCGCACCGGGGTCGCCGAGATGTCGCCGGACCCGGTCACCGACTCCGACCGCACCGCGCCACTGCGGCCCGACGCGACCGTGTACGTGATCTACACGTCCGGCTCGACGGGCCGGCCCAAGGGCGTCGCGGTCCCGCACCGCAGCGTGGTCACGCTGTTCGAGCGTACGCAGCCGCTCTTCGGCTTCGACGCGACCGACGTATGGACGATGTTCCATTCGTACGCCTTCGATTTCGCGGTGTGGGAACTGTGGGGCGCGCTGCTGCACGGCGCGACCGTCGTGGTGGTCGACCGCGACACGGCCCGGTCCCCCCGCGACTTCCTCGCGCTGTTGCGGGACGAGGCGGTGACGATCCTGAACCAGACTCCCGGCGCCTTCCGTCAGCTGATCGACGCGGACCGGGGGTCGGGCGACGGGGAGCGGGCGCTGCGGCTGCGGCAGGTGATCCTCGGTGGTGAGGTGTTGGATCCGTCGCAGCTGTCGGCGTGGTTCGAGCGCCGCGGCGACGTCACTCCGCGGCTGTCGAACATGTACGGGATCACCGAGACGTGCGTGCACGTCACCCACGTCCCGGTCACCGCCGATTCGGCCACACACGGGATCCCGGGCTCGATCGGATACCCGCTGCCCGGGATGGCGGTTCGGGTGCTCGACGGGCGCCTGCACCCCCTGCCGCCCGGCATCGTCGGCGAACTGTACGTGGCCGGTGCCCAACTGTCGCGCGGCTACCTCGACCGCCCGGGACTGACCGCGGGCCGGTTCGTGCCGGATCCGTTCGCGGTCGGGACCCGGATGTATCGGACGGGCGACCTGGGCACCTGGACTACCGACGGCACGCTGCGATTCGCCGGACGAGCCGACGCCCAGGTGCAGGTGCGCGGGTACCGGGTGGAACTGGGCGAGGTGGAGTCGGTGCTGGCCGCGGCGCCGGGGGTCGGCTCCGCCGTCGCGATCGCAGACGACGGTCCGGCCGGCATCCGGATCCTCGGGTACGTGGTGGCGTCGGACGGGGCGCCGATCGATCCGGTCGCGGTGAAAGATGCTGCGGCGCGATCGCTCCCGGGCTACATGGTGCCGTCGGCGGTCACCGTCCTGGACCGGCTGCCGACCACGGCCCACGGCAAGCTCGACCGCGCGGCGCTACCCGCACCCGAGGACGCCGAGCGCACGCGCATCGCGCCCCGTGATCCCGTCGAGGAGGCCGTCGCGTCGGCGGTCGGCGCCCTGCTGGGACTCGAGTGGGTCGGTGTCGACGACGACTTCTTCGCACTCGGCGGCAATTCGCTGGTGGCCGCGCAGTTGGCGGCGCGCGTCGGCGACGCGACGGGCGCCGACCTCGGCATCCGGGACGTGTTCGACGCGCCCACCGTCGCGGGGCTGGCACGCCGGGCCCGCGAGACCGATGCGACGGCGGGCCCGCGGACCCGCCCACCGCTCGTCGCCCGGCCGCGGCCCGCGCGTATTCCACTCTCGCCGGCCCAGCAGCGGATCTGGTTCGTCAACCAGTTCGACACGGACTCGCCGGCGTACAACATCTCGCTCTCCCTGCAACTGTCCGGGGCGCTCGACCGCGATGCGCTCGTCGCGGCGATCGGTGACGTGGTAGCGCGGCACGAGTCGCTGCGGACGATCTATCCGCTCGACGACGCCGGTCCGCGCCAGGAGGTGTTACCCGTCGACCGGCTGGATCTCGCGGTCGACAGCGAGGACGTGGGCGACGAGGACGATCTCCGGCGGCGGATGCGTGCGGTGATGTCGCGGGGGTTCGACGTCACGGTGCGGACGCCGCTGCGCGCCGGTCTGTTCCGGATCGGCGACTCCGAGCATGTGCTCACCGTGGTCCTGCATCACATCCTGTCCGACGGGTTCTCGCTCGGGGTGCTCGCGCGGGATCTCGCGGCGGCCTACGCGGCCCGGATCTCCACGGGCACACCGTCGTGGACGCCGCTCGACGTGCAGTACGCGGACTACGCGTTGTGGCAATCGGACTGGTTGGGCGACGCCGACGACCCGGACTCGCCGCTCGCCCGCCAGCTGGACTACTGGACCACGACCTTGGCGGGCCTGCCGGCCGTGCTGGACCTGCCGTGCGATCGGCCCCGACCCGACGTGCGGTCCCAGCAGGGCGGCCGCGTCGAGCTCGAGCTCCCGGCCGATCTGCACGGGCGCATCGTCGAACTCGCCCGCGAACACGATTCGAGCGTGTTCATGGTGATGCACGCGGCGCTGGCCACGCTGCTGGCGCGGGTCGGCGGGACCGACGACATCGCCGTCGGCACGCCCATCGCGGGCCGTGGCGCGGCGGCACTGGACGACATGGTCGGCATGTTCGTCAACACCCTCGTCCTGCGCTGCGACGTCGGCGGGAGTTGTTCGTTCGCGGAACTGTTGCGCCGGGTCCGGGAGGCCGACCTGAGCGCGTTCATGCACGGCGACACCCCCTTCGAGCGGGTGGTCGAGGCGATCGACCCGCCGCGGTCCACCGCGCATTCCCCGCTGTTCCAGGTGATGCTCGAGTTCCGGACCATCGCGCGCCCGGACGTCGAACTGCCCGGGCTGCGGGTCCGCGCGCTCGATCACGGCGACGAGGTCGCCAACTTCGATCTCCAGCTGAGCGTGGCGGAGGAGTTCGACCCGGTCGGCGATCCCGCGGGCATGTCGGCCGGGTTCGTCTTCGCGACCGACGTGTTCGACGTCGAGACGGTCCGCGGCCTGGCCGACCGGCTGGTGCGGATCCTGCGGGCCGCGGCGACCTCGGCCGACGTGATCGTCGGGGACATCGACATCCTCGATCCGTCCGAACGCGCCGCGCTGGCACCGGTCCGCGGCTCGCCCGGCGCCGTGCCGCGGACGCTCGCCGCGCTGCTCGCGACGGCCGCCGCGCCCGACCCGGAGCGGCCGGCGATCCGCTACCGGGGCGTCGACCTCTCCTACGGCGATCTCGATCGCCGGTCGAACAGGCTGGCCCACAGGATGATCGGCGCGGGTATCGGACCCGGCTCGGTCGTGGCGCTCGGCATGCCGCGCGGACCCGACTACCAGATCGCACTGTGGGCGGTCGCGAAGACCGGCGCCGCGTTCCTGCCGGTGGATCCCGCGCACCCACCCGAGCGAATCGCGTTGATGCTCGCCGACTCCCAGGCCCGCCTCGGACTCACCGACCGGGACGTGCGGACCGAACTCGCCGGGTCCGTGCCGTGGTGGCTGCTCGACGGCGACGACCTCTCGGTGTGGTCGGACGGGCCCGTCGGGGATGCCGAGCGGGTCTCGCCGGTGCGTCTCGACGATGTCGCGTATCTGATCTACACGTCCGGATCCACCGGAGTTCCCAAGGGGGTGGCCGTCACCCACCGGGGGATCGTGGACTTCGCCGCCCACCTGCAGGCGCGTTGCGCGGCGACGTGTTCGTCCCGCGTCCTGCACCTCGCGTCGCCCAGTTTCGATGCGTCGATCCTCGAACTGGTCCTCGCGGTCGGCGCCGGCGCGACCATGGTGATCGCCCCGCCCACGGTGTACGGCGGCGGCGAACTGCGCACGCTGCTCGCGGCCGAGCGCGTCACGCACTGCCTGATGACCCCGACGGCGCTGGCGGCCACCGACCCGGGTGGGCTCACCGATCTCGGGTGCGTGCTGGCCGGCGGCGAGGTGTGTCCGACCGACGTGGTCGCGCGCTGGGCACCGGACCGCGTCATGTACAACGCGTACGGTCCCACCGAGACCACCGTCGTGGGCAGCATCAGCGATCGCCTGGTGCCGGACGGTCCCGTGACGATCGGCGGTCCGGCCCCCGGATTCCACGCGCTGGTCCTCGACCCGCGACTGCAGCCGGTGCCGGTGGGCGCGCCGGGCGAGCTGTACCTCGCGGGTCCGGCGCTGGCCCGCGGATACCACCGACGCCCCGCGCTCACCGCGTCCCGGTTCGTGGCCGATCCGAGCGGACGCGACGGTGAACGGCTCTACCGCACCGGGGATCTGGTGCGTTGGATCGGTTCGGGCTCGCTGATGTACCTGGGACGCGCGGATCGGCAGATCAAGCTACGCGGCTATCGGATCGATCCCGGGGAGGTCGAGGCCGCCCTGACCGAACAGCCGATCGTGGGGCACGCCGTCGTGGACGTCCGCCGGGTGGGGCGGATCGGGGAGCGCCTGATCGCCTACGTGGTGCCCGCGGCCGGCGCCGACATCGACACCGCGGACCTGCACGACGTGCTCGCCGCGCGGCTACCGTCGTACATGGTGCCGGCGCACATCACCGTGGTGCCCGAACTCCCGATGACCGTGCACGGCAAACTCGATCGCGGCGCGCTCCCGGACCCCGATTTCGGCGCCGAGGTGTCGACCGGGCGAGCACCCGCGACCGACACCGAGGCGACCCTGTCCCGCCTGTTCGCCGACGTGCTGGGGCTGGACGCGGTCGGCGTGGAGGATTCGTTCTTCGCCCTCGGGGGCGACAGCATCATGTCGATCCAGCTGGTTACCCGGGCGAAGTCCGCGGGGCTGTCGGTCACACCGCGCGACGTCTTCGACCACCGGTCGGTCGCCGCGCTCGCCGCAGTCGCTGCCGCGCGGGGCGGCGCCGAGGCCGACACGGTCGAGGAACTCGACGGCGCGGGGATCGGCGAGGTGCCGCTGACCCCCGTCCTCGCGTGGCTGCTGCGGCGTGCGGGCCACCGGATCGGCCGGTTCTCCCAGTCGGTGCTGCTGAACCTGCCGCCGAACGTGCGGGAGAGCGACCTCGTCGACGCGGTGCAGGCGGTACTGGATCGTCACGACATGCTGCGTGCTCGGCTGACCCGTGATTCGGGTGACGAAACAGGCTGGCGGATGGAGGTTCTCCCGATCGGGAGCATCCGCGCGGAGGACACGTTCACCCGGATCCCGGTGGCGTCGTCCGACGGGGACACCCTCGGGAGCCTCGCGGGCGCCGCACTCGCCGCCGCCGCCGACCGACTCGACCCGGGGGCGGGGCGGATGGTCGGGGTCGTGTGGTTCGACGGACCGGCGGGTGGCGGCCGGCTGCTGGTGGTGGTGCACCACACCGTCGTGGACGGGGTGTCCTGGCGGGTGATCGTGCCGGATCTGGCGTCCGCGTGGGCACAGGCCGCGAGCGGCCGCACCCCCGCACTGGAGTCGGTGGGCACGTCGATGCGCCGGTGGGCCCACGCACTGTTGTCCGTCGCGGAGCGCCGACGCCGGGAGACTCCGTTGTGGGAGGGCATCGTCGGCGCGGGCGATCCGCCACTGGGCCGGCGTGCCGCGGATCCCGGCCGCGACGTCCATGCGACGGTCGAGGTGCTGCCGGTCGACCTCCCCGCCGACCTCACCGCCCCGTTACTCACGGCGCTGCCGACCGCGATCCACGGCACCGCGGTCGACGTCCTGCTTGCCGCCCTCGCGATGGCGGTGGGCCGATGGAACACCGAACGCGGCCGCGCCGCAATCGATCCCCTCTTCGGCATCGAGGGTCACGGGCGGGAGGAGACGGTCGTACCGGGCGTCGACCTGAGTCGCACGGTGGGCTGGTTCACGTCGATCCACCCGGCGCGGCCCGCTCTGTCGTCGATCGACCTGGACGACGCGTTCGGCGGGGGGCCCGCCGCGGGCAGCGCGGTCAAACTCGTCAAGGAGCACCTGCGGTCCATCCCAGACCGCGGCATCGGTTACGGACTGCTCACCGAGCTCGACGGCGAGGCGGGCACTCGGCTCCGGTGCTCGCCGCAGATCGTCGTCAACTACCTCGGCCGTCTCGCCGCCGGGGACAGCACCGGATCGCGGATATGGATGCCGGTCGAGGGCGACGGACTCGGCGGTGCGCAGGATCCGAACATGCCGGTGGCGGCGCCGCTCGACATCTCCGCCGGGATCGGCTCGGGCCCCGGCGGTCCCGCGTTGCAGTCGTCGTGGTCGTTCGCGACGGGGGTGTTCGCCGAGACCGACGTCCGCCGGCTCGCACAGCTGTGGCGGGACGCGCTCGGGGCGCTCGCCGAGTACGCGCGATCGCCCGACGCCGGCGGGCTCACGCCGTCCGACCTCCCACTGGTCCACCTCGACCAGCGTTCCATCGACGCCCTCGAGGCGCAGCGTCCCGGGCTGGTCGACGTCTGGCCCCTCACGCCGTTGCAGGCCGGGCTGCTGTTCCACGCCCGCATGGCGGGGAACTCCCTGGACGCCTACATGGTGCAGCTGGTCGTGGATCTGCGCGGCGAGCCCGATCGGGAACGGCTCCTCGCGTCGGCCCGCGCACTGTTCGATCGGAACCCGAACCTGCGCGCGTGCTTCGTGGACGACGGTGCGGGTGAGACGCTCCAGGTGATCGCGGCGGACGTCGCGGTGCCGTGGATCGAGATTGACCTGTCCGGGCTGGACGAGCCCGCGCGCGAGCATCGCTGGCGGGCGCTGCTGAGCGAGGACCGGGCGACTCCGTTCCCGATGGACCGCGCCCCGCTGATGCGGTTCGCACTCGTGCGCCTCGCTCCCGGGCGGTACCGGCTGCTCGTGACGCACCACCACATCCTGCTGGACGGCTGGTCGACCCCGCTTCTGCTGCAGCAGTTGCTGACGCTGTACGCGGCCGAGGCCGATGCGTCGGTGTTGCCGCGCGGCGGCGAGTACCGCGACTACCTGGTGTGGCTGGCGGACCAGGACGGGTCCGTCGAGGCGTGGCGTGCCGCCCTCACCGGCGCCACCGAGCCGACCGTGCTGACGTCCCCCCCGGGCGATGCGGACGAGCAGCAGACGGACGACGTCGCGGTGACCGAGGTGGCACTGAGCGCATCCGAGACCGCGGCGCTCACGCACGCGGCGCGGGAACGCGGTGTCACCGTCAACACCGTCGTGCAGGTGGCCTGGGCGCTCGTGCTCGGCGTCCTCACGGGCCGGTCGGACGTCGTGTTCGGTGCCACCGTATCCGGCCGTGCCCCGTCGGTTTCCGGCATCGAGACCATGATCGGCCTGTTCATCAACACGGTGCCGGTGCGCGTCAGGCTCGATCCACGTGAAACCATCGGGGATCTGCTGGCCCGCGTGCAGGGCGAGCAGTCGGCGCTGCTGGACCATCACCACATCGGACTCGCCGACATCCAGCAGTCGGCCGGACCGGGCGCGGTGTTCGACACCCTCACGGTGTTCGAGTCGTATCCGGTGGACCGGTCGGCGCTCGAACACGGCACCGACATCGCGGGCCTGCGCGTCGTCGGGGTGGAGGGTCTCGATGCCACGCACTACCCGCTGACCGTGATGGTGGGTCTGACCGAGCGCCTCCAGGTGTCCCTGAAGCACCGCGTGGGCAGTGTCACCTCGGCCGAGGCCGAGTCCATCGGCGCGCGACTGCGATTCGCTCTCACGGCGATCGCCCACGACGTCGCGCGTCCGGTGGCGGACATCGACCTGCTGTCCGGTCGGGAGCGGGAGACGCGGGTGCCGGCGCGGGGCGGGCCCCCGCTGCCGCCGCGGTTGTTGCCGGATCTCCTGACCGCGGCCGTCCCGGGCACCGTCGGCGCGCCGGACGCCGTCGCGGTGGACGCGAGCGACGGCCGCCTGACGTATCGGGACCTGGACCAACTGTCGAACCGATGGGCGCGCACGTTGATCGGTGCCGGGGCGTCGCCGGGCGCGGTGGTGGCGTGCGCGCTCCCTCGATCGGTGGAATCGGTGCTGGCGGTGTGGGCGGTGGCGAAGACCGGCGCGGCGTTCGTGCCCGTCGACCCGACCTACCCGCGCTCGCGTATCGAGCACATGGTCACCGACTCCGGGGCGAGCGTCGGTGTCACGGTTCGCGCCCACCGCGCGGAACTGCCGGACTCGGTGCGGTGGCTGGTCCTCGACGACCCGCCGGAGGGCGTTGCCGCGCAAACGATCTCCGCCGAGGAACGCTCACGCCCGATGCTCGTGGACGACGTCGCCTATCTGATCTACACGTCGGGGTCCACGGGCCGACCCAAGGGGGTGAGCGTCACCCACCGCGGACTGGCGAGCCTGCTGGCCGAGCAGCAGACGCGCTACCCGATCACCGCCGACGCGCGGTGCCTGCACATCTGCTCGCCGAGCTTCGACGTCTCCGTGCTCGAGATGTTGCAGGCCTTCGCGGCGGGGGCGACGCTCGTGGTGGCGCCGCCCGACGTCTACGGCGGCGACCCGCTCCGCGACCTGCTGCGCCGCGAGCGGATCACTCACGCGTGCATCACGCCGGCGGCCCTGGCGACCGTCGAACCCGAGCGCCTCGACCACCTCGATGTGCTGGTCGTCGCGGGCGATGCGGTGGGCCCGGAGTTGGTCGCGGACTGGGCTCCGGGGCGGATCATGCTCGACGGTTACGGACCGACGGAATCGACGGTGCTGTCCACGATCAGCGCACCGCTGGTCCCCGGCGCCGACATTCCCATCGGCACACCCGTTCGCGGTACCGACGCCATCGTGCTCGACGGGTTCCTGCGCCGGGTCCCGGCCGGGGTTCCGGGCGAGCTGTATCTGTCCGGGGCGGGCACGGCGCGCGGATACCACCGCCGGGAGGGACTGACCGCGACACGGTTCGTCGCGTGTCCGTTCGGACCGCCCGGCACCCGCATGTACCGCACCGGTGACGTCGTGCGCCGACGCCGGGACGGTGCGCTGGACTATCTGGGCCGCAGCGACTTCCAGATCAAGGTGCGCGGGTTCCGCGTCGAACTGGGCGAGATCGACGCCGTCCTCGTCGCGCATCCCGCGGTGGCACACGCGGTGACGGCGGCGCACCGGCGCAGCGCCGGGGATCCGCTGCTGGTCTCGTACGTGGTGCCCGGTACGGGCGATGACATCGACGTGTCGGCGCTGACCGACTTCGCGGCCCAGCGGCTCCCGGGACATCTGCTGCCGAACGCTGTTGTGGTCCTCGACGAGATCCCGCTGACACCCGTCGGCAAGCTCGATCGCGACGCCCTCCCCGAACCCGACTTCACGTCGGCGGCGACGCGGTTCCGCGCCCCCAGCACACCGGCCGAGGAACACGTGGTGGCGGTCTTCTCGGAGGTCACCGACGTCGAGCGAGTCGGTGTGGACGACAACTTCTTCGCGCTCGGCGGCAACTCGCTCAGCGCGACCCGGGCGGTCGCGCGGATCAACCGGTCCCTCGGCTCGGGGCTCGACGTGCGGGACCTGTTCGAATGCGGCACCGCCGGCCGGCTCGCCGACCGCGCGGGCAGTGCCGCGGCCGACGACCGGCGGACGCTGCGCGCGGGCGTACGGCCCGAACGGATTCCGCTGTCGTGGGCACAGGAGCGGATGTGGTTCGTCAACCAGTTCGAGCCGGCGTCCGCCGCGTACAACGTGCCGATGGCGCTGCGGCTGTCGGGGACGATCGACGTGGCCGCGCTGCGGTCCGCGCTCGTCGACGTCGTGGAGCGGCAGGAGCTGCTGCGGACGGTGTTCCCGGTGTCGGCGTCGGGGCCGACCCAGGTGACGGTGCCGGCCGACGACGTGGTGGGGACCCTCACTCCCCGGCTCGTCGCCGCCGAGGACGTGACGGCCCGGGTCGCTGATCTGGTGGGTCCTGGTTTCGATGTGGCGGAGCAGGTTCCGGTCCGAGTGACGCTGCTTCGGGTGGCGGACGACGTGCACGTGCTGGTCCTGGTGGTGCACCACATCGTCGCGGACGGGTTCTCGATCGGACCGCTGGCCCGCGACGTCGCGACCGCGTACGCGGCCCGGGTGACGGGCGAGGCACCGGCGTGGGATCGGTTGCCGATCCAGTACGCCGACTATGCCCTGTGGCAGCGAGAGGTCCTCGGGGCGCCCGACGAGCCTCGGTCGCGGCTCGCCCGGCAGGAGTCGTGGTGGCTCGAGCGGCTCAGCGGTGCGCCTCCCGTGTCGGCGTTGCCGCTCGACCGGCCCCGGGGTGTGCGCCGGTCGACGCACGGCGGGCGAGTCTCGTTCACGGTGGGGCCCGACATCCACCGCTTCCTGGTCGACATTGCACGGCAGCATGATTCGACCCTTTTCATGGTGGTGCACGCGGCGCTGGTGGCATTGCTGTCCCGGATCGGATCCGATCACGACGTGGTGGTCGGCACTCCCGTCGCGGGACGCGGCGAGGCCGAACTGGACGATGTGGTCGGCATGTTCGTCAACACCCTGCCGCTGCGCACCGAGGTCGATCCCGGGGCGTCGTTCGCGGATCTGCTCGACGTGGTCCGCGATGGCGATGTCGATGCGTTCGCGCACGCCGACGTGCCGTTCGAGCGTCTCGTCGAACGCATCGGCGCGGGACGCAGCACGTCGTACGCGCCGCTGTTCCAGGTGATGCTCGAGTTCCGCAACGTCGATCGACCACGAGTGCAGTTGCCGGGTCTCAGCGTCGAGGCGCTCGACGTGGACCCCGGCGAGGTGAAGTTCGATCTGCAGTTCGGGATCGGCGAGACCTCCGACGGCGGCGACGGGGCGGCCGGGCTGTCCGGTGAAATCCTGTACGCCTCGGACATCTTCGACCACTCGACGGTGGCGGGACTGGCCGATCTGACGGCCCGCCTGCTCGCAGCGGTCGCGGCCGACCCGGCGGGACCGGTCGGCGACCTCGACCTGACCGGTGCGCCCTCGCGAACCGCATCCGAGGACGCGGCGCCGATCGCGGCCGCAACGACACTCGCGGACCTGTTCGCGGCGTCCGCGGCCGCCACGCCGAACGCCGACGCGGTGGTCGCCGCCGCCCAGCGGATCAGCTACCGGGAACTCGACGAGCGTTCGAACCGACTGGCGCGGTGGCTGATCGATCGCGGAGTGGGGCCCGAATCGGTGGTGGCGGTCGTCATGGGCCGGACCGCGGACCTCGTCACGACCCTGGTGGGGATCGTGCGCGCCGGCGCAGCCTACCTCCCCGTGGACCCCGGATACCCCGCCGACCGGATCCGGTTCGTGATCGAGGACGCCGGGGCCGCGTGCGCGGTGGTGGACGAGGCGTTCCGCCGCGAGCGGGTGGACGTCGAGCTGCCCGACGACCTCCCGATCGTGTGCCTCGACGCGCCCGGCATCCGCGACGAGATCGACCGGCACCCGGCCGTGCCCGTCACCGACGACGACCGAACTCGCCCGCTGCACCCGGATTCGCCCGCGTATCTGATCTACACCTCGGGCTCGACGGGGCGACCCAAGGGCGTGACGGTGAGCCACCGCAACGTCGCGACGCTGCTGACCGGTGCCCGGGACGTCCTCGGGCTCGGGCCGGGTGACGTGTGGACGATGTTCCACTCGTTCGCGTTCGACTTCGCGGTGTGGGAACTGTGGGGCGCGATCGGATTCGGTGGCCGGGTGGTGGTCGTGGACTACCACACCGCGCGCGACCCGCACGCGCTGCTGCGACTGCTGCGGGACGAGTCCGTGACGGTGCTCAGCCAGACCCCGTCGGCCTTCTACCCGCTCGCGGACGCCGATGCGGATTCCGCGGGCGATCTCGCGCTGCGCCACGTGGTGTTCGGCGGCGAGGCGCTGGACGCGGCGCGGCTGTCCGACTGGATCGAGCGCCACGGCGACCGGACCCCCGCCCTGGTCAACATGTTCGGCATCACCGAGACGTGCGTGCACGTGACCTGGCAGCGGATCGACGCCGCGGCGGTGCGCGCCGACCGGGCGCAGCGTCCGCTGGGGTCGACGGTCGGTGTCGGGCTTCCCGGCGTCCGCGTCCGGGTGCTCGACGATCGTCTGCATCCCGTGCCGCCCGGCGTCGCCGGCGAACTGTACGTCTCCGGTCCGCAGGTGGCGCGGGGCTACCGCGGTCGTGCCGGTCTCACCGCGTCCCGCTTCGTCGCCGACCCGTTCGCGGCCGGACAGCGGATGTACCGCTCGGGCGACCGGGTCCGCCGAACCGCATCCGGGGCGCTCGAGTACCTGGGGCGCAGGGACTTCCAGGTGCAGCTGCGCGGGTTCCGGGTGGAGCCGGGTGAGGTGGAGTCGGCGTTGCTGGCGGTGCCGGGCGTGGCGACGGCCGTCGTGCTCGGCCGTGCCGAGGATGCCGGCGGTCTGAGGCTGTTCGGGTACGTGGTGCCCGAAGCCGGCCACGTGGTGGACCAGGAAGAGGTGCTCACGGCGGTCGGACAGCGGCTTCCGTCCTACATGGTGCCGGCCGCGATCACGGTGCTCGACGCGTTCCCGATGACGTTGAACGGCAAGGTCGATCGCGCCGCACTACCGGTTCCGGCACCGAGCGCGGGTGCGGGACGCGCACCCGCCACCGACGTCGAGCGGATTCTCGCAGGGTTGTTCGCGGAGATCCTCGGTATCGGATCGGTGGGCGCCGACGACTCCTTCTTCGGGCTCGGCGGCGACTCGATCATGTCGATCCAGCTGGTGGCCCGCGCCAAGTCCGCGGGAGTGACGCTGACGCCGCGGGACGTCTTCGAACGGCGCACCGTGACCGGTCTCGCCGAGGTGGCGGAGTTCGCCGAACGGGAGGGGCCGCCGCCGCTGCCGGAGCTTCCCGGTGCCGGGGTCGGCGACGTCGTCACCACTCCGATCGTGCACTGGCTCGCTGACCGGAGCGGGGACTTCGGCCGGTACTCGCAGTCGGTGCTGCTCGACATTCCGCCCGACATCGGAGCCGACGTCCTGGCCCGGGGCATGGGCGCGGTCCTCGACCGCCACGACATGCTGCGGTCCCGGCTGCGTCCCGACGAGCGATCCGGTACCGGCCGGCGGATCGAGGTGCGACCTCCCGGAGCGGTCGACGCCGGCGCGATCGTCCGGGTCGTTCCCGTCGATACGGTGTCCGGTGCCGGTTTCACCGAGGCCGCCCGCACCGCCCTGGACTCGGCGGCGGATCGACTGGACCCGCTGTCCGGCAGCATGATCCAGCTCGTGCGGTTCGCCGCGGCCGACGGCGCGCGGCTGCTGATCGTGGCTCACCACCTGGTGATCGACGGCGTGTCGTGGCGGGTCCTGGTCCCGGATCTGGCGGCGGCCTGCTCCGCGGTGGCGGCGGGCACCGATCCGGCTCTGCCACCGGTCGGGACGTCGATGCGGACGTGGGCGGACGGACTCGCGGCGGCCGCACCGTCTCGGGTGTCCGAGCTGGACCTGTGGAGATCGGCGACCGCCGCCGACGGGCGGTGCCCGGTCGGTCGCGACCTGGATCCGCACGTGGACGTCGCGTCCACGCTCGACCGCGTCGAGGTGGAACTGCCGGCCGACGTCACGCGCGCCCTCACGACCGCGGTGCCCGATCTCTTCCACGGATCGGTCGACGACGGGCTGCTCACCGCACTGGCCCTCGCGCTGGTCCAGTGGCGGCGCGAGCGCGGGGGTGACGGCGACACGGTCACCGTCGCTCTCGAAGGCCATGGCCGGGAGCAGCAGGTGGTGCCCGGTGCCGACCTGTCCCGGACCGTCGGCTGGTTCACGTCGCTGTACCCCGTGCGATTCGACCTCGCCGGGATCGACATCGACCGGGCGGCCGGCGGCGGCGATGCCATCGGCGCCGCGGTGAAGGCGGTCAAGGAGCAGCTGCGGGCAATTCCCGATCACGGCATCGGGTTCGGCATGCTCCGCTACCTGGACGACGCGACGGCGGCCGTACTCGCGCCGCGTCGTCTGCCGGACATCAGCTTCAACTACCTCGGCCGGTTCGACACCGGTACCCCCGATCGCGGCATCGGAACCTGGCTTCCCGTCGAGGATTCCGGCCTGCGTGGCGTCGTCGCTCCGGACCTGCCGGTGGTGTTCGCGATCGACGTCAACGCCGTCACGCTGTCCGGACCGGACGGACCTCGCCTGGCCGCGACGTGGGACTTCCCGCGGGGCGTCCTGACATCGGGCGAGGTGGAGCGGTTGGCGCAGCTGTGGAGCCGCGCGGCTCACGCGCTCGCCGCACACGCGCGCACACCCGGGGCGGGCGGATCGACCCCGTCCGACCTGGATCTGGTGGAACTGGGGCAACCGGCGATCGACCGTCTCGAACAGCGGTACCCGGGCCTGGCCGACGTGTGGCCGCTCTCGCCGATGCAGCGCGGCATGCTGTTTCACGCCGAACTGGCCGAGGAGTCCACGGACGCGTACCTGGTGCAGCTGATCCTGACCCTCGAGGGTGCGGTGGACGGACCCCGTCTGCGCCGCGCGAGCCGGACGCTGCTGGGCCGCCATCCGAACCTGCGGACGGCCTTCACGCGACTACCGAGCGGCGACGCGGTGCAGGTGGTGGGCAGCGGAGGAGAGGCGCGGTGGACTGAGATCGACCTCTCCGTCCTCGGGGAGCGGGCCGCGGCCACACGTCTGACGGAGCTGCTGGACGAGGACCGCGCGACCCCGTTCGACGTCACGGTCGCTCCACTCGTGCGAATCATGTTGGTGCACATGCCCGGTGGCGCGCACCGGTTGGTGTTCACCAATCACCACATCCTGTTCGACGGATGGTCCACCCCGCTCCTGCTCGAGGAGCTCGTCACGCTGTACCTGACGGGCGGCGACGACGACGCGTTGCCGCGCCCGCGCCCGCACCGCGGCTACCTCCAATGGCTGGCCCGGCAGGACCGGGATGCCGCGGTCGACGCGTGGGTGCGCGCCGTCGCCGACGTCGACGACCCCACGCTGCTGCTGCCGGGCCGCGCCGCGGCCACCGAGGCGTACACCGAGTCGCGTGACCTCGCGTACCGACTCGACGCCGCGACGTCGGACCGGCTCCGGGAACTCACCAGGGCCCGTGGCGTCACGCTGAACACCGTCGTCCAGGCGTCGTGGGGGATCGTGCTGGGGCTGCTCACCGGACGTGACGACGTGGTCTTCGGGGCCACGGTGTCGGGCCGCCCGCCGCACGTCGCGGGCATCGAAACCATGATCGGGCTGTTCATCAACACGATTCCGGTCCGGGTCCGGCTGGATCCGTACGCGCGCCTCGGCGAGCTGCTGGACCGGGTCCAGGCCGCGCAGTCGGCGATGCTCGACCACCACCACGTCGGGCTGCCCGAGATCCAGCGCGCCGCCGGCCCGGGCTCGATCTTCGACACGCTCACGGTGTTCGAGTCGTACCCGGCCCGTGGTGCGGTGGCGGCGGACACCGACCTCGACGGGATGCGGCTGACCGATGTGGAGGCTCGCGATTCCGCACACTTCCCGCTGAGTGTCGTCGCGTCGGCGCCCGACCGGCTGCACGTGACGATGAAGTTCCGCCCGGACCTGGTCGACGGCGCGACGGTGGCCGGCATCGCCGCGCGGCTGTTGCGGGTGCTGCAGGCATTCGCGGAACTCGCCGACGATCCGCAGCGACGGCTCGCGGACCTCGACCTCCTGACCGGTGTCGAGCGTCGCGCCCTGGTCCCGGTGCGCGGCGGGCCGCGGTCCGAACTCCGCACGCTCCCCGAGATCCTCGACGCCGCCGCGGCCCGCGACCCGGAGGTGACCGCTCTCGTCAACGGCGGTCGCGAGGTCACCTACGGCGAGCTCGATTCGTGGTCCAACCGACTGGCGCGGACGCTGATCGCCCGCGGTGTCGGGCCGGAATCGCGGGTGGTGCTGGGGATACCGCGATCGATCGAGTCGGTGGTCGCGATGTGGGCGGTGGCGCGTGCGGGCGGCGCGTTCGTACCCGTCGATCCGGACTACCCGGCCGAGCGGGTCTCGGCCATGCTCGCCGACTCGGGCGCCGACATCGCCCTGACGACCACCAAGCACCGGGCGCGACTGCCCGACGGCCCGCGATGGCTGGTCCTCGACGACGAGGCGTTCGCGGCCGAGTGCGCCGACGCGTCCCCCGGTCCGGTCACCGACACCGACCGGACCGCGCCGCTGCGGCTCGACAGCCCCGCCTACCTGATCTACACGTCCGGATCCACGGGACGACCGAAGGCCGTCACCGTCACACACCGGGGCCTCGGCAACTATGCGGACGCGCAGCGGGACGTCAGCGGTGTGACCGCGGAGGCACGGACCCTGCACTTCTCGTCGCCCAGCTTCGACGTCTCGGTCCTCGAGTATCTGCTGTGCTTCGCGGTCGGCGCGACGATGGTGATCGTCCCGCGCACGGTCTACGGCGGCTCCGAACTGACCGCGGTGCTGCGGAAGCAGCGGGTGACGCACGCGTTCATCACCCCGGCCGCGCTCGCGTCGGTGGATCCGTCCGGGCTCGACGACCTCGAGTGCGTGCTGGTCGGCGGCGAGGCCTGGCCCCCGGAACTGGTGGACGACTGGCTGCCGCAGTGCCGCGTCCTGAACGTCTACGGCCCCACCGAGACCACGATCGTCGTCAACGGTGAGGAGTTCGTCGCGCACCAGGAGGCAGCGCATTCCCTGGGCCGGCCCATCGCCGGGGTGACCGAGACGGTGCTCGATTCCCGCCTGCAGCCGGTCCCCGTCGGTGTCTCGGGCGACGTCTACATCGCCGGGCCCGGACTGGCCCGCGGTTACCATCGGCGCCCGGGACTGACGGCGGCCCGCTTCCTGCCCGACCTGTTCGGTGCGCCGGGCGAGCGGATGTACCGCACCGGGGACATCGGTGCGTGGACGGCCGACGGCAAGCTGGAGTATCGCGGGCGCAGCGACTTCCAGGTCAAGGTCCGCGGCTTCCGGATCGAGCTGGGCGAGATCGACGCCGTCCTGACGGGGCATCCCGATGTGCGGTTCGCGGCCACCCTCGGCCGCCGCGGGCCGGGCGGCGACACGGTGCTGGTGAGCTACGTCGTCGCGCACGACGGCCGCCGGATCGACATCGACGATCTGCGGGCGCGGCTGGCCGAGCGGGTACCGGAGTACATGGTGCCGACGGCGTTCGTCGTGCTCGACGACATCCCGCTCACCCCGGTCGGCAAGCTCGACCGCCGCGCGCTGCCCGAACCCGAGTTCGGTTTCACCACCACGGTGTTCCGCGCCCCGACCGATCCCGTCGAGGAGGCGATCACGGCGGTGTTCGCGGAGGTCCTCGGAGTCGACCGGGTGGGCACCGGCGACAGCTTCTTCGACATCGGGGGCAACTCGTTGTCCGCGACGCGGGCCGTGGCGCGACTCGACGAATCCCTCGGCATCGACCTCGGTGTGCGGGCGCTGTTCGAGGCACCCACGGCGGCCGCGCTCGCCGAGCGGATCGAACACGCCGACACCGGCCCCTCCGGTCGCCCGGTGCTCGAGGTGGCGCCGCGCCCGGCGGAGATCCCGCTGTCGGCGGCGCAGCAGCGCATGTGGTTCATCAACCAGTTCGACCCGTCGTCGCCCGCGTACAACGTGCCGCTGGCGGTGCGCCTGACCGGTGCCCTCGACGCGCCCGCGCTGAGAGCGGCGATCGACGACGTCCTGTCGCGGCACGAGTCGTTGCGCACGCGGTTCCCGGTCGGCGCCGCCGGGCCGATCCAGGACGTCCGTCCGGTCGCCGAGGTCGCGGTCGTTCTCGACCCGGTCGTGGTCGCGGGCGAGGCCGAACTGCGGGACCGCACCCGTGCCATGGTGTCCACGGGATTCGATGTGACCGAGCGGGTTCCGGTGGAGGGGGCGCTGCTCGAGGTGGGGTCCGACGTGCACGTGCTGGTTCTCGTGGCGCACCACATCGTGATCGACGGCTACTCGCTGGGGCCGTTGGCGCGTGATCTGATGCGTGCCTACGTCGCACGCACCGTCGGGCACGGTCCGGACTGGGATCCTCTGCCGGTGCAGTACGCCGACTACACGCTGTGGCAGCGGGCCCTTCTGGGCGCCGAGGACGATCCCGGATCGGTCCAGTCCCGGCAGCTCGGTTACTGGACCGAGACGCTGTCCGGGGCGCCCGACCTGCTGGGGCTGCCGACGGACCGACCGCGGCCGATTCAGCAGTCCTTCCGTGGCGACCGTGTCGAGTTCGCGCTCGACCCTGGGCTGCACCGACGACTCCTGACCTTCGCACGTGACCACGGAACAAGCCTGTTCATGACGATCCACGCGGCCCTCGCGGTGCTGCTCGCCCGGTTGGGTGACACCGATGACATCGTGGTGGGCACCCCCATCGCCGGGCGCGGCGAGCGCGCACTGGACGAGCTGGTGGGAATGTTCGTCGGAACACTCGCGCTGCGCACCAGGATCGCTGCACGGCAATCGTTCTCGGAGCTTCTGGCGACGGTCCGGGACATCGATCTCGGAGCCTTCGCACACGCCGACGTGCCGTTCGAGCGGGTGGTCGAGAAGCTCGATCCGGCCCGATCCACCGCGTACTCACCGCTGTTCCAGGTCGCGCTCGAGTTCCAGAATCTCGAGAGCGCCCGACTCGAGCTGTCCGGGCTGACGCTCGAGGGATTGTCGATCGGCGCCGGGATGGTCAAGGAGGACCTCGAGTTCGTGCTCGGTGAACTGCTCGACGGCGACGGTGCGCCCGCGGGGATCTCCGGGGGCATCGCGTTCGCGACCGATCTCTTCGACCGCGACACCGTGCAAGGCTTCGCCGAGCGTTTCGTGCGGATCCTCGAGACCGCGCTGGCAGATCCGGGCCGGCCCGTCGGTGACCTCGAGATCCTGCACCCGCACGAGCTGGCGGGGCTGGCCCCCGCGCGAGGCGGGCCGGATGCGCCGACGATCCTGCTCGCCGATCTGCTCGAGTCCGCGGCGCGAAACGCCGACGCCGTCGCGGTCGTGTGCGACGGCCGTGAAGTGACGTACCGGCAACTCGACGACGAGTCGAATCGGCTGGCCCGGCTCCTGATCGCCATGGGAGCGGGCCCGGAAACATATGTCGCGCTGGGGCTGTCACGTTCGGTGTCGTCGGTGCTCGCGGTGTGGGCAGTGGCGAGGACGGGTGCGGCGTTCGTGCCGGTGGACCCGGGCTACCCGACGGAGCGCATCGAGCGGATGCTCACCGATTCCGGTGCCGGAGTGGGTGTGACGGTGCGGTCGTGCCGGGAGCGACTGCCGGATTCGGTCGACTGGTTGGTCCTCGACGATCCCGAGGTCGCGGCCGCCGTCGCGGCCGAGTCGGCCACACCGATCTCCGACACCGAGCGGATCCACCCGCTTCGTGCCGATCACCCCGCGTACCTGATCTACACCTCGGGCTCGACCGGCACGCCGAAGGGTGTCGTGCTCACGCACCGGGGGCTGGCCAACCTGGCGGCCGAGGAGCGGGAACGCCTGGGCGTGACGCCGCAGGCGCGGACCCTGCACTTCGCGTCACCGAGCTTCGACGCGTCGGTGTTCGAGACGGTGATGGCCCTGAGCGCGGGCGCCGCGATGGTCGTCGTCCCCTCCGACGTGTACGGCGGCACCGAGTTCGCCTCGCTGCTCGAAACCGATCTTGTGACACACGGATTCGTCACACCGACCGCGCTGGCCTCGGTGGACCCCGTCGGGCTCGAGAGTCTGCGGACGCTCGTGGTGGCGGGGGAACCGTGCCCGCCGGAGTTGGTGATGCGCTGGGCTCCGGGACGCACGATGCTCAATGCGTACGGCCCCACCGAGACCACGATCATGGCGAACATCAGCGCACGGATGCGGCCGGGCGAGCCGGTCACGTTCGGCGGTCCGATCCGCGGTGTCACCGAGCTGGTCCTCGACCCGCGTCTGCACCCGGTCCCGCGCGGGGTCGTCGGCGAGTTGTACATCGCCGGCTCCGCGCTGGCCCGCGGTTACCACCGGCGGCCCGGGCTCACGGCCGGCCGCTTCGTCGCCGACCCGTTCGGTCGGAGCGGCGGGCGAATCTACCGCACCGGCGATCTCGTCCGATGGCGCGGGGACGGCACCCTCGAGTACATCGGGCGCAGCGACTTCCAGGTCAAGGTCCGCGGCTTCCGGATCGAGCCGGGCGAGGTCGACGCGGTGCTCACTGCGCAGCCGAACGTCGGATTCGCCGTCACGCTCGCGCGTCCCGGACCGGCCGGCAACACACTGCTGTGCTCGTACGTGCGCCCGGTCGAGAACGCCCACGTCGACGCCGACGATCTGCGCCGCGACGTGGGGCGTCACCTGCCCGCGCACATGGTTCCCGCGTCGGTGACCGTCCTCGACCGGATCCCACTGACACCGACGGGCAAACTCGACCGCACCGCGCTGCCGCCGCCCCAGTTCATGTCGCCGGCGACGGTGTTCCGCGAGCCGAGCGGCCCGATCGAGACGGCGGTGGTGGACACGTTCGCCGACGTCCTCGGCGTCGAGCGGATCGGGTTGGACGACAGCTTCTTCGATCTCGGCGGGACCTCGCTGCTCGCGACGAAGGTCGTCACCGAGCTGCGGACCCGCCTGGGACCCACCGTCGCGTTGCAGGCACTGTTCCTCGATCCGACGCCGGCGGGTCTCGCCGGACGGATCGCCGACACCACCTCCGGCGGGGTGGATGACGCCCTTCGCCCCCTGATCCCGCTGCGGGGCACGGGGTCCGGGCGCCCGCTGTTCTGTGTGCATCCCGGAATCGGGCTGTCGTGGGGGTATACGGGACTGGTGCAGTACCTGCCGTCGGAGCGGCCGGTCTTCGGACTGCAGTTGCCGGTGATCGCCGGCGGGCCGCAGTACGACTCGCTCGAGGAGCTGGCCGCGCGGTACGTCGACGAGATGACCGCCGTCGCGCCGGACGGGCCGTACGACCTGCTCGGCTGGTCGCTGGGCGGCGTGATCGCCCACGCGATGGCCGTCGAACTGCAGCGGCGGGGGAGGTCCGTCGCGGCGCTGGCGGTCATGGACGCCTATCCCGACGACGGTTCGGATCCCCTTCTCGGCCGGCTCGATCTGGCTGACCTGCTGCGCGGTCTGGGCTTCGAACTCCCGGCTTCGGAGCATGCGATCGACTATGCGGGCGCCGCGCGAATGCTCAACTCCCACTTCGGGACCGCCGATGCTGTCACTGCCGATCACCTCGAACGGATCAACGACGGATACGCCAACTCGCGGCTGCTGGTGCACCGATTCGTGCCCGGTGTGTTCGACGGAGACCTGTTGGTGTTCCCGGCGGCCCGCGGGCAGGACGGCGGCGGCGACCGGTCCGCGGGGGAGTGGAGGCCACTCGTCACCGGCGACATCGAGGAGTGCCCCGTCGACTGCGGGCACAACGACATGATCGAACCGGACTCGGTCGCGGTGATCGGTCCCGCGCTGGCGCGATATCTCGAGCGGCGGGGCTGACCGACTCGACCGGGACCGTAGGCCACCGAACGGGGGATCGCGCCGGACAGACAGAATTCCGTGGTCCGCCGTTTTGTACAAAACCTCGCACTCCGTACAGATTTTCTCCGCGGCACAGTGTGGTTCCCGGTCGAGTGGTGCCCCGCCGGGTGGACCGGCGGGGCACCACCCGTGTCAGCTGTGCGACTTCCGCAGCTCGAACTTGAGCACCTTGCCGGTCGGGGTGCGCGGCAGGTCGAGCGGGAAGACGATCTCCTCGGGCACCTTGTACCGCGCGAGCAGCGCGCGGGTGTGCTCGACGATCTCCTCGGCGGTCACCGTGTGTCCCGGCTTGACGATGACGAACGCCTTGGGTCGCTCGCCCCACTTCTCGTGCGGCACACCGACGACGGCGACATCCAGCACGGCGGGATGCGCGATGATCGCCTGCTCCACCTCGACCGTCGAGATGTTCTCGCCGCCCGAGATGACGATGTCCTTCGCGCGGTCCTTGAGCTGGATGTAGCCGTCCGGGTGCATGACGCCCAGGTCGCCGGTGTGGAACCAGCCCCCGGCAAACGCCTGCGCGGTGGCCTCCGGATCGCGGTAGTAGCCGAGCATGACGTTGTTGCCGCGCAACACGATCTCGCCCATCGTCTCGCCGTCGGCGGGCACGTCCGCCATGTTGTCGTCGACGATGCGGGCGTTCTCGGCCTGCAGCATGCCGACACCCTGCCGGGAGATCAGCGCGGCCCGCTCCTCGGGCGACCGGTCGTTCCACGACTCCTGGAATTCGCAGATCGTGTACGGCCCGTACACCTCCGTGAGGCCGTACACGTGCACGACGGTCACGCCGAGGGTCTCGAGCTGCGCGATGACGGTCGGCGACGGGGGAGCGCCGGCGGTCGTGATCCGCAGCGCGTCCACCGGGTGCGCCTGCTCGGCGCCGGCGATCGTGGTGCACACGGCGGGGGCGCCGCACAGGTTGGTGATTCCGAGGTCGTCGATCGCGTCCCAGATGGCGTCGGCACGCACCGCCCGCAGGCACACGTGGGTGCCGGCCGCGGCGGTCACGGCCCACGGCGTGCACCAGCCGTTGCAGTGGAACATCGGCAGCGTCCACAGGTACTTGGTGTTGCCGTCGAAGCCGTTGTGGAACGTCTCGCCGAGCGAGTTCAGGTAGGCGCCGCGGTGGGAGTACATGACGCCCTTGGGCTTTCCGGTGGTGCCGGACGTGTAGTTGATGGCGATGACCTGCTGCTCGTCGTCGACGCCCCAGCGGAGTGGCTCGTCGGACAGGCCGTCGCGGCTGCGCAGGAACTCGTCGTACTGCGCGGTCGTCACACCGGCGGGGACGTCGGGGCGCGGGATCGTCGAGTCCGGTATCTCGACGATCTCGGCGACGCTGCCGACGTTCTCCCGCACGGTGCGCACCGAGCCCACCAGCTCGGAGTCCACGAACAGGATCCGGGCCCCGGCGTGGTCGAGGATGTACTCGAGCTCGGGTCCGGCCAGTCGCGAGTTGAGGGCGATCAGCACACCGCCGGCCAGCGGCACCGCGAAGTGCGCCATCAGCATCTCGGGGGTGTTGGGGCACAGGTAGGCGACCCGGTCGCCCGGTTCGATGCGGCTGCGCAGCACCCGTGCGAGCTGCGCCACCTCGTTCGCGAACTCGCGATACGTGTAGCGGCGGTCCCCGTGGATGATCGCGGTCTTGTCGGGGAACACCGATGCCGAGCGGTCCAGGAAGCGCAGCGGACTGAGCGGTGTGTGGTTCGCCGAGGCGGACAGTTCGGACACGAGTACCTCCGTGGTGATCGCAAGTGACGGGCGTTACACACCGCCGGATCCGACGCTATGGGGCACAGTCCGGCGGCCGCTACCCTCTGAAGTGGGTATCCGCGGTGGGTGCCCGGAATTCCGACGAACAGCGCACCGAACGAACTGATGACCGACATCCTGAGGCCGAGCGACGAGGACGCGATCCGCGCCGAACTCCGATATCTGCGCACCAGCACGACGCTGCCGGTGCTGTTCGGAGGCATGGTCGACGGGCCCAGCATGCGGCTGTCGGGCTTCGTCGGGACCCGCGGTGCGATGCTGCGTGATCTCGTGATCGACACCGAATGCGGACTGGGCGGTCGGGTGATCGCCGAACAGCGGCCCGGTGCGGTCCAGGACTACGCGAACTCCCGGCACATCACCCACGACTACGACCACGAGGTGGCCAGCGAGGGGATCGAGTCGCTGCTCGCGGCGCCGGTCGTGGTGCGCGGGACCACCCGCGCCGCGGTGTACGGCGGCCTGCGCGCCAACCTGCCGATCGGTGACGTGATGGCCGAATCGGTGATGCGGTCGGCGCGCAAACTCGCCCACGAGATCGAGATCCGCGACGAGGTCGACCGCCGGGTCGCGATGATCGAGAATGCGCGCACGGCACCGGACGCGTACCGGGACCCGAAGATCTCGGCGGGCATCACCGAGAGTTACCTGGCTCTGCGGGCGATCGCGGACCGCCTCGACGACGACGCCCTCGGCGCCGAGGTCAGGGCGGTGGAAGGAAAGCTGCGCGGGCTCACCGTCGGGGCGACCGAGCCCGCGAGGGTGACGCTGTCGCCCCGCGAGTTCGAGGTACTCGTCCACGTCGCGCTCGGCTGCCGCAACGCGGAGATCGGCGAGCGGTTGGGTCTGCGCCTCGACACCGTCAAGAGCTACATGCGCAACATCATGACCAAGCTCGAGGTCCGCAGCCGGCACGAGGCCGTGGTCGAGGCACGGCGGCAGGGGCTCATCCCGTAGCGTCGTCGGACCGTCGGATCATGTTCAGCGCCAACGCGATCAGGCAGCTGACGGCGGCAACGAGGGAGAACTCGGCCACCGCGGTCGACATGCCCTGGTAGGTGACGAGGAGACCCGCGGCGATCGCGGGCACGCCGAGCCCGACATACGTGAGCGTGAAGAACGCGGCCAGGACCGCGCCACTGGACTCGCGGGCGTGCAGGGCGACCGCGGTACTGACGCGCTGCATGCCGCCGGTGAACGCCAGTCCGTGTCCGATGCCGACGCCGGCGGTCACGACGAGGAGCAGGGCCAGGCTCGGCACGCGGTCGACGACCGACAGCCCCAGCATCCCGGCACACATCAGGCCGAGGCCGAGGCGCTGGGCGACGAGGGGGTCGAGGCCACGCATGCCCAGCTGCGCCACCACCGAGCACGACATCACCAGCGCGGCCGTGGCCGCCCCGACCAGCAGGTTCGACATGCCGAGCATCTCCGCGATCCAGGACGGCACCACCGACTGGAACAGGCCCACCGCCGCCCACGCGATCGCGGCCGGGACCGTTGCCAGCAAGAAGACGGACCGGATCGCGCGTGGAATCCGTGGCATCTCGATCAGACGCCGCCGCGGTGGGTGCGGCGAGGCGGCCGACGGCTCGGCGCGTTCGGGTGTCGGCAGTACCAGCAGCGCGACGAGTCCCGGGATCAGCGCGAGTCCGAACAGTGTGTAGGGGAGGACGAGTGGATGCGGCAGGTACTCGGCGACGGCGCCGGCGATCAGGGGGCCGAGGGCCGCGCCGGCCGCCGTGCTCGCCGTCGCGGCACGGGCGGCCCGCACGGGGTTGTGGCCGGGCACGTGCTCGAGCAGTGCCGCCGTCCCGGCGGCCGAGCACGCACCCACGGAGAGGCCCTGCAGGATGCGGCCGACGAACAGCCACGCCGTCGACTCCGCGAACGCGAGGACGGCGATGCCCCCGAGGCCCGAGGCGAGTGCCGCGATCAGGACCGGACGGCGCCCGATCCGGTCCGACAACGGGCCGAAGAAGAAGAGCGCCGGCACGAGGGCGGCGGCGTAGACCGCGAAGATCGCCGTCTGCGTGACCGGGCTGAACCCGAACTCGGTGCGGTAGACGCCGTAGAGCGCGGTCGGCATGTTCGCCCCCACCAGCAGGATCACCAGCACGTACCCGAGCCCGTGGAAGTGCCGCGCCGGCCACCGTCGGGCGGATCTCGTCGCGCGGTCGGTCGGGTCGGTCACGGGCGGCGTTCGGAGGTCGGTGGCTGGGCGCACGAGGACATCCTACGTAGGACGTCCTATGTATGCTGGACGGGGAA
The DNA here is from genome assembly GCF_050433545.1 of Rhodococcus sp. BE178. Lineage (NCBI taxonomy): Bacteria > Bacillati > Actinomycetota > Actinomycetes > Mycobacteriales > Nocardiaceae > Rhodococcus > Rhodococcus sp. BE178. Next base: position 48,651 of record NZ_JBNPXA010000004.1, on the reverse strand, counting down.
GGTGTCCGCGGCTCGTGTGAGGATGAACCGGTGACGGTGGTGCAGAAGGAATCGGCGTATCAGCAGGCGCTCGACTGGATGCGTGCCCGGATCTCGACCGGAGACTGGCCGATGGACCAGCGCATCCCGACGGAGCCGGAGCTGGCGACCCTGCTCGGTGTCGGCCGCAACACGCTCCGCGAGGCGATCAAGTGCCTCACGTCCACCGGCATGCTCGAGATCCGTCGCGGGTCGGGCACGTTCGTCCGCGCCCGTACCGACATCGGTGGCCTGCTCACCCGCCAGGTCGCGGTATCCGAGATGCTCCACGTCTACGAGGTGCGCCGCGCGCTCGAGCTCGAGGCGGTGCGACTGGCGTGCCTGCGCCGCACCGACGACGACGTCCGACGCCTGCGCGAGGCACTCGACCTCCGGGATCGGACCGGACGCACCGGCGACGGCGCCGACTTTGCCGACGCGGATCTGGCCTTCCACGTCGCCGTCGTCGCGGCCGCCCACAACCCCGTGCTGGACGAGCTGTTCGCAGGCATCGCCGAGCCGCTGCGGGCCACCTACGACTTCACCGACGGCGTCCACGAACCCGCACTCGGCGCGGCCCACCACGAGCGGGTGGTCGAGGCCATCGAGCGACGCGACGAGTCACGCGCCGGGCACGGTGCCTGCGGCTACCTCGACCTGTTCGTCGCCGCGGTGCGCGAGCGGCAGGCCGATGTGGCAGGTCCGTCGAACAGCGGGTAGATGCACTCGGGACAGACATCCCCGAGACGAAAGGTGTTTGCCGCGTGGCGATCTACCGACTGGGCGACCTGGTTCCCGACATCCATCCCACCGCCTTCGTGCATCCCGACGTCGTGGTGGTCGGGGCCGTGACGATCGGCGCCGAGGCGTCCCGGTGCGGACTGCGTCGTCGGGCACAACGCGCACATCGAGGGCGCGGTGGTCGAGGACCGGTGCCTCATCGGATCGATGTCCACGAGCCTGCAGCGTGTGGTGGTGGGCACGGGCACCCTCGTCGGCGCGACCGCGCTGCTCACCGAGGGCACCGTCGTCCCGCCCCGATCGAGAGTGCTCGGCGCACCGGCAACCGTTGCGCCGCATCCTGATCCGGACGCCTTCGCGGAGGGGTTGCGTCGCGGTGTCGCCACGTACGTGGCCAACGCGGCGCGGTATCGGTCGGACATGGAGCGCATCGACTGACCGCTCCGGTTGTCGCGTCCGGTGCTGCCGGAGTAGGGTGTCGTCGTTCGGGTCGACCCGCGCCCGCGGATCTGCGGGGTTCGAGGAAGAGGAGGTGGGGCTAGTAATGAGTAGCCAACCTCCGAGTACCAGTTAAACAGGACAATCCACGCCATCCACTCCGATGGCGTTCGACTGGTGTCCGTGGGACCGCGATCGGCGGTCCGGATCGCGGACCTTCCCGAAAGCTGTATTCGTATGCGTGAAAAGCGTCCGATTCGCTCGATCCTCCCTCGCCGCGCCGCCGGTACCGCCGACGACGTGGTCTCGCCCGAGCATTCGATGGCACCGCGACACCCGGGGCAGACGCCACCGGCCGCGGCCCAATCCGGCGTCGTGGAGTCCAGCGTCGTCAACAGCGCGGTCTACCGCGACGGCCGCCGGATCTCCTCGCCGGCGACCCTCGCGGAAGCACTCGCGAGCCTGCCCGACGAGTCGTCGATGGCCTGGATCGGTCTCTACCGTCCGGACGACGCTCAACTGAACGCTGCGGCAGAGCAATTCGACCTGCACGAGCTCGCGGTCGAGGATGCGATCGTCGCGCACCAGCGGCCCAAGCTCGAGCGGTACGGCGACACGCTGTTCGTCGTGCTGCGCGCCGCGCGGTACCTCGACGAATCGGAGAGCGTCGACTTCGGCGAACTGCACATCTTCTGCGGCCCGACGTTCGTGCTCACCGTCCGGCACAGCGAGTCCCCGGACCTGTCGGCCGTCCGGGACCGCATGGAGGGCGACCCGGAACTGCTCAAGCTGGGGCCCGAGGCGGTGCTGTACGCGATCCTCGACGCCGTGGTCGACGGCTACGCGCCCGTCGTCGCGGGTCTGCAGAACGACATCGACGAGATCGAGACCGAGGTCTTCAGCGGCGACCCCATGGTGTCCCGGCGTATCTACGAACTCTCCCGAGAGGTGGTCGAGTTCCAGCGCGCCACCAAGCCGCTGCTCGGCATGCTGCGCGCACTGTCCGCGGGCTTCGACAAGTACAACACCGACGAGGAACTGCAGAAGTACCTGCGGGACGTGACCGACCACGCGACGACGGTGGTCGAACGGGTCGACGGCTTCCGGGAGTTGCTCGGCAGCATCCTCGCGCTGAACGCGACGCTGGTCTCGCAGGCGCAGAACGAAGAGATGCGCAACATGACCGAGGCCAGCTACGCGCAGAACGAGGAGATCAAGAAGGTCTCGGCGTGGGCAGCAATCCTGTTCGCGCCCACCCTGATCGGCACCGTGTACGGCATGAACTTCGACAACATGCCCGAATTGCACTGGGCCGGCGGGTATCCGTTCGCGTTGATGCTCATGGTGCTCACCTGTACCGGGCTGTACACGATCTTCAAGCGTCGCGGCTGGCTGTAGACCGGGCCGGGCGGTCCGGCTACAGTCTCAGGCGTGACCTCACTTCGCGCGATCGACTCCGGTGAGCTGCTGACGCGGCGCCGCCATGTCGATTTCGCGCACGTGTGTACGTCCGGGTGTCGGCGGGTCTGATCCGACCCGCCCCCCGGCGCGAGTGTCTCGCCGCCGGGATCACTTCACGCGCGCCGTCATCGCACGCGCCGTGATCACGCACTCGGCATTCACGCACACGAACGATGGGATCTCACCCGTGACCACTGCATCCGTTTCACACCTGTCCTCGATCGTCTCCGCCACCGCCGACGCGGTCTCCCGGGACGCAGCGAAGGCGAACGTCGTCTTCCGCGCGTCGGCCCGGGCCCACGACGCCGTTGCCAGCACCGTCTCGCTCGGTAAGTACACGGTCGAGGTGGACGAGCCGCCGGCGCTCGGCGGCGAGAACTCCGCCCCCAACCCGGTGGAGTACTACCTGGCCTCGCTGCTGTCGTGCCACGTCGTGACGTACCGGTTCTGGGCCGAGAAGCTCGGTATCCGGGTCGACGACATCACCGCCCGCGCCGAGGGCGACCTCGACGTGCGGGGCTTCTTCGGGTTCGACGAGACCGTGCGGCCCGGCTTCGGCGAGGTCCGCGTCGTCGTGAACGTCACCGGCCCGGAGTCGCGGGAGCGCTACCTCGAACTGCACGAGGCGGCCGAGGCGCACTGCCCTGTTCTGGACCTGACGCGTAACCCCACTCCGGTCACCTCGGTCCTCGAGACGCCCGCCGCAAACGGCTGATCGGGGGCACCGGCCGCGGCGAACAGCGCGCGAACAGCGGGTGCGGGTGTCACTATGGACGCCGTGGACCTGCCTATCGCACCACCGCTGCAGCCGATGCTGGCCAAGGCCGCGTCCGGAGTGCCCGAACAACCGGCCGGTGAATCCGTCTGGTCGTACGAGCCCAAATGGGACGGATTCCGCGCCATCGTGTTCCGCGACGGCGACGACGTGGTGCTCGGCTCGCGTGGCGGCAAGGACCTGGCCCGGTACTTCCCCGAGATGGTCGAGGCGGTGCGGGCCGAACTGCCGCCACGCTGCGTCGTCGACGGCGAGCTGGTGGTCCCCCGGGAGATCGGCGGCCGGACCCGGCTGGACTGGGGCTCGCTCTCCGAGCGCATCCACCCGGCCGACAGCCGGGTGAAGCTGCTCGCGGAGCAGACCCCGGCGCAGTTCATCGGATTCGATCTGCTGGCGCTCGGCGACGACGACTTCACCGCGCGCCCGTTCGCCGAACGCCGCAACGCACTGCTCGATGCGGTCGGCGGCGGACCGAGCTGTCACGTCACGGCGGCCACCCTCGACAGTGCCACCGCGCAGCGCTGGTTCGAGACGTTCGAGGGAGCGGGACTCGACGGCGTCGTCGCCAAGAGGCTCGACGGCCACTATCTGCCGAACAAGCGGGAGATGGTGAAGGTCAAGCACTCTCGAACCGCCGACGTCGTCGCGATCGGCTACCGGCCGCACAAGAGTCAGCCGGGCATAGGATCGATCCTGTTGGGGCTGTACGACGGCGGCGAGCTGCACATGGTCGGCGGCGCGTCGGCCTTCACCGCGAAGCGTCGCGTCGAGCTGTTCGCCGAACTCGAACCGTTGCGGGTCGGCGACGACGTCGTGGCCGAGGGGGAGGCCACCCGCTGGCGCTCGAGCGCCGACCGCAGCTGGATTCCGCTCCGCCCCGAGCGCGTCCTCGAGGTGGCGTACGACCAGATGGAGGGCGGGCTCGGCGAACGCGGCAGCCAGGCCGGGGTGCGGTTCCGGCACGCGGCGCGGTTCCTGCGGTGGCGCCCCGACCGGGCGCCGGAGTCGTGCACGTTCGAGCAACTCGAGGTTCCGCTCCGCTACGACCTCGCCGACGTCCTGACAGGGGAGGGCTGAACCATGGCTGCCACCAAGCGTTCTCCGGCAGAGGAGCTCGACGTCGACGGCGTGGCCGTCCGGCTGTCGAATCCGGACAAGATCTACTACCCGCGGCTCGGCGCGGAAGGCGGCACCAAGCGGCACCTCGTCGAGTACTACCGCAGGGTCGCGACGGGCGGGGAGTTGCTGCGCGCGCTGCGGGACCGGCCGACCCACATCCAGCGCTTCCCGGATGGCGTCGAGGGCGAGGACATCTACCAGAAGCGGGTGCCGGCGAAACGGCCCGAGCATGTCGACTCGTGCGAGGTGACGTTCCCGTCGGGCCGCACCGCGGACGTGCTGCGGGTGCGCAGCGCCGCCGACATCGTGTGGGCCGCGAACCTCGGCACCGTCACGTTCCACCCGTGGGCGGTGCGCTGCCCGGACGTCGAGCATCCCGACGAGTTGCGGATCGACCTGGACCCGCAGCCCGGCACCGACTTCGACGACGCCCGTCGCGTCGCGCTCGACGTCCTGCATCCGCTTCTCGATGAACTGGGCCTGATCGGGTTCCCGAAGACGTCGGGCGGACGCGGACTGCACGTGTACATCCGGATCGAACAGCGGTGGGACTTCGTGGAGGTACGGCGCGCCGGAATCGCGTTGTGCCGGGAGGTCGAGCGGCGCAGCGGCGACCGGGCGACCACGAAGTGGTGGAAGGAGGAACGCGGCAGGCGCATCTTCCTCGATTTCAATCAGAACGCCCGGGACAAGACCGTCGCGTCCGCGTACTCGGCCCGCCGCACCCCGATCGGGACGGTGTCCACCCCGGTGACGTGGGACGAACTGGCGTCCGTCGAGCCCGACGACTTCACCATCGCGACGGTGCCGGCGTTGCTCGCGGGTCGCGGTGACCCGATGGCGACGCTGGACGACGTCGCCCATTCGCTCGACGGGCTGCTCGAGATGGCCGAGCGTGACCTCGCGGCCGGGCTGGGTGACATGCCGTACCCGCCGAACTATCCGAAGATGCCGGGCGAGCCCAAGCGGGTGCAGCCGAGCCGCGACCGGGACCTGAAGAAGGACTGACCGGCCGGGCTCGACCTACTCGCCGGGGACCGTCAGTCGGCGTTCAGCAGTTGTTCGAGGCGCGCCATGCAGAACCCGGTGATGCTCACGTTGTCGCCGAGGTTCAGATGGGTGGACAGACGCAACAGGGGCACGGACAGCAGCACCGCCGCGAGCACCTCGTTGAACAGCAGGTTCTGCACCTTCCAGCCGGTCAGTTGCTCGTAGCGGGCGATGGTCTCCTCCCGCGTCGGGGTGCCGGGCAGGCTCGGGTGTCCCTCGTACTCGCTGCACGCCCAGTCCAGGAACAGCACCCAGGCCAGGTCGGCCTCGTGGTCACCCAGATACGCCATCTCCCAGTCGAGTACGCCGGCGACCGACAGGTCCGGCGTGTACAGGATGTTCGACATGCGGGCGTCGCCCCAGACCAACGTCACGTGCTCCGGGTCGTAGAGATTGGCTCCGAGCCAGGTCAGTGCCTTCTCCATCACCGGCGGCAGTTCCGGTGCCGCCCAGCGCACGGCCCAGTCGAGGTAGTTCACGATCTGCTCGACCGGCTTGTCCCCGAACTCGGGCATCGCGAGGAACCCGAGCCGGAGCTCGTCGGGGTCCAGGAGATGCACCCGCGCCATCGTCTCCACGCACTCCCACCACATCTTCGCCCGACCCTGCTCGTCGGCCTCGAAGTAGTTGCCGGCGGTGTGGTACGAGGGGAAGTCGCTGGGCGCCTCGGCATTTCCGATGCGGTCCATCACGTAGTACGGGGTGCCGAGCGGGTTGTCGCCGGCGTCGATCCACCGGACGGCGGGGACCGGGAGATCGGTCGGTGCGAGCCGCTCCGAGACCAGGTACTGGCGCCGGAGGTCGTAGTCGGGGAACAGCGAGACCTCGGGCGGGCGTCGGAAGACGTACCCGGCCGACTCGTGCTCGGCACCTTCGAGGTCGAACAGGTAGGTCTCGGTGGAGAACCCGCGCTCGGTGCGCATCCAGTTGACGATCTTCGCGTTCTGCGCGCCCGGAATGCGCTGCCGGACAATGGGCTCGAGGGCCGCCGCCAGGTCTTCCGCGGCGACGCGCTCAGCCATTGTTCGCACCGGATCGGTTGGCGCTCCAGTCGGTGTAGCCGTAGCGCGGATTCACGCCCATGAACACCATCTCGACCAGCCCGTGCCCGACCTTGTCGCCCATCCGGACCTCGCAGAGCGTCTCGCTGAGCATGCTGACCTTGCGGATCTCGTCGACGTCGGTGATGTCGACGTCGAAGCTGTCACTGAAGTCCTTGCCGCGGTACATGCCCGACGCGTAGCCGTTGTACTCGTCGTAGCCGGCCAGGCCCGGCCAGAAGTCGCACACCGGATTGACCTCGATGACGTCGGTGCTGCGGTCGGCGCGGTGCACGGTGAACGTGCCGGACTTGACGACGCGGAGGTCGTCGCGGAAATCCAGGTCGTGCTCGACGTCGATGATCGGCAGCGGGTCCTTGCCCGAGTCGATCGGGAACAGCACCTCGCCCTCGAACTGCCAGCGCTCTCCGGTGTGCGTCTCGCGCTGCGCGAAGTGCACCACCTCGTCCTCGAACTGGAAGATGCCCATGTAGTAGAAGACGCCGGCGGGCACCTCCGAGGGCTGCATGTTGCCGCCCTCGGGCAGGCTGCCGCCACCGCCGCCGTGGCGCACGCCCCAGGAGTGGTCGCGGCCGAACCACCAGTTGTCGGGGTCGATCTCGATGCGCTCGCCGTCGATCTCGATCCAGCCGGTGATGGTGCCGTTCTGGTAGAAGCGGCGGGCGTCCTCGCGGACCCGGCCACGGCTGCGGTGGAAGGCTGCGGTCTGCTCGTACACCGGGAAGTCGCCGGTGAAGTCGAGCTGCAGGCTCAGGCCGTGCTCGTTGGACTCGACGGTGGAGCGCACCTTGCGCAACGGCTCGACGATCTCGTACGTGTACGGCCCGACGCTCCATGCGTTCAGGGCGCCGGTCTGCGGGTTCAGCTCGGTCGACATCCGGACGACGCGGGCCCGTTCGCCCTTGCGGGTGACCATCGCGTAGGCGTCGAGAACGTTGCGGTTCGGGTACTTCGCCAGGCCGGTCATGATGCTGATCTCGCCGGACTTGTCGAAGCCGTACATCACGATGCGCTCGGTCCAGCGCAGGTCGCTCTGCGAGACGTGGTCGAGGGTGGTGGGGAGCTGGTGGATGAGCAGTTCGTCGTGCGGGGTGATCATCGGGAGTCGTCCTTTCGGTGGATGGCTGGCTGACCTACCCGGAATCTATTACGGAGCGCTCTGCAACGTAATAGATTCGGCGAAACTCGTCCGGTACTGTCCGGTTGTGTGAAGACGAGCAGCGATCGCCGGCCCGGAGTGGTCGGTGTGGGCCGGCCCCGGGACCCTCAAGTCGACCGGTCCATTCTCGCTGCAACCAGGGAAGTGCTCGTGGAGAGCGGGTACCAGAAGACCACGATCACCGCGATCGCCCGACGCGCGAAGGTTGGTACGTCGGCGATCTACCGCCGCTGGGCCACGAAGGAATCGATCGTCGAGGATGCCGTCTTCGGGGGGCCCGACGCCTCGCTGCCCGCGGCCACCGCGAGCCTGCGTGACGACCTGCTGGCGTGGACCAGGCTGTTCCTCAATCAGATCGCCGAACCTGCTGCCCGCGCAGCCATTCCGGGCCTGCTCTCCGCCTATCTCCACGATCACGGGGCGTACGAGCGTCTGATACTCAGCGCCGAGGATCCGGTACGCGTGACTCTCGCGGAACGCGTGGCCGCCGAGTTCCCCGACCGGTCCGCCGACGAGACGGCCGCGGCGGCGGACGCCGCCTTCGACCTGTTGGTCTCCGCCACCATCGTGCGCGGCCTCACCAACGGACTCGTCGACGCCGATGCGTTCTGTGCCCGCACCGCCGACTCGTTGGTCCTGCTGGTCTCGGTCGACCGCAGCGAGTTCGACTCGGTTTCGTAGTTCTGCGCGGTTTGTAGACTGCGTCCCAGGTGTGGTGCTTCGGCGGACTCGGCTCACTGGTGTCCCGTCGTGAAATGCCCTCCGGCTTACCGGATCAGCTTGCCGCGGAGGTACTCGTGTCCGCCCCACACACCGGACTGGCGGGTGCCGGCGGCGTACTCGCCGCAGGCCGCGGCGATCGGGCAGCGGGCGCAGACGAGGGCGGCGTAGTCGAAGGGCTCGCTCGGGTCCGGGAACCAGCGGTCGGGGTGACGATCACCCCGGCAGGCGGCCTCGTCCCAGTCGGTGCTTCCGTCGGTGGCCGGCAGCAGCTCGGCCAAGGTCATCATGATGGTCATCGGTTGTGCCTCCTTTCAAGACGATTCACGGTGTCGGGGCCAGGTCGCGCCAGATCGCGCGCTGCCGTTTGACGTCATCCCGCGGAGCTCGGGGGATCCACAGCAGCGGCATGTCGGCCTCCTCCGGTGTCCGGTCGGTCTTGCGGCCGTTGCAGTCCGCGCAGGCGGCGACGAGATTGCCGTAGGTGTCGCCGCCGCCACGACTGCGCGGGTAAACGTGGTCGACGGTGTTCGCGCCCCGGCCACCGCAGTACGCGCACCGGTGGTGGTCGCGCGCCAGGATCGCTGGGAACGTTGCTCGGGTGTCGTCGTCGACGCCCGGCCGCGGCGGCGTGTGAACGTACTCGAGCAGCTGGATCGTGCGCGGCAGTGGGATCGCGATGTGCTGGGAACGCACCAGGAACCGCGGGGTGTGTTCGACCAAGGTGACGGCGAGTTCCGCGGCGAGCGTCACAACCGCGCGGGCGGCGGGTACGAGGTCGAAGTCCTCGTAGGTGGCGTTGAGCACGCGCACACGGGTGTTCATCCAGGTTCGGGTGGTGACGGCGGTGGTGGATGGGCGGGCCATGGCAATCGACAACCTCGTTCTCTCCCAGGGGGAGTGGCGGGTTCTCGGGGTGCGAACGGCCCGTGGTGGCCGGTCGGCCGGCAGGTCACCTCATGGCGACCGAGGTTTCGGGGCAGGTGCGCCCCGAGAGGAGGGGCGTCAGGGGACGCTGAATCCGGCTGTGTTGCCGGGGTTTTCGGCAGTCCGATCCAGGATTCGGATCATCGGCTGCGACATGCGCTGCGGGTATGAGGTGGTGTGCATCCGAGTGTTCCCCTTCCTGGTCGTGTGGCCGGCCGCCCAGTGTGCCACGGTTCAGGGGAGGGCGCTGGGGAATTTTTACAGATGGCCGGTGCAGCTCGGATGGGACCTCCGCGGGTCCGGCACTCTGCGGGCCGGCGCTGTACCACGAGCTGAATGCGCTCACTGACGTGCGCGTCTGGCTGCGCGGGCTGCCGTCTTGGCGGATCTTGTGATGCTCGCGAGTTCGTCTCGGGCGAATCCGAGGTGATGGGCGGATCGCATCCAGGTGTAGAGGTCCGACGCGGCACGATACTCGCGGAGTTGCGTGTAGCAGGCCGCCAGATCGAAGGCAGACTTGCGGCCTCGTTCGGCGATCTCGGCGTCCGGGAAGGCGCCCGCGATGTCGAGGATCAGTCGGTGGGCGTGGATCGACTCGGGTAGGCGTCCGAGACCGGTCAGGAGTAGCGCTTTGTTGCGCAGTGTCTTGACGCGGCGGAGCCGGCGTTCGGCGGAGTCGACGGACAGGTCGTGGATCCGGAGGACGTGGTCGTAGGCGGCGATCGCGGCGACCGGGTCGCCCAGTCCGTCGACCATGACGGCGCGGTTGTAGGCGGCCACCTCGCGGGCGTTCACGATGTCGCCGTCGGTCGCTCCGTCGGCGAGCCGTTCGAGCGCCTCGTAGGCCTCGATCGCTGCATGCTCCTCGCCGAGCCGGCCGAGCGCAATGCCGAGTCGCAGGTGACCGCGTGCGTGCACCCGGCGTGCCCGGGTGTCGAGACCGGGACGGCGCAGGGCCGCGCTGCGTGCCACGGCAACGAGCTCCTCCCACCGCCCGGCGTCGAGCAGCAGACCTCCGAGCACGTCCAACGCCGCGAGCCCGAGCATGACGATGTTCTCGTCGGGGTCCGCGCCGGTGTCGGCCGCAATCGCCGCGAGGATCCTTTCGGCCTCCGCGGGTTTCCCGTCGTCGACCGCCCTGTCGGCCTCGTACAGGCGTTCGCGCAGATCGCGGTAGCGGGCCTCTCCCGCCGAGGCGGGGACCGCATCGGTGGGGGAGGAGATCGCGAGGATCCGTTGATTCTCGGTCGCGAGTTCGACAGTGTCGCGGACGTCCGGGTCGTCGCTGTCGGCGTGGGCGGCCACCAGCCCCTGCAGCAGGGTCGCCGCCATCTCGCGTTCGCCTCGTTCTGCCGCGCGTGTCGACTGAGTGAGGCGGCGCCGGGCGTCCAGGCGGCGGATGCGCACGTCCGGATCGTTGGCAAACAGGTCCGCGAAACGATTCAGGGCACTATCGATCTCGGTCGGATTGAGCCCGGGTGACTGCCACACGGAGAAGAGTGAGTTGGCCGCCCACAGGCGCACGTCGGCGTCGGTGTCGGGGGCCGCGCGATCCACGGTGTCGTTGATGACGCGACGAGACGCGACGAGCTCGCCTGCCTCCCGCAGTAGACGTCCTCGCCAGTACATCGCCTGGGCGATCGCGGCCGGGACTCCGGGCACACCGGCGGCAGTTGCGTAGCGGTGCGGCACCTTCGCCAGCGCAGCGAGTGCGTCGTCGCGACGTCCGATGTCGGCGAGACGAAGTGCCCGGTCGACCATCGCCAGGGCGAGCGGCACGACGAGACGCTCGTCGTGCTCGTGCCCAGGGAATCGCGCATCGAGCTGTTCATAGAGTCGCACGGCACTCTCGGGGTCCCCGAGGCGCGAGGTCAACTCGGCGAGCCGTGACGCCACGCGAACCCGTGCCGCCGTCGTGGCCGGACTCGTGTCGGTGGCGAACGCGTGGTCGGTGTGGGCGAGGACCTGTCGATCGGCCGCGGTCCCCGCGTCCTCGCGAACACGCCTGAGTACCCACCACAGGATCGCCTCACGCGCATCCTCGGACGCACAGGTGGCATACCGGTCCACCAGTGTGGCGGAGTGCTCGACGGCGGCGAGGTCGCGCTCGGTGTCGGGAAGCCGCTCGAGCACCCGGTCGAGATGCCGGGCCTGTTCGGTGACCGTCTCGAAGCCGGGCTCGACGGGCAGATCCAGGGCGCGCAGGCCGTGGGCAATCGCCGTCGCCGCCGGTACCCCGCGGCCGATCTCGTCGTCGACCAGACGGAGAGATGCGGCATGCAGGAGCGCCCGCGCCGAGGGGAGAGACTCGGACTCGGCGATGACGCGGTGCATCAGCGCGATCGCGGACTCCACGTCATCGTCGCTGTCGTAGCGGATCTGCGCCGCCTGATAGAGCGCTGCAATACGCAAGTGACGCAACCGCTCGTCGGATTCCGCGGTGAGCGTGAGCGCCAGCGTCTCGAGTCCGACCGCCACCTGATGGCGATCTCGTCCGAGGTGCCGTCGCAAGATCTCGGCGGTGTACATCGCCTCCCCTCGTGCCTGCCGCACACCGAGCGGTTGATCCTCCCCGATGTGACGCGATGCGAACGACTCCGCCGCTCGCATCACATCGACCAGCACGATCGCATCATCGGGCTCGTACAGGTGGACCCACTCGATCGCCTCGAGCTCAGCGAACGCGCGCGCCTCCCGGACGGCGTCGGCGTCGAAGCCGTCCGTGAGTTCGGCCATCCTCGCGATACGCCGCTCGACGGCATCGCGTGGTCCGGACGGCGCCTCGATCCGGACGATCATCCCGGTCGCCTCAGCCACCGCTATCGCCTCCACGTCCTGAGCGGCAAACCTCTGCGCGTCCAGCGCCAGAGTCAGGATTTCGTGCGCGAGCTCCTGATCACCTGCCGCCAGCAGCTCGCGCGCACGGCGCACGGCGTCACGAACCATCTTCGATCCTTCCCAGGCGGATCACCGAGTGCGTCGACTCGGTCGGCGGCGGGTGAGCCTGAGGACGGCCCCCGCGCCGGCCGCGGTGACGAAGAATTCGTCCGTGTCAGGGTGTCCGCGACAGACATTGGTGGGCATGCTGCCCTTGGGCAGCGGGTGGCTTGCCTCGACGGTGCCGTCCGGGCCGACGACGTCGATCCGGTCGCCGCTCGTGGTCGCGACCCAGAGACGATCGGAGGCATCGACCGCAAACCCGTCCGGGTTCGCATCGGGCAGGGTCCGTAGAAGGGCTCCACCCTCCGGATGATTACCCACGACATCGTATTTCGTGATGTCGGCGCTGACGGTCTCCGTCAGATAGAGGTGCGTTCGATCGGTGTCGAATCCGATGCCGTTCACGAAGATCGGCCCCTCGATGAGCAGTTCGCTGTCCCCGCTGACGATGTCGACGGCCCAGACCCGACCGGGCAGTGCCCGATCGGGTCGGGAGAAGTCGAACTGTTCGCGCGAGTCGGTGACCCACAGCCGCCCGTCCGGTCCGAAGACCAGGTCGTTGGGTGCCCCCATCCCCTTCGCCAGGTACCCCACCTCGCCATCGCGGATCACCTGGACCCCAGGTTCGGCGGTGCTCTGGGCGGCCCAGATCCCACCGTTCTGGGCGACATAGAGTGCGCCGTCGGGGCCGATCGCGAGGCCGTTCGGGCCGCCTCCCACCCGGTGCTCGACCACGATGGTTCCGTCCCGATCGAGCACGATCACCGATCCGCGACTCATGGACACCACGGCCACCCGGTCGTCGGGCAGATAGACCGGGCCCTCGGTGAAACCGAGGCCGTCGGCGATCAGTTCGACGGTCATACCCTCGACTCGACCTGTGCGCGGATGACCTTCCCGGTGGCGTTGCGCGGTAGATCCTCCGTGCTGATCGTCCAACGGGTCGGCACCTTGTAGCGCGCCAGTGCGGCGCCGGTGAACTCCGTCAACTCGGCCTCGGTGACGGTGCTGCGATCCGCGACCACGACGATGGCCGCGACTTCCTGCCCCAGGTCCTCGTGATCGACCCCGAGCACCACACACTCGCGGATCTCGGGATGCAGGGCGAGCCGATTCTCGATCTCGGCGGGGTAGACGTTCTCGCCGCCACGGAGGATCAGATCCGAACGCCGACTCGACACGCTCAGGTATTCGCCGTTCATGGTGCCGAGATCTCCGGTGCGGTACCAGCCGTGCGGGGCGGTCGCCTGCTCGGTCGCCTCGGGATTCTTCCAGTACCCGAGCATGATTCCCGGCCCGCGCAGACAGATCTCGCCTTCGACGCCGTCGGGGACCCGGTTGCCGTCGGCGTCACGAACCTCGACCTGCATCGTCAGGATGGGACGCCCGACGGTTGCGGGATCGGCGAGCAGTTCCGCGGGGGACGCGATCGTCGCAGCGGTGGAGGACTCGGTCATTCCGTAGCTGGTGCCGAGTGATCGGCCCGCCTCGGGCAGCGCTGCACGCAACTTCTCCCGCAGCGCCTGCGACGAGGGCGCACTGTTCACCGTGACCGTGCGCAACGACGACAGGTCGTACCGACTCAGGTCACCCTCGAGAATCCGCGAGAGCATCGTCGGGACGGCGCCCCAGTTCGTGACCCGTTCCTGTTCGATCAGACCGAGAACCGTGTCGGCGTCGAACCGCCCCTGGTGGATCACCGCGGTGTCGCCGACAACGAGACGCACCACCGCGAGGTTGTGCAGCGCGGCGATGTGGAACAGCGGCGTCGCCAGGAGGAACCTGCGATTCGCCGGCGCCGCACCGAGTTCGGTGGCGACCGCGTCGTTGAGAAGATGGAACCAGAGCGCCGTGAGGACATTGCGATGCGAGTGCGTCGCGCCCTTCGGGTGTCCCGTGGTGCCGCTGGTGAACAGGATTACCGCCGGATCGTCTTCGGCGGCAACGTGATCGGGCAGGCGATCCGTGGCGTGAGCGACGAAGATCGGGTCCAGGTCAGTCTCGACCGACAGCGTCGGCACACCGCTGTCACCGACTCGATCCATCCGAATGCGATCCGCGACGAGAACCTTGGGTTCGGTCAGTGCGAGCGCGTGGGCCATCTCCGGTCCGGTCCACAGCGAGTTCATGCCGACCGCGACGGCGCCGAGTGAGACGGCGGCCCAGAAGGTGACGATCCACTCCGGGCTGTTGGCGGCGCAGATCGCCACCCGGTCGCCGGGGCGTACGTCGTACTCGGTGCGAAGCGCCGCGGCCAGCGCGGCGACGCGACACCGGTGCTCTTCGAACGTGAGTCGGCTCTCCCGCGTCACCAGGTAGTCGCGGTCCCCGAACTTCGCTGATGCGTGCAGCAGTTCGCCGAGCGAGCGGTGCCGACGGGTATAGACGGGAAGCGGCTGACCGAGCACGTCCTCGATCCCGATCTCGAACGGTTGGCCGGGAGCGGTGAGTCGGGCGACGATGTCATCGCGGGTTGTCATCGGTAGAGCTCCTTCCAGAACGGCGAAACAGCGATCAGCGCGGGAGTCCCAGCACGCGTTGTGCGATGACGTTGAGCTGGATCTCGATGGTGCCGCCGCCGATCAGGACGGCCGGGACTCCCAGGTAGTCCTGAACATACGGCTCTTCCGGGCTGCCCACACAACCGAGCGGGCCGAGCAACGCGACCAGCGCGCGGGAGCCTTCGCGTTGGGCGATCGCGTGGAACACCTTCTGCACGCTGGTCGCCGACCCGGTGGCGTCCTCGGACCCGTGCAGCCGTTGCAGCACGGTCTTCAGGTTCATCGCTCCCACCGAGAGCTCGCGTGCGGTGTTGCGGCCGAGCACTCGGACAACCTCGTCCCGGCTGCTGCCGTACTCGCCCCCGTCGAGCAACCGGCGGACCATGTCCGCGGAACCGTGGCCGAACTTGGCGGTGCCCATCTTGAGTCGCTCGTTCGACAAGGTGGTGACGGCCAACCGCCATCCGTCACCGGGGCCGGCGACGACACAGTCGTCGGGCACGAACACCTCGTCGAGGAAGACCTCGTTGAACTCCCAGATTCCCGTGACCTGGCGAAGCGGACGCACGTCGACGCCCGTGCTGTTCATGTCGATGAGGAAATAGGTCAGGCCGGCGTGCTTGGGTACGTCCGAGTCGGTCCGGGCGAGGCACACGCCCCAGTCCGCCTCCCGCGCCTGCGAGTTCCACACCTTCTGTCCCGAGAGCACCCAGCCCCCGTCGACCTTGCGGGCCCGGGTGGACAGGCCCGCGAGATCCGATCCGGCACCCGGCTCGGAAAACAGCTGACACCAGACGAGTTCACCGCGAAGGGTCGTGGGCACGAATCGCTTCTGCTGCTCCTCGCTGCCGTGGGCGATGAGGGTGGGAAGCACCCACTCCGCAATTCCCGTGTCGGGCTGGGCAAGTCCGCGCCGGGCGAACTCGTCGGCGATCACCGCCTGCTCCACCGGGCCCGCATCGAGGCCGTACGGCTCCGGGTAGTGGGGTGCGGTCAGGCCCTCGGCCGCCAGTCGGGCCCGGCGGGCGCCGCCCCGGGACGGTGCCCACCCTTCCGTCGGAATCTCGTCCTCGGGAAGTGCGAGAACGTCGTCGAGCACACCCGAGACCCGTGCTCGCACCTCCGGTAGCGAGTCCGCGTCGATGAACGAGAAGTCGCGCCGAGTGTGCAGCGCGGCTTCTCCCAGTCGAGTCGACCAGGCGTCCTCGGTACCCACCGCGGAGGCGACGGAGACCGCCCGCCGCCAGTACAGGTGCGCGTCGTGCTCCCAGGTGAATCCGATACCGCCGAGCAGGCTGATGCAGTCGAGTGCCTGGTCGACGCCCGCCGGGGCCGCGGTGAGCGCCGCCTGCGCCGCAACGAGACGCTGCTGGTCGGAAGCGCCGTCGGCGGCACGGGCCGCATCCCACACGGCCGCGCAGGCGACCTGGGCGCGGACCAGCATCAGTGCGGCCTTGTGCTGGACTGCCTGGAAGCTGCCGACCGGGCGCCCGAACTGGTGGCGGGCGCGTACGTACTCGACGGCCGTCTCCAGGCACCACGCGGCGATCCCGCCGGCCTCCGCTCCCAACAGCGAGGCGACGACGAGATCGACCCGGTCCGGGTCGAGTCCGGACAGGGCCCGGTCGTGGCCGATCCGGTGGCGGGCGAGTTCGAGCCGTCCCACGGATCGCGTCAGATCGACTGCCTCGCAGGACGCCACCTTCGCCGTGGTCGTGGACCCGTCGAGTTCGGTTCGGTCGAGCCAGAACCACAGGTCCTCGCCGGGTGTGTCCGCCAGCGCGGCACGCACGAGGACTCGGTCGGCGCCCGGCAGCCCCAGCGTGGGATCGGAGGTCCCCTCGACCTCCCACCCCCCGTCCACAGCCCTGGCCGTCAGCCGGTTCCCGGCGACGAGAGCGCCGGTGGCGCCGCCGTCGAAGGCGGCGAGCAGATCGTCGGCACCGGTCGAGGCCGTCGACGCTGTGGCACTGGCGAGCACGGTGGGAACGTACGGTCCGGGGAACAGGGCCCTGCCGAACTCCTCGACCACGACGGTCAGCGCCGGCAGCCCGCAATCCGAGCCGCCCACGGACTCCGGAAGATGCATGTTGTGCAGGCCCTGTCGCACCACCGCATCCCACACCGGGTCCGGGCCGGTACCGGTGGAGAAGGCGTCGAACTGGTTGCGGGTACTGGCAATCGGCGCGGTGCGGCGGGCAAAGGCCGCGACCGAGTCTGCAAGAGCGCGCTGATCGTCATCGATCGGTAGTGCCATCGAGTTCTCCTGGAGTAGGTGGCCCGTCAGGTGCCGGTGGTGCTAGCTGGTGCCCGCCGATTCGGTTGCGTGCGCGCCAGGACGTACAGGGCGTCGGCGAGCGAATCGACGAAGGTATCGGCGCCCTCGGCGCCTTGCATGAGTCCGCGCATCATCGTGGTGCCCGACATCAGGTCGAACAGGAACATCGGGTCCGCCCCCGGGGCTATCTCCCCGCGGGTGACCGCCCCTTCGAGTAGGTCGGAGAAGGCCTTGCGTACGGGGGCTCCGATGGCGAGGAGGCGTCTGCGCGCGTCCTCGGACCGCGAGTCGGCCAACAGGCCCGGGACGCCGGCACGGGCCGCCGGACGCGCAGCGCGGGCCAGGAAGATGCGCACCCACGTGGCCAGATCGGCCCGCAGGTCCCCGGTCTCCTCGGGTAGCGGATGCCCGCCGGTGCCGTGCACGGCCTCCTCGATCAGCGCCTCACGGGACGGCCACCGTCGATAGATGGCGGGCGTGTTCACTTCGGAGGCTCGGGCGATCGCGGAGATCGTCGTCTGCTGATAGCCGACCGTCGCCAGCAGGCGACGGGTCGCGGCGAGCACGGCTTGGTCCTTGCCCGGGTCGCGAGGACGCCCTGTGCGGGCGGAAATCTCAGACTTCACTATTACATAGTAACCCGTTACGTTAATCGTGAGGCCGTTTCGAATCGCCCGATCCGAGGGGTCCTACCCGGTTTCTTCTCGTCCGGTGCTCGCGCTGCTGCGGGTGAATGCACAAGGAGTGCACGATGAACAATCGAGACACGACCAGATTCCCCGCACCGCGCGAGGACGGCGACAGGTTCGGTCGGGTGGCGTACCAGCGCGAGACGGGCCGCGTCTCGACGATTCTCACGCAAGCCCGGGTGTGCCCCGGGCCGCAGGCTCGGGTCTGCGTCAACCCGGCGACCCTGGAATCGATCGGTAGTGTCCAGATCGCTACGGCCCGACAGATCGACGGCCTGGTCTCGCGGGCGCAGCGCGCATTCGCGACATGGCGCGGTGACCGTGACGCGCGACAGAAGCTCCTCGCGATCTGCTCGCGCGAACTCTTCGGTGTCGCGGACGCCCTCGCCCCTTTGCTCACGATGGAACACGGCAAGCCCCTCGACGAGTCCGCCGGTGAGATCCGGGCGGCCGCGAAGTTCCTTGCCGACACGGCCCGGATCGATTGGGATGACGACGCTCCCGTGTGCGCCGGCCGAAACCGCACGGCGGTCATCGAATACAGGCCGGTCGGAGTCGTCGCGGTACTGATCCCGTGGGACCTGCCGATCCTCCGCATGGTCGCGAAGATCGCCCCCGCCCTGGTTGCCGGCAACACGGTCATCGTCGAGACGCCGCCCACCGTGGCGCTGTCGGTCACGCGAGTGGTCGATGTCCTCGAGGCTGTGCTGCCGGACGGGGTCCTCGGCACATCCGTCGGCCACGACGACACCGGAAGCTCCCTGGTGGGCCATCCCGGGATCGGTCGGGTCTCCTATGTGGGCTCCCGAGGAGGTGCCCGGAAGATCATCAGCAAGGCCGCTCGGCTCCTGACGCCCGTCGCGACGACGACCGGGGGCGGCGGTGCGGCGGTGGTTCTCCCGGATGCGCACGTCGACGCGACAGCAACCTCCTTGGCGGGCAGCGCATTCCTCAATGCGGGGCAGACTCTCGGTGGCCCCTCGCGCGCGTACGTGCCGACCGGGATGGTGGATGAGTTCTGCGACGCGCTCGCGGAAAACATGCGCATGCTGACCGTCGGCGACGGGTCGAGCCCGGAGACGTCGATCGGTCCGCTCCACAGTGCGCGTCAGTTGAGGGTGGTCGAGGACTTCCTCGCCCGGTCCGTGGCCGCGGGGTCGACTCTCGTCCACGGCGGCGGGCGGGGCACCGACCTCCCCGGGCACTTCCTCGAACCGACGCTGCTGCGTGAGATCCGCGATGCGGGTGTCCCGGGTGCCGCGGTCGAGACGGCGGCCGCGGGGCCGGTGTTCACCGTCGTCGGCTTCGACGACCTCGACCGGGTCCTCGGGTGGATCGGCGAACCACCACACGCTCTCAGCGCATCGGTATGGGGGACCGACATCGACCGAGCGGCCAAGGTCGCCGAACGTGTCGATGCCCAATCCGTGTCGGTGAATCGACACGAGGTCACCGACGCGACATCGCCGTTCGAAATGGTGGCAGCGAGCGGATTCGGAATGATCGGTGGCCGCGCCGTCGACGAGTTCCTGCAGTTCCGTGTGATCAACCATTGAGACCCGGGCACAAGGTGAGGACAGCAGATATGGACCAATTCGAGCGTTTGACCAGGACGTTTTCGAGCCCCGCTTATCTCGAATGTCTGTTTCTCCGCGCGGCGGCCTCTTCCGCCCGTAGGCTGCGCCAATCACAATGGTGTGAGGAGTGGGATCGGAGGTCGCGATGACGATCCAGGTGGAGCGTGGAAGCGGATCGCGCGCGGCGGTGGGAGCCCCCGAACGCGTCCCGGTGGCGCCGGCGGCAGGCACGCCGGCAACCGCGCACGCACGCACCGAGATGGTGGTGGACCCGCGGTTCCTGCCGCTCGCCGACCGCTTCTTCTCGATGTACCGCCAGCCCCACAACGGTGGCGGTGCGCTGGTCGCCTACGTGCACGGCGAGAAGGTCCTCGACATCTGGGCCGGCTACGCGGACCGGGATCGTCGCTGGAACCGGGACACCGTCTCGCTGTCCTTCTCCACCGGCAAGGGTGTCGCGAGCACGGTCACGCACCGGTTGGCCGAGCGGGGCATCGTCGACTACGACGCCCCCGTCGCCACGTACTGGCCGGAGTTCGCGGCGGCGGGTAAGGAAGCGATCACCATCCGCGACGTGCTGACCCACCGCACCGGTCTGCACAAGGTCCGTGGACTGGTTCCCGGCCGCCTCGGTCTGCTCGACTACGACACCGTCGTCGAGGCACTCGCCGCGGCGGCACCGGATCCGCGTCGTCTGCGCGGGCCCGGCTACCACGCCGTGACGTTCGGATGGCTGGTCGCGGAGACGGTCTCGCGCGCCACCGGCAAACCGTTCGTCGACATCGTCCGCGAGGAGATCGCCGAACCCCTCGGGATCGACGAGTTCTGGTACCAGGTCCCGCAGGCCCAGAGACCGCGGATCGCGAAGCTGTTCCCGCACATCAACCCCGGCGGACTGGACTGGCAGCTCACGGCGTCGGTCCTGTCCCGGGTGGGTCCCCTGCGGGGACTCGCCGAGGCCGCGATGCCGGACGGCTTCGACGAGCTCGTGCGGAACCCCGCGGTGCACGACGCCGTCATGCCCGGATGGAACGGCGTGTTCAGCGCCCGATCCCTCGCCCGGATGTACGCGGCCATCGCGAACGGAGGCGTCATCGACGGCGCCCGGTTCCTGAAGCCCGAGACCCTCGAACAGATGGGGGCCGTGCAGACCCGGGACCGCGACTACGTGCTCGGCGTCAAGCTCGGCTGGCGCCTGGGCTACCACCCTCCGATCCTGGCCAGTCGCACGCAGCCCACCCGCGGCCTCGGTCACTACGGGGTGGGCGGATCGGGCGCGTACGCGGACCCCGAGACCGGTCTGGCCTTGGCGTTCGTGACCAACAGACTCGGCAACGCGGTCTCCGCGCTCGGAGATCTGCGACTGGCCAAGCTGGGCGCCGAGGCACAGGCGATCATGCGTTCGTGAAGGAGGACTGGCGATGAGCAATCACGTCTACCGGGTGATCGAGATCGTCGGATCGTCGCCCGACGGTGTCGACGCCGCGATCGCGAACGCCGTCGGTCGCGCGCACGAGACGATGCGCAATCTCGAATGGTTCGAGGTCGTCGAGACCCGCGGTCACATCGAGGGCGGGGTCGTAGCGCACACGCAGGTGACGCTCAAGGTCGGTTTCCGGCTGGAATGAACTCGAGCGACCCCGGGGGCACACCCGATCGTTTTCCGGTACAACGGAGCCTCGACCCAAACTGAAACACGTTATAGTCTTGGGTCGAGATCGAGAGATTTCGGTCCGGGCACTCACAGGTAGGGAAGAACTGTGGCTTATGTGATTACGCAGGCATGCTGCAACGACGCATCGTGTGTGGACGTCTGTCCCGTCAACTGCATTCATCCGACTCCGGACGAGCCGGAGTTCGCCACGACGGAGATGCTCTACATCGATCCGCAGACGTGCATCGACTGCGGCGCGTGTGTCGACGAGTGCCCCGTCGACGCGATCTTCGGTGAGAACGAGCTCAGCGAGGCGCACGCGCTGTACCCGGAGATCAACGCCGCGTACTTCGAGAAGCACCCCATCGGTCCGGACTGGCCCGAGCTGACCCAGCCCAAGCCGCTGGACCCGGCGCTGGGGACGCTGCGCGTCGCGATCGTCGGTTCCGGTCCCGCCGCCTGCTACGCCGCGATCGAACTCACCGCCCGCCCGCGCGTCGAGGTCGACATGTTCGACCGCCTGCCCACCCCCTACGGCCTCGTCCGTGCCGGCGTCGCCCCCGACCATCCGGGCACCAAGGGTGTCGCGGACGTCTTCCGGTCGGCGATGAGCAAGCGCACCGTGCAGTGCCATTTCAACGTCGAGGTCGGGCAGCATGTCAGCCACGACGAACTCCTCGCGCACCACCACGCCGTCATCTACGCGGTGGGCGCGGCCAGCGACCGTCGTCTCGGGGTCCCCGGTGAGGACCTGCCCGGTTCGCACGCCGCCACCGAGTTCGTCGCCTGGTACAACGGCCACCCCGACTACGCGAACCACACGTTCGACCTGTCGGGTGAGCGTGCGGTCATCATCGGCAACGGCAACGTCGCGCTGGACGTCGCCCGCATCCTCGTCACCGATCCGGACGAGCTGGCCAAGACAGACATGGCGGAGCATGCCGTGGAGGCGCTGCGGCACAGCAACATTCGCGAGGTCGTCATCGTCGGCCGTCGTGGACCCGCGCAGGCCGCGTACACCAACCCCGAGCTGATCGCGCTCGGCCAGATGGCCGACGTCGACATCGTCGTGGACCCGGACGAGGCGATCCTGGACGCCGCCAGCCGGGCGTGGGTCGACGGGCCGGACTCCGAGCCGTCCGAGAAGCTGAAGGTACGTCAGGTCGAGGAGTTCGCGAAGCGGACCACCTCCGACGGTCGCAAGCGGATCGTGCTGCGGTACCTGGCCTCGCCCGCGGAGATCAGCGGCGACGGCCGTGTCGAGGAGTTGCGCCTGGTGCGCAACGAACTGGTCGCCGACGATGCCGGCAAGCTGTCCGCGCACGCGACCGACCGGACCGAGACACTGTCGACCGGTCTGGTGCTGCGGTCCATCGGCTACAAGGGCCTGCCCGTCGCCGACCTGCCGTTCGACGAGCGCCGCGGCGTCGTTCCGAACGAGAACGGTCGCGTCATCGACCCGGAGACCGGTACGCCGATCCCTGGCGTCTATGTCGCGGGCTGGATCAAGCGCGGACCCACCGGCGTCATCGGCACCAACAAGCACTGCTCCGCGGCCACCGTGGAGATGCTGGTGTCGGACTTCTCCGCCGGACTGCTCGGGCAGCCCGGCAGCGACCGCGAGCAGCTCGGTGAGCTGATCGGCGGGCGCCAGCCCGACGTCATCGACTTCCAGGGCTGGCAGCGTATCGACAAGAAGGAACGCGCGCTCGGAGCGGAGAGCGGACGTTCCCGCACCAAGATCGTCGATCTGGCCGCGATGCTCGACGCCGCCCGCGGCGAGGGTGCGGCCGGCTGACGGCGGGTCGGTGTTGTCGGTGACCGCCCGATATGTCTAAATAAGATGTATCGGGCGTCCGCCGATCGCGGTGGTGCCCGTGACACGGTGTCGTCGAACGAGGGGATGGGCGCATGACCGGGAAGTCGATCGCAGGACACGGTTCGAGGACCCGGCGCTGGTTCGCCCGGGCCGCAGCCCTCGTCGTGGGAGCGACCGCAGCAGGTGCCGCGCTGGTGGGGCCGGCGCAGGCCGCGCCGCTGTTCCCCGGCGGACCCGAGATCCCGGGATTCCAGATGCCGACCTTCGAGCTGCCGCGGGTGGAGCTGCCCCAGATCCCGACGCCGCCTCTGCAGCTCCCGCCCGGATTCGACCTGCCGCCGGAGGTGCGGGCGGCGCTGCCCCCGGGCTCGCTCATGCCGGCCACGCCCGCGCTCGCTCCGATCGGTCCGGCGAACTTCTCGGCGCCGTCGCTCAATCCCGCACCGGGTGAGGTGGTGGGCATCGCGCAACCGATCATCATCCGGTTCAACGAGGCCGTCGGCGACCGCGCCGTCGCCGAGCGGGCCATCCGGGTCACCACGAATCCGCCGGTTGCCGGACACTTCTACTGGATCAACGACAGCCAGGTGCGGTGGAAGCCGGAACAGTTCTGGCCGGCGAACATCCAGGTGAGCGTCGACGCCGGTGATTCGCACTCGACGTTCTCGATCGGCGACGCCCTGGTCACCGTCGCGGACGACAACACCAAGCAGATCACCGTCACCCGCAACGGTGAGGTGGTCAAGACGATGCCGACGTCGCTCGGCAAGCCCGGTCACGAGACGCCGAACGGCACGTACATCGTGGGCGAGAAGTTCCGCGACATGTACATGGACTCGTCCACGTACGGTGTGCCGATCGACGCCCCCGAGGGCTACCGCACGTACGTCGAGTACGCGACCCGAATCTCCTACAGCGGCATCTTCGTTCACGCGGCGCCGTGGTCGGTGCAACAGCAGGGACACAGCAATGTCAGCCACGGCTGCCTCAACGTCAGCACCGAGGACGGCAAGTGGTTCTACGAGAACGCGAAGAAGGGTGACCCGGTGATCGTGCAGAACACCGCCGGCGGCATCCTCAGTGGCAGCGACGGACTGGGTGACTGGAACCGCTGACCCGACCGGACCCGAAGGCGCTGCGCGAGAACCACTCGCGCAGCGCCTTTTTCGTGCGCAAACAGTTGCGATTCCGATCGCCTCGCGACGTTCAGATCCCATCTCGCGCGCATTCACCGGCCATTCGCAGTCGGCGGTAACACTGCTGCGGTGACATCGAGTCCGGAGAGAACCCTGCCGCAGCCACCGGGCCGCGGACTGCTCGGCCGCCCGTGGCGTGACTACGCACTCTTCGCGGTCCTGGTGGGACCCAACCTGGTGCTGCTGGCGGTGTTCACGTACCGGCCACTGATGGACAACATCCGGCTCTCGTTCTTCGACTGGAACATCTCGG
Organism: Rhodococcus sp. BE178; assembly: GCF_050433545.1. Classification (NCBI taxonomy): domain Bacteria; kingdom Bacillati; phylum Actinomycetota; class Actinomycetes; order Mycobacteriales; family Nocardiaceae; genus Rhodococcus; species Rhodococcus sp. BE178. The sequence goes on along the minus strand of NZ_JBNPXA010000004.1, from coordinate 24,275 downwards.
ATCCGGTGGCGACCTTCATCGGGTTCGAGAACTACCGGGAATGGTGGAGCCGCGACGACACCTGGCAGATCGTCACCAACACGGTCGTGTTCACCCTGGCGACGGTGGTCGGATCGATGGTGCTCGGCCTGGCGCTGGCGCTGCTGCTCGACCGCAAGCTCGTGGGGCGCAACCTGGTTCGCTCGGCGATCTTCGCGCCGTTCGTGATCTCGGGTGCCGCGATCGGCGTCGCGTTCCAGTTCGTGTTCGATCCCAACTTCGGCCTCGTCCAGGACCTGCTGCACCGCATCGGGTTCACCTCGGTGCCGGACTTCTACCAGGAGCCCGGCTGGGCGCTGTTCATGGTGACGGTCACGTACATGTGGAAGAACCTCGGCTACACGTTCGTCATCTACCTGGCCGCGCTGCAGGGCCTTCGTCCCGAGCTGTCGGAGGCCGCCGAGATCGACGGCGCGAGCGGATGGACCCGATTCCGCCGAGTCCTGTTGCCCCAGTTGCGACCCACCACCTTCTTCCTGTCGATCACGGTGATGCTCAATTCCCTGCAGGTGTTCGACATCATCAACGTGATGACCCGCGGAGGCCCGCTCGGGACCGGAACGACCACGATGGTCTACCAGGTCTACAACGAGTCGTTCCGCAACTTCCGGGCCGGTTACGGTGCGACCGTCGCGACCGTCATGTTCCTCGTCCTGCTCGCCGTCACCGTCTACCAGGTGCGCGTGATGGATCGGGGTGAGCGGTCGTGACCGCGCTCGAGGAGCATGTGGTCGCCCCGTCGCTGCCGACGGAGATCGTCGCCCCGGCCGCGCGGGCACAGCGTCGTCGCGAACGCGTGCTGACCACCCTCGGGTACGCGGCGATGGTGTGTGCACTCGTCATGGTGGCGCTGCCACTGTTCTGGATCGTCATGACGTCGTTCAAGGAACGGCCGGACATCTACATCCAGCCGGTCACGTGGTGGCCCAGCACGTTCCATCCCGAGAACTACCGGGAGGCGCTCACGTCGGTGCCGTTCACGACGTTCCTGCGCAACTCGGTGATCATCACGACCGCGCTGGCGGCGATCAAGTTCGTGCTCGGTGTCCTCAGCGCGTACGGGCTGGTGTTCCTGCGGTTCCCGGGTAAGAACTTCGTGTTCCTGGCGATCATCGCGGCGCTCATGGTGCCCAACCAGATCACGGTGATCTCGAACTACGCGCTGGTCGCGGAGTGGGGGTGGCGGAACACCTTCCAGGGCATCATCGTTCCCCTCGCCGGCGTCGCCTTCGGGACGTTCCTGATGCGCAACCACTTCCTGTCGATTCCGTCGGAGATCATCGAGGCGGCGCGGATGGACGGCGCGGGGCACGTCCGGTTGCTGTGGCGGGTGGTGCTGCCGGTGTCGGGGCCGACGATGGTCGCGTTCGCGATCATCACCGTCGTCAACGAGTGGAACGAGTATCTCTGGCCGTTCCTCATGTCCGACGACGCCTCGGTCGCCCCGCTGCCGATCGGGCTGACCCAGCTGCAGAACAACGACGGGCTCACCAACTGGGGACCGGTCATGGCCGCCACCGTGCTGGCCATGCTGCCGATCCTCGTGATCTTCCTTCTGCTGCAACGACACATGATCAAGGGCCTCACCTCCGGTGCGGTCAAGGGCTGACGATATTTCGGACCAGGCATGGAAAGGCACGAAGACATGGCACACATCAACCGTCGCGGATTCCTCGGACTGACCGGGGCACTCGCGGCCGGGGCCGCCCTCACCGCGTGCGCGGGTTCGGGATCGGGTTCCGGCTCGTCGGATTCGAGCGCGTCCGGGTCGGGCGGGACGAACACGATCACGTTCTGGTCCAACCATCCCGGCAAGTCGCAGGACGTGGAGCGGGAACTGATCAAGCGCTTCGAGGCGAAGTACCCCGACCTGAAGGTCGATCTCGTGGACGGCGGCAAGAACTACGAGGAGGTCTCGCAGAAGTTCAACGCCGCACTGTCGGGCGGTGCGCTTCCGGACGTCGTCGTGCTGTCCGACGTCTGGTGGTTCAACTACGCGCTGACCGGGGCGATCGAGCCGCTCGATCCGCTGTTCGGCGAGGTGGGCGTGAACACGTCCGACTACGTCGACTCGCTGCTCGCCGACTACCTGTTCCAGGGCAAGCACTACGCGCTGCCGTACGCCCGTTCCACCCCGATCTTCTACTACAACAAGCAGATCTGGTCGCAGGCCGGGCTGCCCGACCGCGGTCCCGCGACGTGGCAGGAGTTCGACCAGTGGGGCCCCGAACTGCAGCGTGTGGTGGGTGGCGGCAAGCTCGCGCACGGGTGGGGCGACGCCAAGAACTACCTGGGCTGGACGTACGAGGGCCCGATCTGGACCTTCGGTGGTGCCTACTCCGATCAGTGGACGCTGAAGTTCGACGATCCCAGGACGATCGAGGCCGGGAACTTCCTGCGCGACATGGTCTTCGGCAAGAAGTATGCAGCGGTGTCGAGTGACATCGCGAACGAGTTCGCCGCCGGGATCCTCGCCTCGACGATCGCGTCGACCGGTGACCTGTCGGGCATCAAGAAGACCGCGGCGTTCGACTTCGGCACCGCGTTCCTGCCGGCGTCCGACGGCCGACCCGGCTGCCCCACGGGCGGTGCCGGGCTGGCGATCCCGTCGCGCATCTCCGACGACCGGAAGAAGAACGCGCTGAAGTTCATCGACTTCATCACCAACACCGAGAACACGGCGTACTTCTCGCAGAACGTCGGCTACATGCCGGTGCGCAAGTCGTCCGTGGAGGAGCCGTCGATGAAGGCGTTCCTCGATGCGAACCCCAACTCGCGCACGGCCGTCGAACAGTTGGCGCACACGCGGTCGCAGGACTACGCCCGCGTGTTCGTCCCGGGTGGCGACCAGGTCATCGGCACCGGACTCGAGCAGATCGCGCTGCAGAACGCCGACGTGAAGTCCACGTTCGCGTCCGTCGCAGCGCAGCTGCAGCAGACGATCGACCGGCAGATCGCCCCGAAGCTGCCCCAGTAGCAGGACGACAGAAGGAAGACCATGGCACACGTGCAGTTCTCGGCGGTCACCCACCGCTACCCGGGCGGCGAGCGGCCCGCAGTGGACCGACTCGACCTCGACATCGCCGACGGCGAGTTCGTCGTCCTCGTCGGACCGTCCGGGTGCGGAAAATCCACGAGCCTGCGGATGCTCGCCGGTCTCGAATCCGTCGAGACGGGCCACATCCGCATCGGCGGTGCGGACGTGACGGGGCTGGCGCCGAAAGCGCGCGATGTCGCCATGGTCTTCCAGAACTATGCGCTCTACCCGAACATGACCGTCGCCGAGAACATGGGCTTCGCGCTGCGCAACGCCGGGGTGAACAAGACCGAGCGCACCGCGCGCGTCCTCGAAGCCGCGCGGATGCTCGAACTCGAGCCGCTGCTGGGCCGCAAGCCCGCCAAGCTGTCGGGCGGGCAGCGGCAGCGCGTCGCGATGGGGCGGGCGATCGTCCGGCACCCGGCGGTGTTCTGCATGGACGAGCCGCTGTCCAATCTCGACGCGAAGCTCCGGGTGAGCACCCGCGCCCAGATCTCCGGGCTGCAGCGCCGGCTGGGTACGACGACCGTCTACGTCACCCACGACCAGGTCGAGGCGATGACGATGGGCGATCGGGTGGCGGTGATGTGCGACGGCCGACTGCAGCAGATCGCCCGCCCGCGCGAGCTGTACGACGATCCGGTCAACACGTTCGTCGCCGGTTTCATCGGATCACCCGGGATGAGTCTGCTCGAGGCGCCGGTCGAGGGGACCACCGCGGTGCTCGGGGATCTGCGCGTGCCGCTGCCGGCGTCGGCGCGAGGGGAGGACCGCGTCGTCGTCGGGGTGCGCCCGGAGTCGTGGACCCTGGTGGGGGAGTGGCGCAAGGGCTCGCTCACGGTGGTCGCGGAGTTGTTCGAGGAACTCGGCGCCGAATCGTTCGTCCACGCGGTGAACGCCGACCCCACTGACGAGACCTGGTCCAGCAAGGGCGGACGGGTCGTCGTCCGCGTGGACCGGAAGGTGTCGGTGAGCGCCGGCGAGCGGCTGCATCTGCTGCCGAAGCTCGACGAGATCCGGTTCTTCTCGGCGTACTCGGGCGAGCGGCTGCGCTGACGGCTCGCGCATAATCCGTCCCATGACCGTGACCCGTTCGATCCTGCTGTTCGTCCTGGCCGCGCTATTCGAGATCGGCGGCGCCTGGCTGGTGTGGCAGGGGATCCGCGAGCATCGCGGCTGGTTGTGGGTGGGCGCCGGCATGGTGGCGCTCGGCATCTACGGACTCGTCGCGACGCTGCAGCCCGACGCCAACTTCGGGCGCATCCTGGCCGCATACGGCGGCGTGTTCGTCGCCGGGTCGCTGCTGTGGGCGGTGGTGATGGACGGGTTCCGCCCCGACCGGTACGACATCATCGGCGCGGCGATCTGCCTGTGCGGCGTCGGCGTGATCATGTACGCGCGGTAGCCGCTGCGCGCCCGTGCGCCTTTCTGGTCGGTCCACCAGAAAGGCGCACAGGCGGCGAAGCCGCCTACCAGATCTTGACGCGCTTGTCCGGATCCAGGTACAGCTCGTCACCGGGCTTGACGTCGAACGCCTCGTGGAAGCTGTCCAGGTTGCGGATCACGCCGTTGCAGCGGAACTCCGGCGGCGAGTGCGGATCGACGGCCAGCCGTCGGATCGCTTCCTCGTTGCGGGCCTTGGTCCGCCACACCTGCGCCCAGCCGAAGAACACGCGCTGCAGGCCGGTGAGCTCGTCGAGCACGGGGGCGTCGGCGCCCTCGGTCGCGATCCGGTAGGCCGCGAGCGCGATCGACAGACCGCCGAGGTCGCCGATGTTCTCGCCGATCGTGAACTCGCCGTTGACGTGATGGCCGGGCAGGTCCTTGGGCTCGAACTCGTTGTACTGCTCGATGAGTGCCTTGGTGCGCTTGCCGAACTCGGTGCGGTCGTCGTCGGTCCACCAGTCGACCATGTTGCCGTCGCCGTCGTACTTGGCGCCCTGGTCGTCGAAGCCGTGGCCGATCTCGTGTCCGATGACGGCGCCGATGCCACCGTAGTTGGCGGCGTCGTCGGCGTCGGCGTCGAAGAACGGCGGCTGCAGAATCGCTGCGGGGAAGACGATCTCGTTCATGCCCGGGTTGTAGTACGCGTTGACCGTCTGCGGCGTCATGAACCACTCGTCGCGGTCCACGGGGCCGCCGAGCTTGGCGATGTCGCGGTCGTGGTCCGCGGCGTACCCGCTGCGATAGTTGCCCACCAGATCCGCCGGGTCGATCTCGACGGCCGAGTAGTCCCGCCACTTGTCCGGGTAGCCGATCTTCGGGGTGAACTTCTCGAGCTTCGCCAGCGCGGCCTGCCGGGTCTGCGGGCTCATCCACTCGAGGTCGGAGATGTTGCGGCGGTACGCCTCCTGCAGGTTCGCGACCAACTCCTGCATCCGGGCCTTGGACTCCGGCGGGAAGTGCCGCTCGACGTACAGCTTGCCGACCGCCTCGCCGAGGAGGTCCTGTACCAGCGAGACGCCGCGCTTCCAACGCTCACGATTCTCCTGCGTGCCGCTGAGCGTCTTGCCGTAGAACGCGAAGTCCTCCGCCACGATGGCCTCGGTCAGGTACGGGGCCCGCGAGTGCAGGACGCGCCACGTGGCCCACGCCTTCCAGTCCTCGATCGGCTGCGACGTCCACAGCTCGGTGAGCGCCTCGACGAAGCTGGGCTGGCGGACGACGATCTCGGCCAGCTGCTCGGGGGTGGCCTCGAGGCCGGAAATCCAGGCGGCCCAGTCGAATCCGCCGTGCCGGGACTGCAGGTCGCTGCGCGTGACGAGGTTGTAGCTGAGCTCGGCGTCGCGGCGCTTGACGACGTCCCAGTGTCCGGCCGCGAGCTTGGTCTCGAGGTCGAAGACGCGCTGCGCGTCGTACTCGACACCGGCGAGTTCGAACATCTTCCGGATGTGCGCGAGGTACGCGTCGCGCACCTCGGCGTAGTTGTCCTCGCGGTAGTACGACTCGTCGGGCAACCCGATCCCGGACTGTGTGAAGTGCACCAGGTACCGGGCCGAGTTCTTGGCATCGGTGTCGACGTACTGGCCGATCGCGCCGCCGACACCCGTGCGCTGCAGGCGTCCGACGATCCCGGCGAGCTCGCTCAGGTTCGCGGCGTTCGCGACGGAGGCCAGTTCGTCGGCGATCGGGGCGATCCCGGCCGCCTCGGCGGCGTCGGCGTCCATGAAGCTCGAGTACAGGTCACCGATCTTCTGCGCGTCGGTGCCGGGCGCCGCGCCGGACGCGGACGCCTCCTGGATCAGCGTCCGCACGTCCTCCTCCGCCTTGTCGTACAGCGTGCGGAACGCGCCGTCCACCGCCCGGTCGGCGGGGATCTCGTACTCGTCCAGCCACTTGCCGTTGACGTGCACGAACAGGTCGTCCTGCGGGCGGGTGCCCGGGTCGAGATGGGTGAGGTCGATGCCGGAATGCTGCGCAGTCGTCATCGCTCCATCTTTACACCGACCGCGAGCGCGTGGCCGGTCCTGCCGGAGGCGGGGCGAGGGGATCAGGCGTCGATACCGAGGTTGATCGCGGCGAGGACCCGATCGGACTGCCGCGACGTGGCCATCAGACCGGCCTCGTCGAAGATGCCGTCGGAGGCGTTGCGGGTGTCGCGACCGGTGTGGTCGGCGTACGGCGAGACGGTGGAGAGGATCTCGTCGGTGAAGGTGTCGTCGAAGAACAGCTGGGTGGTGAGCACCGTTTTCTTGTCGATGTGCACCTTGAGGTGGATGTGCACGGTCCGGCCCGTGTACCAGCCGGGGAAGACGGTCGTGAACTGGACGATCCCGTCGGCATCGGTGGTCTGGGCGCCGCGCAGGTAGGTGCCGTCGTCGGTGGTGGTGGCCTCCTGATCGCCGACGCTGTACGAGCCGTCGGACGTCTCGCCGGAACCGCCCATGCCCATACCGCCGCCCGGGCCGCCCTGCGGCGGCCGGCCCATGGCGCCACCCATGGCGCCACCCATGCCGCCGCCCTGGTTGGCGGCCTGCGAGCCGGACTCGAAACCGGAGTAGACGCCGCCGGCGTCGCAGTGCCAGATCTCGACGACGGCGTTCGCGACACCGGTCGCACTGCCGTCCGGGCTGCAGTTCGTCAGATCCTGGACGCGCATCGCGAGGTTCAGCTCCAGACCGGGACGGTCCTCACGGATGTCGTTGCGGATGGAGTCGACGTCGAACAGTACGGGCCCTGCGTCTCCTCGACCGCCATGACGCACCGCGGTGCCTGGTCGAGCAGCGCCAGCAACTGGGCGTCGACAGTGCCGCCCGACGCGGCAGCGGTCGCGGGGGCGGTCGCGGGGGCGGTGGCAGAGGAGCCGGAGCCGCCGCCGTTACTGCACGCGGCGATCAGCCCGCCCAGGCTGATCGTCCCGCCCAGGGCGAGCGCCCGTCGCCGGCTGATCCGTTGGCGGCTCAGTTCCACGTCTTTGTTCACTCGAGATCCTCCTCGCTGCGGTTGCTTCGAGAATCATCGTGCGTCGGACGACTGCCGTGAGGCTGGATACCAGCTGGGAGTCGGCTGTGAGCGTTACAGCAGCTGCGCGCTCGCGGCGGCCCGGATCAGGACCTGGCCCGAGTCGTCGACCAGCCGGGACTCGATGAGCGCCAGCCGTCGCCCGGCGCGGACTACCTCCGCCTCGGCCCGGATGTCGGGGCCGTCGGTGGCGGGGGAGCGGACGAAGTCGATGCGCAGGTCCAGGATCCGGTACTGCTGGTCGATCGCGGTGAGAGTCTGGGCGACAAGGCCGTTGACCAGGTCGGCCGCGGTGATCAGGATGCCGCCCTGGATCGAACCCAGGTAGTTGCTCATCCAGTCCCGCGGCGCGAACGTCGCGGTGAGGCTGCCCCGCTCGACGTCGGTGAGGCGGACGTCGAGCAGCCCGGCGAGGGGGCCGCGCGCGATCCGCTCCGATGCGATGCCGTCGACGATGTCCAGGCCGGCACGTCCGGCCAGTTCGTCCGGTGCCGCGCACGGCTCGGGTGCGGGCACGGGGAGGCGTTCGCCGCTCAGCACCGCGTCGGCGTTCGCGCGGGGGCGCGTGACGAAGACGCCGCGCGACTGCAGGACGGCGACGATGTTGCCGTCGCCGTCGCGCATGGCACCGGCCGCGAGTCCGATGCCGGCGTCGACGTCGAGGTTGACGACGTCACCGGTCGAGACGACCATTCCGTGGGCCGGCATCGGCGCGGCCAGCGTCGCGGAGATCTGCGAGAGCACCATGCCGGCGTCGGAGGGCATCGAGTTGCCCAGCGCGCCGCCGGGGCAGGCGTCGGCGAGCACACCGACCGAGCCGAGAATCGTCTGCCCGCGGTGGTCGTGGAAGCGGGCGCCGACTTCCTGGGCAAGCACGAGATGCCCGCGCCGGATCTCCCGCGCCCCGACTCCCATGAACAGGTTGAGCCGGTCGACCCGCTCGGGGGCGGGCTTGCGGGTGTGGAGGTCGTCGGCTGTCGCGGTCATCGGTCCTGTGTACCACCAACGCTCGACGGTGCCGAACCGCTATCCCACCTGCGCGCTCGCGCGAGCCGACACGAGCAGGCTGCCGTCGGCGTCGTGAGCCGGGTTTCGATCAGGGCCAGACGCCGTCCCGCCCGGACCACCTCGGACGTGACGGTGATGTCGGGGCCGTCGGGCCGTAGTGCGTCTCCTGCCCCGCCGAGTCCCAGACCTCGCCGGTGGTGATGCCGGTCCCGGTCTCGAGATCGAGGTGGGTGGTGCGGGCCACCGGTGTCATACCCTCCTCGTCACCAAGCGGAGGCATGCGGGACCGTCGGAATCTCAGCCGCCGAGACGGGCGTGCATCTCCCACACCAGGATCTCCGCGCCGATCTCGGAGGAGATCGTCTGCCCGCCGGACGAGCTGAGCCGGACGGCGTCACCCTCGTAGAGCGTCCCGACGCCCTCCATCTCCGCGGTGCCCTGCGCCACGAACACGTGCACGAAGGGCGCCTCCGGGATCCGCACCGCCTTGCCCGGCTGGAGGCGGGCGGCGTGCAGCGACGCGTACTTGTTCTTGATGCGGATCGCCGCGTGGTCCCGATGCTGCGGCATGCCCGACGCCACCGGTACCAGCCCGCCGGACAGCAGTTCGTCGTCGATCTCGAGCTGTTCGTACCCGGGGGTGATCCCAGGCTCGTCGGGCGCGACCCACATCTGGACGAAGTGCACCGGCTCGGTGTGCTCGTCACCCTGCAGCCGCCACGAGTCGTTCTTCTCCGAGTGCAGGATTCCCGTGCCCGCGCTCATCCGCTGGGCGAGGCCGGGATAGATGACGCCGGAGTGGCCGATGGAGTCCTGATGCACCAGCGATCCCCGCAGCACCCAGGTGACGATCTCCATGTCCTTGTGGGGGTGGGTGTCGAAGCCCTGCCCAGGCTGGACGATGTCGTCGTTGTTCACCAGCAGCAGTCCGTGATGGGTGTTGTCCGGGTCGTAGTGATGGCCGAACGAGAACGAGTGCTTCGAGTCCAACCACTGGATCCGGGTCTTCAGGCGGTCGCCCGAGCGGTGGACGTCGATGTGGGGCGTGGTGAGAGCTGGCATGCGGTCCTCCTCGGTGACAGTCGCGTTCGGGGCTTTCGCGCTGTCGCGTCACCAGCGTACGAAGTGGAACCCGTCGGCGCCGAATCAGTGGTGTCGAATCGGTCTCGGAGTGTTCACGGACGAGTGACGGGCGAACCGATCACGACGGCGAGGAAATCGCCGTCATTCGTGATCGGTTGCCCGCCAGTCGTTTTGGTGTCGGTCTGTCGACTCAGCCGAGTGATTCGTGCGCGGCGGGGATCGAGCCGAGTCGACCGGCCTGGAAATCCTCGAACGCCTGCATGACCTCTGCCTTGGTGTTCATGACGAACGGACCGGCCATCGCGATGGGTTCGCGGATGGGCTGGCCACCGAGAACGAACACCTCCAACGCCTCGGTGCGCGAGTCCTGGGTGCCGGCCGCCGCGATCGTGATCGAGTCCCCGCGGCCGAAGACCGCGGTCTGGCCGGACGAGATCGGTCGGCGATCGGCGCCGACGTATCCGTCGCCCGCGAGCACGTAGACGATCGCGTTGAAGTCGCGGTTCCACGGCAGGGTGACGCTCGCGCCCGGTGCGACGGTCGTGTGCGACAGCGCGATCGGGGTGTACGTCGAACCCGGGCCCTGGTGCCCGGCGATCTCGCCCGCGATGACCCGGATCAGTGCGCCGCCGTCGTGACTCGAGAGGAGCGCGACCTTGCTGCCGGTGATGTCCTGGTAGCGGGGCGCGGCCATCTTGTTGCTCTTGGGGAGGTTGACCCACAGCTGCACGCCGTGGAACAGGCCGCCGCTCATCACGAGGTGTTCGGGCGGGGTCTCGATGTGGAGGATGCCGCCGCCGGCGGTCATCCACTGGGTGTCGCCGCCGCCGATGGTGCCGCCACCCCCGTTGGAGTCCTGGTGCTCCATGATCCCGTCGATCATGTAGGTGACGGTCTCGAAGCCGCGGTGCGGGTGCCACGGGGTGCCCTTGGGCTCGCCCGGTGCGTAGTCGACCTCGCCCATCTGGTCCATGTGGATGAACGGGTCGAGGTGGGCCAGGTCGATCCCGGCGAATGCGCGGCGGACGGGGAAGCCCTCGCCCTCGTATCCGACCGGAGCGGTGGCGATGCCCAGAACGGGACGGTCGACCGCAGTCGGGTCGGCCGCCTCGATGCGGGGCAGCGCGAGGATGTTGTCGACGGTCACGGCAGGCATGGAGCCCTCCTCGGATCTATTAGTTGAGGATTCAACTAGTTCACCGTAGCTCAACACCGCACGAACGGATCTATTCCCCACCCGGTCGGGGCGTAGCGAAGATCGGCCCCGAGACCAGCCCCTGGGTCAGCCTGCCGTGCCGGGTGGGGGACCGATGAGCCCGAGCCGGGCCGCTGTGAGGAGCGCGTCGGCCCGCGAATGGACGCCCAGTTTGCGGTAGACGCTCCGCAGCTGCGTCTTGACGGTGTTCTGAGAGACGAACAGCGTGGTGGCGATTTCGGCGACCGACGACGTGGACGCCAGGACGTTCAGCACCGCGGACTCGCGGTCGCTCAGATCCACCAACCGGATTCGGTCCGGGAAGACCCCCGACTCCGGAGGCGGAACCGCAGCCAGCCATTTCTCCGGCAGCGCCACGCCCAGCGTCGACATCTGCGCGATGCGACCGACCGGCAGGGACGCGAACGGTCGGACCAACCCGGTCTGGTCGAACAGTGCGACGGCCCGCTGCAGCATCGCCTGGGCCTGGGGCTCGTGCGACAACTCGAGATGTGCAGCGGCTTGGACCAGGGCCGACTCCATCCGGATCCGCGGATGGGCACAGTCCGTGACCGTCGGCCGCACGCAGTCGGCCAGTGCCGCTGCCGGGTGTCCGCTCGAGAGGTTCATGCGTGCACGGGCCATCGACGTCCACGGTCCTCGGCCGGGTGTCTTCTCGACGGTCCGCCACGCCTCGTTGCCTCGCCCCAGCGCCGAGTACAGGTCGGCCTCGGTCGCCGTGAGCAGCGCCGCCGCGATCGATCCCGGAGTGAACCACCGCTCGTAGACCGCGCTCGCCCGGTGCATCCGGTCGAGTCCCGCTCCGGCCTGCCCGCTCACGAGTTCCAGCTGGCAGTGCGCGTACAGCGCGAACGCCCACAGCTCCTCGTCGTCCGGCAGGTCGCCCAGTTCGGCGAGGATCTTGGCGGCGACGTCGAGCTCCATCCGGTCCAGGGCGACCAGCGCGCCTGCTACGAGCCCGCCGACCCGAACCATCGCGGTGACCCAGGCCGCGGCGTCCTCGTGTCGGCGTTCCCGCTCGAGCCAGGTCTCGGCGTGGCCCAACTCGCCGATCAGGGCGTAGTTGAGTGCGAGGCTTCCGGCGGCGTTGCGGGCGACGAAGTCGGTTCCGGCCGGACGGTTGCTGTTGTAGGCACGGCGGAGTTCGGCAGAGGATCGGGAAAGGTCGCCGTGCAACTGCTGCGTGATACCCCACTGCAGCCGCAGCAGGGGAAGGAACGCGGACACCGTGTCGGGCTGCAACTCGAGCGCGCGATCACCGAGTTCCGACATGCGCACGGTCAGCTCGGACGCCTGCGTGAGATTGCCGGCGATCCGCAGGATGAACGACTGCACGCTGCTCACCGCGAGCACGTCCGCGATCGCCGGGCCGCGCGCCGCCGTATCGACATCGACGGTCGGCGGCGCGAGATCGGGCAGCTGCGCCGAGTCGGCGCCGAACCGCAGGAACAGCTCCCGGCCCGCTCGGATCGTGAGGTCGTCGGCGACCGCGTGTTCGGGCAGCGCCGCCAGGCTTTCGCGGACCAGGCGGAAGTGCCGCGAGATCAGCACCACCCAGTTGGCCTTGAGAATCGACACCGCCTGGTCCCAGTCCCGCCCCTCGACGGCGTAGACGAGTGCCTGAGCGACATCGTCCTGCTGAAGGAACCATCGAGCCAGGTCGCTCGATGCGCGCAGCGGACCTTCCGGGGCCTCGTTGCGGACATCGCGCATCAGGGACTCCCGGATCGGCGGTGGGTACTGCCACTCGGTGTCCTTCGGCCACGGCAGGCGGACGAGCACGCCGGCTGCTTCGAGTTCCCGAAGCATGTCGTGGGCGGTGTGGTCCGCGGTCAGCATCGCGGCGATCTCGGCGGTGAGGGTTTTCGCCGCCGACGTCGTGAGCATGAAGTCCCGCAGTTCCGAGAGCTCCTCGTCGCGCAGGATCTCCCGATCGACAAAGCGGTCGATCGATCGTTCGAGGGCGCTCAGGGCGAGTTCTCGGCTCTGCTCGAAGTCGATGCCGAACGGGCGGACGACGGCCACGGCGGCCTGCACGAGGGGCGGGAAGCCCCCGGTGAGGTCCTGCACCATCGCCAGAAGGTGCGGTGCCGCTTCGGTGCCGTGCGCACACAGCACCGCACGTGATTCGTCGAGCGTGAACAGCAGATCGGTGGGTGAGATCGCGACATGGTCGACGTCGAGCATCGCGTCGCTGAAGACGCACGAATCCCGCGTCGTCGCGACGACGTGCAACCGCGGATCCAGGTCGAGGAGTCCGAGAATGCGGAGTTCGGCCGCCGGATCATGCAGACGATCGATGTCGTCGAGGACGAGTACGACGGGGTCGGAGGCCGCCGCGGGAGTGGATTCGAGTGCCGCGTCGACGCGGGCCGCCACGGTGTTCCAGTAGTCGTCCGGTGCGGTGTGTGGTGCGGGGGTGTCCATCATCACGATCGGCCCCGACGGGCGCTGCGCGGATGCGATCCAGGTCGTCGCGAAGGCGGTCTTCCCTGCGCCGCGGGGCCCACGAACAACGGTCAAGGCGGGTAGTTCCGATATCAGCGCGAACAGCCGAGGGCGATCGAGCAGGAATCTTCGTGCACGGTCGCGCTGTCGGCCCGGACTCGGTTGTTCGTATTGCGGTCCCACTCACACACCCCCAGTCGTCCACCGACATTCGTCGATGGTCGGAATCGTGCCCCCACGAAACCCTGAACGTGCACGTGACCACAATTCGAGGCCACGTGCACGTCAAGTAAATACTTCCACAACCCTCCGGGTGCAGGCGGGGAATCGCCGACGCGGTTCAGGAGGTGTGAGGGACCTGTTCGGGGGACTCGATCGCGGTCAGCAACACGCCCTTGGTCTCGCGGGTGAAGAAGGCTGCAAGCGCGACGCACAGGGCGAGCGTGACGACATGCCACGTGAAGAGGTCGGGGATGCCACGGGACGTCAGCCACGAATTGAGATACGGCGCGGTGCCGCCGAAAATCGCGGCCGCGAGCGAGACCGCGATGCCGATGCCCGCGGCGCGCGACTTGGTGGCGAACAGTTCCGCGAGCCATGCGACCTGTGTGCCGGCGGCGAAGGCCTGGAGGCAAGAACATCTCGGCACCGCAGGTGGGGCAGGAAGTCGAGACCCATCCCGCCGTCTCCAAGGAGCTCCACCCCGAGCATCTCGTGGTCGTGGACGAGCTTCCGCGGTCGTCCGGCGGGAAGCTCGCGAAGGGCGTCGAGCAGTGTGCGTGCGCCGACGAACCCGGTGAGTACTACCGGTCCGAATTGCTCAGGGACTGTGCCGAATCCGACGCACTCGAGGCGACGTCGCGGGGCCGTCACACGACCGCCGAGAGCCGTGTCGTGGACGGTGCGGCCGCGTAGTGGTCGCCGGCCCGGGCGACGAGCCGGACCAGCGCGTGCGCGACGTCGGCGGCCTGGTCCAGGATCACCGAATGCCCCGCGTCGTCCAGCCGCACCAGTTCGGCGGACGGTAGATCGGCCGCGATCGCCACCGAATGTTCGAACGGTGTCAGCAGATCGGCCGTGCCGCCGAGCACGAGCGACGGGATGGTGCGCAGCGCCGCGAGGGAACCGGACTCGTCCAGTCCGACGAACGACCGGAGGAATCCGTACATCGTCACGACCGATGTCTGGTTGTCGAGGGTGTGCGTCAGGACGCGTTGCATCAGCCGGGGCACCCGTTCGACACCGAACTGGAACAGCGACATCACCGGGTGCCGCAGGAACCGGCCGAGCCCGGAGCGGGTGATGTCGCTCGCGGCGGTCGACAGCAGGCCGACGCCCACGACGCGCGAGCCGACCGCGGCCGGGTTCTGACGGGTGTAGGCCAGCGCGGCCATGCCGCCCATCGAGTGACCCACCAGCACGACGGGCCCGGTCGGAACGGTCGCCCGGATCACCGCGTCGAGGTCGCGTCCCAGTTGGTCGATCGTGTACGTGTGGGCGGGCGCGCTGCCCGACGCGCCGTGGCCGCGGTGATCGTAGAAGACCATCCGGACCGACGGACCCCACTCGCGGACCAGGTGCGAGCGCAGTCGCGCCCACGAATGCGAGTGCAGGCAGTGCCCGTGCACGAACACCGCGGTCACCGGTGCGTCGGACGGCCCGTACTCACGTACCGCGAGCGCCACCCCGTCCTCGGACTGCACGATGTGCCGACGACCGTGGTCGGCGTCGGTGCTGCGCTTCGTGGTCATGACGCCCTCCCGGGTCGAGGTGGTGTGTATCTACCAATCTCGTGGGTGGGGCGCGGTGCGGACAGTGGCCCGGGGGATGGCGCGGACTCACCGAGGTGGCGGAGGCGGACACCTCGGGTGGGTTGTCGAACTGTCGGTAATCGTGCGCAGAGTTCCGGTGCAGGGGGACAATCACCACGAGTGCAGTACGAGAGCGCAAACGGAACGTCGGACCGGGAGGCTTTTGTGAACTACTTCGAAGACGACCCGCGGAACTCCTCCGGCCGGGTGCACGAACATCCGGGCGAAGCGATCGAGGACACCCGCAACTGGCCCGGTTACGCGCTGGTCGGGATCGGGATCGTGACGCTCGGTATGGCGTTGGTCGCGGCAGGCTACGGGTTCCAGGGCTGGGCGTGGATCGCCGGGACGATCTGCGCGGTGAGCCTGGTGGTCGGGCCGGTACTGGTCCTGCGTGAGCACCGCCGGATCAAGAGACTCGACGATCTCGGACTGCCGGACGGCCTGGGGTACTGACTTGGGGGTACCGACTGCCGTGTCGCGGCCGTCAGGTCGGTTGTTTCTGCGCCCAGTCCGTCGCGATCTCCGGGTAGCCCGCGGCGATCTGGTCCACCCGCTCGGGGGTCGCGGATTCCAGCTCGGCGCGGTGGCGTTGTGCCTCGGCGAGCGATCCGGTGAAGCCGTTCGCGGTGGGCACCGGCGACGGCTCGTCCTCGGTCGGTGCGTTCAGCTCGAGCGTGTGGATGATGCCGTCGAGTCGGTTTGCTACGAAGTGGCGCTTGTCCTCACTCATGAATCCATGACACCACCGCGACGCCGGTGTGCATACCCCTTTCCCTGGTCCGTCCGGTGCGTGCGATGAGTTTTTCGCGCGGCACAGGTCTGTCCTGGTGTGAGCATCTCGCAGGCTCACCCCACCCGAACATCCCCCTCGAGTCAGGAGACCCCCGATGTCCCGATTGATCTTCGTGAACCTGCCGGTCGAGAACGTCGCTGCCACCCGGAAGTTCTTCGGGGACCTCGGCTTCGAGTTCAACGAGCAGTTCTGCGACGAGAGCACCGCGTGCATGGCCGTCAATGACTCGGCGTGGATCATGCTGCTGCAGGAGAGCCGCTTCCGCGACTTCATCGCCGACGACATCTGCGACACCACGAAGAGCCGCGAGGTGCTCACGTGCATCTCCGCCGACAGCCGCGAGGGTGTGGACTCGCTGGTCGACGCCGCCATCGCGGCCGGCGGAACGAAGTGGATGGACCCGCAGGATCACGGGTTCATGTACGGGCGGTCCTTCCGCGACCTCGACAACCACGTGTGGGAGGTCATGTGGATGGATCCGGCCGCGACCGGGCAGTAGCCGTCAGGGGTGGGCGGGCAGGCCGAATCTGTCGAACAGTTCGGTGTCGAAGAAGCACGTGACGTGCGCGACCCCGTGCTCGGTGACGTCCAGGACATGCAGTTGGAACGGTCGGTGGATGCCGTCCTCGTCCCGCATGTACAGGCCGAGCGCGGGTTGCCCGTTCGCCGACGTCGGGAGCAGCCGCATGTCGCCGGCGCCCTGAGCGGGGCACTTCTCCTTGATGAGGCGCGCGATGTCGGCACCACCGACGTACCACCCGACGAATGGCGGCATCTCCCACACGGCGTCGCGGGTGAACATCTCCACCAGCCCGTCGATGTCGTACCGTTCGAATCCGTCGACGTACCGGCGCAGCAGTTCGCGGGTCTCGTCCGACTCGGGTTCGACCAGGGTGTCCGGGGTGGGCGTCGCCTCGGACAGTTGTGCTCGGGCCCGCTGCAACAGACTGTTCACCGCCGCCGTGGACGTGTCCAGGGCGGCGGCCACTTCGGCGGCCTTCCACTGCAGCACGTCCCGCAGCACCAGCACCGCGCGCTGACGGGCCGACAGGTGCTGCAGCGCCGCGACGAACGCCAGCCGCACCGATTCGCGTTCCGCCACGACGGTCGCGGGATCGTCCGCACCCCGGCCCGAATCGCCCCACACCATCGAATCCGGAATCGGCTCGAGCCACGGCACCTCGCCGCGCTCGATCAGGTCGTCGGACGGGTCGGAACTGGGCGCGCCCAGGCCGGTCGGCAGCGGGCGGCGGGCCCGGCCCTCGAGCGCCGTCAGGCACGTGTTGGTCGCGATCCGGTGCAGCCACGTGCGGATCGACGACCGGCCGTCGAAGTTGCCGTACCCACGCCACGCTCGCACGAGCGTCTCTTGCAGCAGGTCCTCGGCGTCGTGGATCGACCCCATCATCCGGTAGCAGTGCGCCAGTAGTTCGCGCCGGTAAGGATCTGCGGCAGCGAGGAATTGGTCGTCGACGCTCTGCTCAACGGTCATGTCCCGAACCCTAGTGGCGCCCCCCGACAAGCGGAACAGCTCGACGTCGGCGGGGTGTGCGACTCCCACCCGAGGGTGTCTGTCGGGACGGCCGCGACGCGCCGAGGATCGAATGTATGGAGCGGTCGACCGTGCCGCCCGGCGAGGGAGAACGACATGTACGGGATCGTCTGCAACACGAAGCGGATCGGTGAGATCACCGCCGCTCGGGCCCGCGAGGTCCTGGAGGACTGGGTGCCCAGCGCCGTCGAAGGCGACGACGAAGCGCGTTCGGAAGTACTCGCCGTGGTCTACCCCCTGGTGCGCCGCTACTGCTACGCCAGGTTGGGGCGTGGGGCGCTGCGCGAGGTCGCCGAGGACGTCGCTCACGAGGTCTGCGTCGCCGTGTTGACGGCGCTGCCGCGGTACCGGGAGCAGGGCGCGTCGTTCCTGACCTACGTGTACGCGATCGCCGGGCACAAGGTGGTGGACGCACGCCGCGCCGCCGGACGAACCTGCGACCCGCTCGACGAGGCCACCGACCCTGTCTGCCCGGACGCCGGCCCCGCGGAGCGGGCAATCGCCTCCGAACGCGGCGCGCATGCCCGCGCGCTCGTCGACTCGCTGCCGGAGCGGTACCGCGAGGTCGTGGTGATGCGGGTGATGTGGGGGATGTCGGCGGCGGAGACCGCGGCGGCCCTCGGCACGACGGCGGGGGCGGTCCGGATCGCGCAGCACCGCGCACTCGGCCGACTCCGGGCGCAGTCACCCCGGGTCGTGGAACCGGCGGCCTGAGCCCCTCACAGATCGTGCTCGGTGATCACGCCGCTGTGCAGTGCCTTCTCGACCAGCCGGAGTCGCTTCTGGTTCTGCGGCAGCTTCTCGACGCCGAACTTGGCGAACAGGGCCCGCAGGTGTGTCTTGACCGCATCCACGCTGAGGAACACCTCGTCGGCGATCTGCTGATTGGACGCCGGGTTCGCGAACGCCGCGTTGTGCTTGTACGGCCGGCACAGGGCGACCAGGATGGTCCGTTGCGTCTGCGTCAGAGAACGGACGGTCGGAATGTCCACGGCGATGCGCGTCGGGTCCCCACCCTGCCCGGACAGGTCGCGGAACACGAACGCCGAGTTGCCGATCCGGATGCTGTCGCCGTTGCGTAGCCGTCGTCGGCCTGAGATGCGTTCACCATTGACGAAGGTGCCGTTGCGGGACAGGCCGTCGTCGGCGATCGTCCAGTCGGTGCCGATCCATTCGATCGTCGCGTGCAGCCGCGACACCTCCGGATCCGACACCAGCGCCACGTCCGCTTCGGACGAGCGGCCCACCGTCACCCGCGGGGTATCCACGGACAGCGTCAACTCGCGCGGACACCCCGTCTGGTCGGTGTACCGCAGGCAGGGCGCATCGATTGCACTCATCGCCACTCCTCGGGGACATTTTCATCGTGCCCGGCCGAACCGGCGACTGACAAGCGCCCCATGTCGGCGTCGACCGACCTACACTCGCATTCGTGCAGCACACAGAGTCGGAATTCACCGGGGTGCACGGCACCCGCATCGTGTACGACGTCTGGCGGCCGGACGGCCCGCCGACCGGCATCCTCCTGCTCGCGCACGGTCTGGGCGAGCACGCTCGCCGGTACGACCACGTGGTCGCGCGGCTCACCGGGCTGGGTCTGGTGGTGTACGCGCCCGACCATCGCGGTCACGGCCGGTCGGGTGGCAGGCCGATCGAGCTGCGCGAGTGGTCGGAATTCACCGACGATCTCCACCGGTTGTCCGCGATCGCGATCACCGAGAATCCGGGCCTCGACCGATTCCTGCTGGGCCACAGCATGGGTGGCGCCATTTCGCTGTCGTATGCGCTCGACCATCAGGACGAGCTGGCGGGTCTGATCCTGTCGGCGCCGGCGGTCGACGTCGCCACGGGTAAGCCCAAGGTCGTGATCGAGATCGGGAAGCTCCTCGGACGCTTCGCCCCCGGTGTACCCGTCGAGACCCTCGATGCGAAGGCGGTCTCGCGCGACCCTGCCGTGGTCGCGGCGTACGAGTCCGACCCGCTGGTTTATCACGGAAAGGTCAAGGCGGGCATCGCACGCGGGATGATCATCGCCGCCGAGAGTTTCCCGGCCCGGTTGCCGTCTCTGACCCTGCCGATGCTCGTCATGCACGGCACCGAGGATCATCTCGCCGACATTTCCGGCAGTCGGATGATCGCCTCTCGCACCGGATCGAAGGACTTGACGTTCAAGGCGTACGACGGTCTGTACCACGAGGTGTTCAACGAGCCCGAACAGGAGAAGGTGCTCGACGACGTCGTCGATTGGCTCCGCCCGCGCCTGCAGGTGACGTAATATCCCGAAATGACCGATCCTGTCAGCGCACTCAGCCACCGGAGCGTTCGCGTCGGCGACATCGACATGCATATCGCCGAGCAGGGGGAGGGCCCACCCGTCGTGCTGTGTCACGGCTTCCCGGGTCTCTGGTACAGCTGGCGGCATCAGTTGCCCGCGCTCGCCGCGGCGGGCTACCGGGTGATCGCCCCCGACATGCGCGGCTACGGCCGCACCGACGCGCCGTCGGATCCGCGTTCGTACGATCGCCGGCACACCGTCGATGACATGGTCGGGCTCCTCGACGCCCTCGGGATCGAGGACGCGGTCTTCGCGGGCCACGACTTCGGTGCGCAGCTGGTGTGGGACCTGCCCACGTGGGCGCCCGGCCGCGTGCGGGCGCTCATGCAGCTCAGCGTGCCGCGCATGCCGCGCCAGCCGATCCAGCCGACGATCGGATTCCGGTACCTCGCCTCCCAGCACTTCGTGCACCTGCACTACTTCCAGGAGCACGGCCCGGCCGACCGCGAGCTCGGAGGCAACCCGAAGGCGTTCCTCGCCAAGATCTTCCACGCGCTCAGCGGTGCCTACCGCTATCTCGACTGCTGGGACTTCCCGTCCGAGGGCAACGGGTACCTCGACGTGCTGCCCGAGCCGCCCGCACTGCCGTGGTCGTGGCTCAGTGAAGACGAGTTCGACTACTACGTACGGGAGTTCACGCGGACCGGTTTCACCGGCGGACTGAACTGGTATCGCGCCGACGACTACGTGTGGGAGCAGAACGAGGAGCTGCACGATCGTCCGATCACCGTCCCCGTCACGTTCGTGGCAGGCGCGAAGGACCCGGTGCTCGAGATGATGGGCCAGGATCCGTTCGAGACGATGAGCCGGATGGTCCCCGGCCTCGTGTCCACCCACGTGATCCCGGACGTCGGACATTTCGTGCAGATGGAGGCGCCGGAACGCGTCAACGCAGCGATGCTCGAATTCCTGGCGGGGCTCGACTGACCGACCGGGGGAGAAAGTTCGGAGAATCTCGGAGGACCTGTCGATTCGGCCGCGGTCCGTTCGTCGTCACGGTGTACGGCATTCAACCCGCCTCGAAACGAAGGAGCCACAACCATGAAGTACCTGCTGCTGATCAACGCCGAATCCGCCGACGCCGGTGCCGCCGGCTGCACCCCCGAGGACTGGATGGTCTACGACAAGGAGGTCAAGGACGCCGGCATCTTCGTCTCGGGGGAGTCGTTGGCCGATCTCACCACCGCGACGAGCGTGCAGGTGGGGCGGGGCGGCGACCGCACGATCACCACCGACGGCCCGTTCGCGGAAACACGGGAGGTCCTGGGCGGCTTCTACGTGATCGACGTGCCGGACCTCGACGTCGCGCTCGACTGGGCGGCCCGCTGCCCGGGCTCGCGCGGCGGCGGCCGGATCGTGGTGCGTCCGATCGCCGACTTCGGGAACTGACCGTCGATGGACGGGCAGGCAGGTGGCCGCGGGGCCGACCAGGAGGCCTCCGGCGCGGATGCGTCCGTCGAGGCGGTCTTCCGGGAGGAACGCGGCCGCCTGCTCGCCGCGCTGGTGAGCCGATTCGGTGATCTCGACCTGGCGGAGGAGATAACTTCCGACGCGATCGAGTCGGCGCTGCGGCACTGGCCGGTGGACGGGGTGCCGTCCAAGCCCGGTGCCTGGCTGTTGACGACGGCGCGGCGCAAGGCCGTCGACCGGTTGCGGCGCGACCAGGCGCTCGCCGCCCGTGTCGCGGTCCTCCAGGTCGAGGCGGATCGCGCAGCTTCCACGCCACCGCCGGACGTCGGCAGCGAACTTCCCGACGACCGGCTGCAACTGTTCTTCACGTGCGCGCACCCGGCGCTGCCGGCCGAGGATCGGACGGCCCTGACCCTGCGGTGCCTCGCCGGGCTCACCACCGGTGAGGTTGCGCGGGCGTTCCTCGTCCCCACCGCCACCATGGCGCAGCGGATCGTTCGGGCCAAGAAGAAGATTCGGCAGGCACGGATCCCGTTCCGGGTTCCCGGCGCCGACGAGCTGCCGCAGCGCCTTCCGGGTGTCCTGCAGGTCCTGTACTCGATCTTCACCGAGGGCTACGCCGCCAGCGCCGGGGAGAACCTGCAGCGTGTCGACGTCGCAGACGAGGCGATCCGCCTGACGCGGATCCTGCACCGGCTGATGCCGGACCAGCGTGAGGTGTCCGGTCTCCTCGCGCTGATGCTGCTGACCCACGCCCGTCGCGACGCCCGCACGGGGCCCGGCGGTGCGCAGGTGCTGCTCGAAGATCAGGACCGTGACCGGTGGGATCGCGTGATGATCGAGGAAGGCAGCGCCCTGGTGTTGGTGTCTCTCACCGGGGGACGGCCCGGACCGTACGGCGTGCAGGCCGCGATCGCCGCGCTGCACGACGAGGCCGCTGATGTCGCGAGCACCGACTGGCCGCAGATCGTGGGGCTCTACGACGTGTTGCTCGCGCTCACTCCGTCTCCGGTCGTCGCGCTCAACCGGGCAGTGGCGGTCGCGATGCGGGACGGGCCGGAGGCGGGTCTCGCGCTGCTCGACGATCTGGCCGACGAACCGCGTCTGCGCGACCACCATCCGTACGCCGCGGCGCGCGCGGAACTGTTGGCCCGGGTCGGACGACGCGAGGAGGCCGCCGAGGCGTACCGCCGCGCCCTCGAACTGGCCGGGACCGAACCCGAGCGCGAGCACCTGCGGCGTCGGCTCGCGGACACAGAGGACTAGAACGTCTCTCCCGCTCCTACGCGGCGAGTGGTCCTGCGCGATTGTGCGCTGGTATCGGCTTCTTGTACGGGTCGACCGAACTCGGTGGGGTGAACCACGGGTGGCGGTCGGTGCCGATCTCGACTTCCCAGTGCGAGTGGTGGAGTAGTCGGTGGTGGTAGCGGCACAGGAGTACGAGGTTGTCGAGGTCGGTGGGTCCGCCGTCTGCCCAGTGTTCTATATGGTGGCCTTCGCAGTGGGCGGGTGGTTCGCCGCAGCCGGGGAAGGCGCAGCCGTTGTCGCGGGCGGCGAGGGCTCGGCGTTGTTTCTTGGATACGGTGCGGGTGGTGCGGCCGAGGTCGAGTGGTACGCCGTCGTCCATGACGACGGGGGTGAGGTCGCAGTCGCAGGCGATGCGGCGGGCGGTTGCGATGGTGAGCGGTCCCATCCACGGCATCCAGGCGACGTCCTTGTCTCCCGCCATGTCCGCGTGATCGGTGGGCGTGCTGCTGCCTGTGTCGGCGTGGTCGTCAGTGTTCGGCTCGGTGCGGGCGAGGTCGCGGGCGTTCACGTGTAGTGACAGGTGCGGGCGTTCGCCGCCTTCGGCGGGGGCGTCGCCGGAGTTGAGGTAGTGGCGCAGGATCTTGGTGAATGCTTCGGCGCGTCGTTGTCCGGGGGTGCGCATGCGCATGCCGGCGGGGTCGTCGACCGGGTTCCTCGGTTTGGTGAGGGCCGATAGTGCGGTGAGGAGCATTTCGCCTGTGACGGAGTCGAAGTCGCCTTTGACGGCGACGCGCCCGTTTCAAAGTCTTGGAGGCGTGGAGTTCGTTGCGGTCGGTGTCTTCGCTGGCGGGCAGGTCGTCGGATTCGAAGATCCGCTCGAGTTTCGCTATCGCGCCGCGGACGGTGTCGGTGGTGGCGGCGGGTCCGGTGGCGCAGTCCAGCAGCACGTTTCGGCATGAATCGAGGGCTTCGTCGGGCATGCCGCGGGGCGGCGTCTCGCAGAACTTGGCGATCAAACCGGCGTGGTCGGCGGAGATGCACAGATTGTCGTAGGCGTCGGCGATCTCGGGTTGGCGTCGGAGGGCTTTACCGAGGGCGAGGATCCGTGCGGCGGCGGGTACTTCGAGCAGGGTCGTCGATGCGAGCCAGAGTTTGACGGTGCGGAAGCCGATCGCGTCGAACGAGACTGCGCGCTCGTCGATTTCGGCGACCGCGGCGACGCGGAGTGTTTCGAGGCGTTCGATCTCGCGGGAGATGGCGACCGCGGCGGCCAGGAGCTCGGATTCGGGGAGCGCGCGCACGTCCTCGGCGTGCAGCGGTAAGGCAGCTGCGCCTGATTCGATGATTCCCCCCGGATTCATACTGCCAGTCTAGTTCGAACTGATGTGGCGCTCCTCGGGTTTGCGTGGGCGCCTTTCCCCTGTTCAGGGCGGGTTGTGTTGTTGGACGCATTGATCGGCGTTTCGCCGGTGAGATAGAAGACGCGCACGTGCAGCACCTCTAGGTTTCGGGGTTACCACACCAACCTCAACCCAGGGGCTCCGCTACACGTGCGCGTCAATACTGCATTTAACAGGCTGCTCGAAATTCCCGGCGCATCGGTTGCTGCGGTGTCCATCACCGAAACCGATGTCGAGGTCGAACTACGCCTGAGAGCCCGCCGCTCGACCTGCCCCTGCGGTCACACCGGAGCCGCCGGCTACGACCGCGCCCGCCGCCGCTGGCGCCACCTCGATCTGGGCACCCGACGGCTCTGGCTCGTCTACCAGATCCGGCGGGTGGCCTGCCCGAACTGCGGGGTCCGCACCGAGCAGGTGCCCTGGGCGCGGCC